>JBKGZY010000034.1:0-17186 GCA_046543175.1 Dichotomicrobium sp.
ATGACAAGAGACCGGCTTTATTTCCTGTTCCTGAACATCGGTCATTTTTTCGATCACCTGTTCATGCTGATCTTCGCCACGGTGGCAGCGCTCGCGCTCACCAGCGAGTGGGGCGTTGGCTATGCGGAGCTTCTGGCCTATGCCACGCCGGGCTTCTTCGCCTTCGGCGTCTTCGCGCTGCCCGCCGGGTGGCTCGCCGACAAGTGGAGTCGCGACGGCATGATGGGCGTGTTCTTCGTCGGCATCGGCCTCGCCGCCATCGCCACAGGCCTCGCCGCGACGCCGCTACAGGTGGGGATCGGCCTGTTCGTGATCGGGATGTTTGCGGCGATCTATCATCCGGTCGGCCTGGCGATCGTTTCCATGCAGTGGCGCAACACCGGTATGCGCATCGCGGTGAACGGGGTGTGGGGCAATCTGGGCGTCGCCTCGGCCGCGCTCGTCACCGGCTTCATGATCGACACGGCGGGCTGGCGCATGGCGTTCATCGCGCCCGGCATCGCCTCCGTCGCCGTCGGGCTCGGCTATCTGGCGCTGCGCTGGGAGCAGATCGGGCATGACCGGCGGCGCGACCGCGCGGCGGAGCAGGCGGACCGAACAGAGGCGTCAGTGTCCATGCGGGGTCTCCTGCTGCGGATTTCGGCCATCGTGTTCCTCACCACGGCCGTCACCTCGGTGATCTTCCAGTCCACGACATTCGCGCTGCCCAAGATTTTCGCCGAGCGGATGGAGGGATTCGCCGCGGAACTGGCCCTGTGGACGGACGCGACCGCCTCCGGCCCCGAGGCCGTCGCCAGCATGATCGGCTCGCTGGCCTTCGTTGTGTTCGCGGTGGCATCCTTCGCGCAGGTGCTGGTGGGCAGCATGCTCGACCGTTTCGGGCCGCGCCCGGTGTTCATGACCGTGGCGGCGATCCAGATCGTGTTCTTCGCGGCGATGCCGGGTCTGACCGACGGGTGGGCCTTCCTGGTGGCGCTGGGCTTCATGCTCGGCGCGTTCGGCCAGGTCCCCATCAACGACTTCATGATCTCGAAGCTGGCCAGCGGCGCGAACCGCGCGCGGGTCTACGGCATCCGCTTCGTCGTGGCGTTCACCGTGCTGGCGTTGACGCTGCCGCTGGTGGCGTTCGTCTACGACAACTGGGGCTTCGACACGCTATTCCGCATTCTCGCGGTGGCCGCGCTGGTGACCTTGTCGGCGGTCGCGATGCTGCCGCGGCGCCTGCCGACGCCGGAGGCCGCGCCTGTCGCTGCGGAATGATCCGCGATCAGCTTGAACGACGTCATGCCCGTGCGTGACACGGGCACCCATCGAGGCGACCCCGCTTAAGCCATTGATTTGATTGCCGGATTACTCGGGTGAGGCCCGAGCACGAGCAAGTCCGGCAATGACGCCCGTTGAAGTTTCAGTCTGGTCGGCCAATGCCCCGGCTTGCGGGGCCGCTTTGACCGTCACCCCTTCTCGCGCAGCAGCCGCGCCTTCTGCCGCTGCCAGTCGCGCGCCTTCTCCGCCTCGCGCTTGTCGTGCTGCTTGCGGCCCCGGCCGAGCGCCAGTTGCACCTTCGCGATGCCCCGGTCGTTGAAATACAGCTTCAGCGGCACGAGCGTCATGCCCTCGCGCTCGGTCGCGCCGATCAGCCGGGCAATCTCCTTCTTGTGCAGCAGCAGCTTGCGCGGGCGGCGTTCCTCGTGGTTGAAGCGGTTGGCCTGCCTGTATTCCTGGATCGCGCTGTTGATGAGGTAGATTTCGCCCTTTTCCGCGCTCGCGTAGGATTCCGCGATATTGGCGCGACCCTCGCGCAGGCTCTTCACCTCGGAGCCTTGCAGCGCAATTCCGGCCTCGAACGTTTCAAGGATTTCGTAGTTGTGGCGCGCCTTGCGGTTCTCGGCCACGGTCCGGCGCGCCGGGTCTTTCTTCTGGTTCATGGCGTGCTCTCGCTGCCGGGGCCGCCCTGGTTTCAGGCGAGGCCGGCTTTTTCCAGCGCGTCTTCCACCGCGCGCTTCGAGGCGTCTGAAAGCGATGCCAGCGGCGGGCGCACATCCTCGCGGCAGAGGCCCAGCAGCTGCGCGGCGTATTTGACCGGCGCGGGGTTGGATTCGATGAACAGTGCCTGGTGCAGCGGCATCAGCCGGTCATGCAGCTTCAGCGCAGTCGTGTAGTCGCCCGCCTCGCAAGCATTCTGGAAACGCGCGCACAACTCCGGCGCGACATTGGCGGTAACGGAGATGCAGCCATGCCCGCCATGCGCGTTGAAGCCCAGCGCCGTGCCGTCCTCGCCGGAAAGCTGCACGAAGTTCTCGCCCATCGCCGCGCGCTGGCGGCTGACCCGCGCCGTGTCCGCCGTTGCGTCCTTCACGCCGGCAATGTTCGGCAGCTCGTAAAGCCGCGCCATTGTTTCCACGGACAGGTCGACGATGCTGCGACCCGGTATATTGTAGATGATGATGGGGATGTCCACGGCGTCGTTGATCGCCTTGAAATGCTGGTACATCCCCTCCTGGGTCGGCTTGTTGTAATAGGGCGTGACACTCAGCACCGCATCGGCCCCGGCGCGCGCGGCATGTTCGCTGAACTCGATCGCCTCGGCCGTATTGTTCGACCCCGCGCCCGCGATCACCGGAACGCGCCCCGCCGCCTGTGCCACGCACATTTCGATGACGTATTTGTGCTCGTCATGGCTCAACGTGGGCGATTCGCCGGTGGTGCCGACCGGGACAAGACCATGCGTGCCCGCTTCGATCTGGCGTTCGACAAGGCCGCGAAAGGCCTCTTCGTCGAGGCGATTGTCGCGGAACGGCGTTATCAGCGCGGTGAACGAGCCTCTGAACATCGGTGATCCCTTGTTGGTGACGTTTAACGCGACGATAATGAGTTGTCGGCACGTGGGCAATACTGGTTCGCGGGGGCATCACCCGTTCAGCGTGCGGTCATGATTATGCCGAATTCCTGCCGCTTGCCTCCTGATGGCGACGTGGCAGAATCCGCGCGGGGTTAAGGTCTTCTGTACCGGCATGTGCGATACTTCGGGTTTCAAGACGTCTAGCGCTTCCCGGCGCGCGTTTCAGGTAACACAGTTGAAAATCGGAACAGATGGGGAAACGATCTGACACAGCTTCCGGCGTGGGCGGCGCACGTTTCGGAACGTTACTCGCCGGTGCGGCCGTCGTCGGGGCCCTGAGCGGGTTGGCGATCGGGTTGCAGCCGTGGTGGGGGGACGAGAACCAGATTGCCGCCGTGACTCCGGACCGGGCCGCAGCCCCGGTCTCCGACGCAACGCCGAGTCCCGCCGCAACACCTCAACCTGCTGCGGCAACGCCGGAAACGGCGCCGGTCGCGCCTGCGGCGTCTTCACCCGATTTCGATGTCCGCCCGCTGCCGCAAGCTGCCGTCAGCGCTGCCGAACAAGCGAGCGCGGCTGCATCGGGCGCGGAAAGCGCCATCCCCGAGATACCGGTGCGCAAGCTCCCGCCGACGCAGCCCGAGCCGCGCATCGCTTCGCTGTCGCGGCCGAGTGCCGCCCCCTCGGCTCCGCCCTGGAGCCACGACGAGCGGCGGCAACCGGCCGGCCTCGACCGGGTCGCCATCGCCGATCGTCTTGCCCAGATCGAGCGAATCCGGATTTCCGACAGCGATCTCAGGCTGCTGAAAGAGGCCGTGCGGCTGTTTTACTCCGAGAAGTTCGACACCGGAACACCGTTGATTGAACGGATCGAGGATGACACGGCGCGGCGCATGGCGCGCTGGTACTATCTCCGGTCCAGCAACGGGCACGCGCCCCTCGCCGAGTTCGCCGCATTCCGCCGCGACCACCCGATGTGGCCGAGCAAGAAGCTGATACAAAGCAACGCGGAACTGTCCGCACTGCTGAAGCAACCCCCCGCCGAAGAGGTGTTCGCCTTTTTCGCGGACGCGCCGCCGCGCACGGGCGCGGGCAAGGCGGCGCTGGGCGCAGCCTATCGCGCCACGGGCGAAGAGGAACGCGGAACGGATCTCATCCGCGAAGCCTGGCGGCGTCATGCGCTGGACGAGGACGCGCAGAAGGCGATTCGCGAGCGTTTCGGCAAGCTGTTGCGCAAGGCGGATCACAAGGCGCGCGCCGACTGGCTGCTGGCGCAGGACCGGCGCAGCCTCACCGATGGCGCGCGCAAGCTGAAAAAGGAACTGGACAAGCTGGAACAGGTCGCGCTGGAGGCACGCATTGCCGAGGTTCGCCGGTCGCGCAGTGCGGGCGGGCTGCTGACCCGGCTGGACAAGGACGTCAAGACCACGCCGGAAGTTCTGCTAAGCCGTGTCCGATGGCTGCGCCGGCATGGCAATGACGAGAAGGCCTGGCGGCTGATGAAGATGGCGCCCGATGATGCCGAGGCTCTGGTCGATCCCGATGCCTGGTGGCAGGAGCGGCGCATCCAAGTGCGCAGGGCGCTGAATTCCGGCGATGCCGAAACGGCCTACGCCATTGCGCGCGGGCACGGGGGCGCGACCGGCGAGGATCTGCACGAGGCGGAGTTCCTTGCCGGCTGGCTCGCGCTGCGTTTCTTGGACAAGCCGGAAGCGGCCAGAGAGCATTTCGCGGCCTCGCGCAAGGGCGCCGACCTGCCCAAGGATTACGCCCGCAGCGATTACTGGCTGGGGCGGGCGGAGTTGAAACTCGGCAATCGCGCCGCGGCGGAGCGTCTGTTCGCCGCGGCCGGCGAGCATTTCCATACCTATTACGGCCAGCTCGCCCGCGCGGCGCTCGGCGACAAGGCTGAGCGGATTTCCTTCCGCCCGCCGGCGCGCCCGGAAGCCGCTGACATGGAGCGGTTCGTGGCGCGCGATGTCGTTCGCGCGCTGCCGATCTCGAACCAGGCCGGTTTCGACTCGTTCCTGTCGCTGTTCCTTTACGAATTGGCGCGTGACCTGGAATCGCCGGGCGAGATGACTCTCGCCGCCGAACTGGCCAAGCGCATCGCGCCGCCGAATGTTCTCGTGCGGTTCGGCAAGGTGGCGCTGAATCGCGGTTTCCCGGTCGAGAGCTATGCCTATCCGACCGACATCCCCGAGTTCGAGATGCCTATGGGCGCCGCGCCGGTCGAGCGCGCGCTGATGCTGGCGCTGGCCCGGCAGGAAAGCGAATTCAACCCCCGCGCCAGAAGCAGCGCCGGGGCACGCGGCCTGATGCAGCTCATGCCCGGCACGGCGCGGATGATGGCGCAGGCCAACAATGTCGGCTACCAATTATCGAGCCTTTATGAGCCGGAATATAACGCCAAGCTGGGCAGTTCCTATATGCGCCGGCTGCTCGACCGCTTCGACCAGTCCTATATCATGATGCTGGCGGGCTATAACGCCGGGCCGGGCCGGGTATCGCAATGGATCGAAAAGTTCGGCGATCCCCGCCGGCCGACTGTCGATCCCGTCGATTGGGTCGAGCGCATCCCGTTCACGCAGACGCGCGTCTACGTCCACAAGATCATGGAAAGCCTTCAGGTCTACCGGGCAGTGCTGAACCAGGGAGTCGCCGGCGAAACCACCCTGGCAGCCGATCTGCATCGCGGACGCCGCGCTGCCGCGCCCGACCCGATTTACGCCGGCACCGGGATGAACTAACAAGGCGCGCGAGCATTTGGCCGCGCCCGTGCCGCGCGTGTTTCAGGGAACCGGTTCTGCCATGGCAACGTCCTCTCAGCGTCCGCCGACCGCGCGCCGGTCATGGCGCGATATTTACTACACTTCCTTCGACGGTCTGCGGCTGCATGCGCGCCATTACGGCCAGCCGAACCCGGACACCCGCGCGGTGGTCTGCCTGGCGGGGCTGACACGCAATTCCAGCGACTTCCACATGCTGGCGGAACACCTCGCCACACGCCGCCGGTCGCCGCGCGAAGTCTTCGCGCTGGATTACCGCGGGCGCGGCCATTCGGACCACGACCCCGACTGGCGCAATTATTCGCCGTTTATCGAGCTTCTGGACACGCTGGACTTCATGGCGACCCACGAGTTGCACGACGCCGCGGTGATCGGCACGTCGCGCGGCGGCATCATCGCGATGATGATGGCTGTGCTGCGCCCGGGTATGATCGGCGCGGCGGTGCTGAACGACATCGGCCCGGAGATCGGCACCGCCGGCCTGGCGCGGATCATGGGCTATGCCGGGAAAATCCCGGTGCCCGCCGACTGGAACGAGGCGGTCGAACTGGTGCGCCAGATCAACGAGCGCTTCTTCACCGATATGAGTGCGGAGGACTGGGAAACGCTGGCCCGGCAGTCCTTCAACGAAACGGAGGACGGGCGGCCGGCCGCCAGCTACGATCCCCGGATCGCCAAGGCACTGTCACAGATCGACATCTCGAAGCGCATTCCGGATATGTGGGCGCATTACGAGGCTCTGTCCGACGTCCCGCTGATGATCCTGCGCGGCGAGAATACCGATCTGCTGGCAGCCTCGACCTTCGAGGAAATGAAGCGGCGCCATCCGGGGGCAACGGCGCTGACGATACCGGCCCAAGGGCATCCCGTGCTGTTCCTGGACCGGTTCAGCATCGGCGAGGTCGGGCGGTTTCTCGGCGAGAACGACCCGGTGCGCGAGGTCCATCACCCGATCCCCTACGAGCTTTACCCCGCTGCGTAACAGGACATAAAAAAGCTGCCGCCCGCAAGGAAGGCGGACGGCAGCGCGGTTGTACCTTGGTCGGCCCGACGGTGGCCTACTGACTTTGGGCTTCTTTCTTCTGCTGTTCTTCGCGCGCCTTCTTCATCATCGCCATCTGGCGCTTGCGGATGCTCTGCATCAGCCTTTGGCGCGCGGAGCGATATTTTTCGTTGTCGACCGGGTCGCCGGTATAAGCCTTGGTGAAGCCCGACAGCGGCACCGGGAACCCGACGGGCTTGCCCGACAGGTTGACCGCGGCGACCACAATCTTTTCGCCGTTCTTGAATTTCTCGATCAATTCATTGGTGGCTTCGGCCTCGGCCGTGCAGCCGCCGACGTGACACAGCGTGTATTTGAGCTTGATCGGCTCGCCGTCGTCGATCTTGGCCTGAACGCCGGCCGGCAGCGCCATGCCAAGCGGCACCATCACCATCAGGGAGCGCCTATCCGTGCCCTGGACCTCGCGGATCGCCGCAGACACCAGAACGCGGCCGGTATTACCGTCGATGCGCTCGTGATGGGTCAGGCAAACATCAAGCTGCTCGCCTTCCTCCTGCAGGCTCGGCGCCTTCTCGCACAGCTTGACCCAGGCTGCCTCCGCCTTTTTCGACGCGCCTTCCTTGTTTGCTTCGTCTTGCGCGGCCGCCGGCGGACTCACCAGCAGCGAGCCAGCGATCGCGGCGCTGGCCACCAGGCTGCACATGGTGACACCCGTCCGGCACATCTTTTCCATTGCTACGTTCAACATCCAATCAACCTTTCACAACCAGTTCCGGGCCTAGCTCCGGCCATTCTGCCGCCGCGCTGGCACCCCCCAACATTGACCTGCGTGCATCGAATTGAGGCGACTTCGTGACGCCCGGCGTTCAAACGCAGCCTCGGTACACAGCCTCTCACTGCTGCGCTGACTGCGAACCCGTCAGGTCATCCGATTTCGCCGACAACGGTCGTGCCGGATTGCCCCGCCCCGACTATTTGTCCACGCCGGCAAAGGTAATCCATTTTTTGCTCATTTTGTGGCCAACACTCCCGTCTGCCGCGGTTGTACGCGGCGTCACGTGTTTTTATGCTCACGCCGGCTGAACGACCGGCCGCAGGCGGAGACTTTGTCCATGATCCCGAACTCCTTCGCGCGCGGATGTTCGCGCGTCCTTCCGACCGTTTTATGGCGCTGGCCCGCGGGGCTGGCCATTCTGGCCGTGATCGCACTCGCGCCGGACGTGCAGGCGGAGCCGCGCCACGGCATCGCGATGCACGGCATGCCGAAATACGGTCCCGATTTCAAGGCGTTCGACTACGCCAACCCGGATGCGCCGAAGGGCGGCCGGCTGGTTCGAGCGGAGCAGGGGTCGTTCGACAGCCTTAACCCGCTTATCGTGAAGGGCGAAGCGGCGCCGGGCATGCGCGAGTACGTCTATGAAAGCCTGATGGCGCGCGCGCAGGACGAGCCATTCTCGCTCTACGGGTTGCTGGCGGAGAGCATCGAGACGCCTCCGGACCGCTCATGGGTAGCCTTCACGGTGCGCGAGGAGGCGCGTTTCTCCGACGGCGAGCCGGTTATGGCGGACGACGTGATCTTCTCGCACGCGCTGCTGCGCGATCATGGCCGGCCCAATCACCGGTTCTATTATTCCAAGGTCGCCAAGGTGGAAAAGACCGGCCCGCGAAGGGTAAAATTCACCTTCGAGACGGCAGGCGACCGGGAGATGCCGCTCATCATGGGGCTTATGCCGGTCTTGCCCGAGCACGCTATCGACAGAGAGGCGTTCGATCAGACGACGCTGGAGCCGCCGGTCGGCAGCGGGCCTTACACCGTGAGCGAGGTGAAACCGGGCGCACGTATCGCATTCAAGCGCGATGCGGACTACTGGGGGCGCAATCTGCCGGTCAATGCCGGGCACTACAACTTCGACGAAATTCGCTACGAGTTCTACCGCGACGCCAACGCCAAGTTCGAGGCGTTCAAGAAAGGCGAGTCGCTGTTCACCACCGAGAGCGATCCCGGCCAATGGGCGCGCGAATACGAATTCCCGGCGGCACGCAACGGCGACGTCGTGCGCGAGGAATTCGACGTCCAACTGCCGGCGGGCATGAACGGGCTGGTGTTCAATACCCGCCGCGCGCTGTTTGCGGATGAGCGGGTGCGCCGCGCGCTCGTCATGCTGTTCGATTTCGAGTGGATGAACGTCAACCTGTTTCACGGGCTGTACGAGCGCAGCCAGAGCTATTTCGCCCGCTCCGAATTGTCGGCGCGTGGCAGGCCCGCCGACGCGCGTGAGCGCGAACTGCTCGCGCCGTTTCCGGAAGTCGTCGATCCGGCGATCATGGACGGGAGTTACAAGCTGCCGGAATCGGATGGTTCCGGCCGGAACCGCAGGCAGCTTCGCGCGGCCCTGAAACTGCTGGGCGAGGCGGGTTACGAGCTACAGGGCGGCAAGCTCGCGAATGCGCGCAACGGCAAGCCGCTGCAGTTCGAGATCCTGGCGGCGGACCCGGAACAGGAACGGCTGCTGCTCACCTATGCCCGTACACTCAAACGCGCCGGGATCAGGGCGTCGGTGCGCATCGTCGATTCGGCGCAGTATCAGCGGCGCAAGCAGACCTACGATTTCGACATGATCCAGAACCGCTGGCCATCCTCGCTGTCGCCCGGCAACGAGCAGACCTTCCGCTGGTCGTCGAAGGCGGCCGAGCAACAGGGCACGTTCAACTATGCGGGCGTGCAGAACGAGGGCGTGGACGCGATGATCGAGGCGCTGCTGGCGGCGAAGTCGCGCAAGGACTTCGTTTCGGCGGTGCGCGCGCTCGACCGCGTGCTGATGTCCGGTCATTACGTGATCCCGCTGTTTCACCTGCCCAAGCTGTGGGTGGCGCACTGGCGCCAGCTTGAACACCCGGAGACGCCGCCGAACGGCGGGGTGGAAATCGACACCTGGTGGATGGCGCGGGACGTGGCCGAGGCGCAATGAGTGTCGACCCGACTGCGCCTGTCCCCGACGCCTTCAACATGGCGCGGTACTGTCTGGCCCGCGCGGCAGAGACGCCGGACAAGCCCGCGCTGATCGTCGCGGAAGATACCGGCGGCACGCCCGCGGAGGTCTGGACGTTCGCGGAACTGGAAGATGCCATTCTGCGCATGGCGGACGGCCTGCGCGCCGCCGGTCTGGCGCCCGGCGAGCGGCTGCTCATCCGGCTGGAGAACACCAGCGCCTATGCGCTCACGTTTTTCGCGGCCATCGCAGGCGGCATCGTGCCGGTGCCGGCTTCGGATCAGCTCAGCCCGCGCGAAGCCGGCTTTCTTCTGTCAGACAGCGGCGCCGCCGCGGTCGCGCTCAGCCCCGACCTGCCGGTCAATCCGGTGCCCGAAGGCATCCGGATTTTCAGCCCTGATGAGGTCGTCGCGCTGCGCGAGGCGCCACGCGCGAGCTATGCCGACACGCGTGCCGACGATCCGGCCTTCCTGATCTACACCTCCGGCACGACCGCGCAGCCCAAGGGCGTGCTGCATGCCCAGCGGTCTGCCTGGGGGCGCCGCCCGATGTATCGCGGCTGGTACGGCATCGGTCCGGACGACCGGATCATGCATGCCGGCGGATTCAACTGGACCTATACGCTCGGCACCGGGCTGACCGACCCGTGGGCGAACGGCGCGACGGCGATCATCTATACCGGCGCGAAAGACCCGGCGGTCTGGCCGAAGCTGATCGCCGCGCATGGGGCGACGATCTTCGCGGCCGTGCCGAGCCTGTTTCGCCGCATCCTGAAATACGCCGACCTGCCGGCAGGCAACATGCCCGGCCTGCGCCACGGCCTGTGCGCGGGCGAGGCGCTGCCCGAGCCGGTCGCGCGGGAATGGCGCGAGCGCACCGGCACGATGCTTTACGAGGCGCTGGGTCAGAGCGAAATCTCCACCTTCGTCTCGTCGGCCCCGGAGATACCGCCGAAGCCGGGGCGCGTGGGCAGGCCGCAGCCGGGGCGACGCGTGGCGATCCTGCCGCGGGAAGGCGGGGACGCGCCGCTGCCCGCCGGTGAGGCCGGCCTGATCGCCGTGCACCGCGCCGATCCCGGCCTGATGCTGGGCTACTGGAACCGGCCGGAAGAAGACGCGGCGGCGACGCGCGGGGACTGGTTCATCACCGGCGATCTCGGCATGATGGACGAAGACGGCTATGTCGCGCATCTGGGCCGCGCGGACGACATGATGAACGCGATGGGCTATCGCGTCTCGCCGATGGAGGTGGAGGCCGTCATCGCCGAGCATCCGGGCGTGGCCGAGGTTGGCGTGACGCAGATCGAGGCACGGCCCGGCGTGGAGATTATCGCGGCGTTCGTGGTTCCCGTGCCGGGCGCGGCGGCGAGCGCGGCGGAACTGGACGCCTTCGCGACCGAGCGGCTGGCGCGCTACAAGCGCCCGCGCGAATACATCTTCATCGACGCGCTCCCGCGCACGCCGAACGGCAAGCTCCGCCGCGCTGCCCTGAGCACTTGAAGGCGCCGTTACAACCTGACCTCTCTGATTGAATCGGTTTAACCGTCGTCATGGCGAGGGCGGCGGAGCCGAACGCCGGCGCGAAGAAAATGTCGAAAACGGTCACGGCGATCGCGCCGGAGCGATATTGTGGTTCAGTCGAAAGAGGTTGCCGGGATCATAGCGCCCCTTGAGCGCCGCGAGACGCATTTCTCGGGCCGTGTCGGAACAAGATCGCGACACCATTTCCGGTTCGAAGTTGAGATAGGCCTCGCCGGTCGACAAAGGCGCAAAGCGGGCGCATGCCTCGCGTGTCCAGTCGCGGTTGCGTTCGTCCGCCGCCGGATCATCCCAGTTCGATTCCACCCCCAGAAGCCACGGCGCCCGGCGATTTCCGAAGGCCGTCGCGTCGGACGCCACACGTCCCATCGCGCCGCCGAGTTGCCAGACATCGACTGTCGACAGATCCGATGGCCGCTCGGCAGTCAGCCGCAACACCAGGTCGATCGCGGCATCGTCAAAGCGCTCGAGGTAAAGAGATTTCCAGTAGTAGCGCCGGCCGTCGGGATAGTCGTCATCGAAATTCGACTGGATCTCGACAAAGGGCATCGGGCCGCTGAAATCGCACAGCGGCTCGCCCAATTCGCGTAGTGGCTGGAGGATGCGCTCGCCCTCCGCGACAGGTCCCACATAGACCGTGGCGAGCGCGATAAAGTGCCGGCCATGAATATCGGCTGGAAACGGGTCCTCGGATGGAACGGTCCCGCAAAGCGTGATCGAGCAGACTTCATCGGGCGCATTATCGCAGAAATCGCGCCATCCACTCAGGACCGCCCGCCCGTTCTCTGTCGGGTAAAGGACGAACGCGAACATGACTTCCGGGCCAACCGGGTGCAGGCGATATTCGAACGTCGTGACGACGCCGAAATTGCCGCCACCACCACGTATGCCCCAGAAAAGCTCGACGTTTTCGGTCTCGCTGGCGGTCAGGATACTGCCGTCGGCGGTCACGATTTCGACCGCGACGAGATTGTCGCAGCTCAGTCCATGCTTGCGGCGCAGCCATCCGAGCCCACCGCCAAGCGTCAACCCGGCAATGCCGGTCTTCGAGACCAGACCGCCCGCCGTCGCAAGACCATATTTCTGGGTCCCAGCATCGAGATCGGCCCATGTGGCCCCGCCCCCGGCCCGCGCCGTCCGCGCCTGTGGATCGACCTCCACCGCGTTCATCGGTGACAGATCGATCATCAGCCCGCCCTCGCAAGTGGCGGTGCCGGCAACGTTATGGCCGCCGCCGCGGACAGCCACGACGAGTCCGTTTTCCCGCGCGAAGTTGACGGCGGTGGCCACATCCACCGCTGACCGGCAGCGCGCAACGAGCCCGGGCTGCTTTCTGGCCGCCGCGTTCCAGATCCTGACCGACTTGTCGAAGCCGGCATCATGCGGCTGGAGCACCTCGCCGCCAAGGTTGTCCGCAAACGCCTCGATCGTCGTGTTGTCAAGCATCGCCGATGTCGTCATCTGAACACTCTCCCTGGTGGTCTGGTTTCCGGAACAGGCATCGCTTGCGCTATCCGCCGACCATGTCGAAGTACATGCTCCGAAGATCGCTGCTTTGGGGGAGGACCAGCCCCTTCGGCAGGCATGTCACCCCTCTCAGATCTCGCGATGGCGTCCCAAACGGGACCTTCTTGTCCGGTCACCGATGCTTCGAACTGTCGGGGGAAGTGTGCCGCCTGCGGCAGGGCCTGCACCAGTGATCTGGCGGTGCAGTCCGCGGCGAACTAAATTATCTCTCAGCGCCCGTAGGATAAACGACGGGCAGGCCCGAGCATCGAAGCCATGCAGGCAAAGTCAACTGCACCTTGGGAGCAACAAATGACCGGTTCCAAGAGCCGACCCGGCACCGACACAAGAGAACGGCTCCTTGAGACCGCCGAACGGGCCGTACTTGCCAAGGGCTTCGGCGCGACCTCGATCGAGGAGTTGATCGCCGAAGTCGGGATCACCAAGAACGGCTTTTTCTATCACTTCCCGGACAAGAATGCCCTCGCGTTGGCGCTGCTCCAGCGCTACGTCGAACGCGACGAGGCGATGCTGGATGATGTTTTCGCGCGGGGGCGCGAATTATCCGAAGATCCGTTACATGCGTTCCTCATCGCCCTGAAGCTCTTGGCCGAAACAATGGCGGATCTGCCACAGGAATTTCCGGGCTGTCTCGTCGCGACCTTTTGCTACCAGGAGCGCTTGTTCGATCGCAACGTTCATGCCCTGACGCATGACATCGTCCTGCGGTGGCGCGCCCGGTTCCGCGGGTGTTTCGACGCCATCGTCCAAGAATATGAACCCGTCGAGGAGGTCGAGCTTGACGCGCTTGCCGACATGGTTTCGACGGCCATTGAGGGCGGGCTGGTGTTGGGCCGGGCCACGGCAGATCCCCGGATTCTTCCCGACCAGATCATGCTCATGCGCAACTACGTGAAGCTGCTGTTCCGGCCGCGGTATGAAGTCGCGTGAAGGCGATTCCGGGCTGGCCCCGGGTTGAAGCCGCGGCGTCACACCGGGATGGTGGACAGTCTCTCCACCATCCCGGTGCGATCCTACTCCGCCGGGATTTGCTCACGGGGCGCCGGGAGGGCCGGATACGCGACCGGCGACGTTTCCTCCCGCCCGTGCTGCGTCAGCGGACGATTGCCGCTCAGCCAGCGCAGCAGCACATAGAAGACCGGCGTGAAGAAGATGCCGAAGAAGGTCACGCCGAGCATGCCGGAGAACACCGCGATGCCCATGGCCTGGCGCATCTCCGCGCCCGCACCGGTGGACAGCGCCAGCGGCACCACCCCCATGATGAAGGCGAAGGAGGTCATCAGGATCGGCCGCAGGCGAAGCCGGCTGGCCTCGACCGCCGCCTGCACCGGCGTCTTGCCGGCAAATTCCAGCTCGCGCGCGAACTCCACGATCAGGATCGCGTTCTTCGCCGACAGCCCGACCAGTACGATCAGCCCGATCTGGGTGAAGACGTTGTTGTCCCCGCCGACGATCCAGACGCCGGTCATCGCGGCGAGCAGCGCGGTGGGCACGATCATGATGATCGACAGCGGCAGGACGAGGCTTTCATATTGCGCCGCCAGCACCAGGAACACCAGCAGCACAGCCAGCGGGAACACCCACACCGCCGAATTGCCGGCCAGGATTTCCTGGTAGGTCAGTTCCGTCCATTCGAAGTCGAATCCGGGCGGCAGCGTCTCGTCCGCGATCCGCGTCACCGCGTCCTGCGCCTCGCCCGAGGAGTAGCCCGGCGCCGGCCCGCCGTTCACGTCGGCCGTCAGGAAGCCGTTGTAGCGCATGGCGCGTTCCGGCCCGGCGCTTTCCTCGATGTTCAGGAGCGCGGAAAGCGGAACCATCTCGCCCGATGCCGAGCGCACCTGAAGCTGACCGACATCTTCGGCACGCGCGCGGAACGGCGCATCGGCCTGCACGCGCACGGAATAAGTCCGCCCGAACTTGTTGAAGTCGTTGACATAGAGCGAGCCGAGATAGATCTGCATCGTCTCGAACACGCTGGTGACAGGCACGCCGAGCTGGCGCGCCTTGGTCCGGTCGATATCCGCGTAGAGTTGCGGGACGTTGATATTGTAACCGGAGAACAGACCGGCCAGCTCCGGCGCCTCCTGCGCCTTGGCGAGAAACGCCTTCGTTGCCGCATCGAGCGCCTCGAAACCCCGGCCGTTGCGGTCCTCGATCTGCATCTTGAAGCCGCCGATCGTGCCGAGCCCCTGAACCGGCGGCGGCGGGAACATGGCGATGTAGGCGTCCTGGATCGCGCCGAATTTCTGGTTGAGCTGCCCGGCGATGGCGCCGCCGCTCAACTCCGGCGTCGTCCGTTCCTCGAACGGGGCGAGCGTGACGAACACGATGCCGGCATTGGAGGAATTGGTGAAGCCGTTGATCGACAGGCCGGGAAAACCGACCGCGTTCTCGACGCCGGGATGCTTCAGAGCGATGTCGCCCATGCGGCGGATCACGTCATCCGTCCGCTCGAGACTCGCGCCGTCGGGAAGCTGTGCGAAGCCGACGAGATACTGCTTGTCCTGCGCCGGAACGAAACCGCCCGGCACGGTCCGGAACAGCACGACCGTCAGGCCCAGCATGACCACATAGACCGTCATGACCGCCGCCTTCCGGCCGACAATGCTGCCGATGCTCCGGCTGTAGCCTTTCGTCCCGTGCCGGAACACGAAATTGAAGCCGCGGAACAGCCAGCCGAAGAGAAAGTTGATCACGCGCGTCAGCCGGTCCGGCGGGGCGTGCTCGCCTTTCAGGAGCAGCGCGGAAAGCGCCGGCGACAGGGTCAGCGAATTGATCGTGGAGATCACCGTCGAAATGGCGATGGTGAGCGCGAACTGCTTGTAGAACTGGCCGGTCAGGCCGGTGATGAAGGCCAGCGGCACGAACACCGCGATCAGCACGAGACCGATGGCGATGATCGGGCCGGACACCTCGTTCATGGCCTTGTAGGCGGCTCGCCGCGGCGACAACCCTTCCTCGATATTGCGTTCGACGTTCTCGACCACGACGATGGCGTCATCCACCACGATACCGATGGCCAGCACCAGCCCGAACAGGGTCAGCGCGTTGATCGAGAAACCGAAGACATACATCACCGCGAAGGTGCCGATGATCGAGACCGGCACGGCGAGCAGCGGAATGATCGAGGCGCGCCATGTCTGCAGGAACAGGATCACCACCAGCACGACCAGCAGCACGGCTTCGAGCAGGGTATGGACCACCGCGTCGATGGACGCGCGCACGAACTGTGTCGTGTCATAGACGATCTCGTAATCCACGCCTTCCGGCATGGTCTGGCGGAGTTCGTCCATCGTCGTGCGGACATTGTCCGCAATCTCCAGCGCGTTCGAACCCGGCGCCTGGAACACGCCCAGCGCCACGGCCGACTTGTTGTCGAGCAGTGATCTGAGCGCGTATTCCGACGACCCCAGCTCGATCCGGGCGATGTCGCGCAGCCGCGTTACCTGTCCGCTTTCGCCGCTCTTGACGATGATGTCGCCGAATTCCTCCTCGGTCTCCAGCCGGCCCTGGGCGTTGATCGTCAGCTGAAGATCGACATCGGAGGACGCCGGCGGCGCGCCCACGACGCCGGCCGCCGCCTGGACGTTCTGCGCCCGGATCTCGCGCACCACGTCGCTCGCCGTCAGGCCGCGCTCGGCGACCTTCTGCGGATCGAGCCAGACGCGCATGGAATAATCGCCCGCCCCGAATATCTGCACATCGCCGATCCCCTGGATGCGCGCGAGGCGGTCCTTGACGTTCAGCACGCCGTAATTGCGCAGATAGGTGATGTCGTAGCGGTCATTCGGTGAGACGAGATGCACGACCATGATGAAGTTCGGCGAACTCTTCACGGTCGTGATGCCCAGCCGCCGCACTTCCTCCGGCAGGCGCGGTTCGGCCTGCGAGACACGGTTCTGCACAAGTTGCTGGGCCTTGTCCGGATCGGTGCCGAGCGCGAATGTGACGGTCAGCGTCATGAGCCCGTCGGTCGTGGCCTGGCTGCTCATGTAGAGCATGTCCTCCACGCCGTTGATCGCCTCCTCGAGCGGCGTGGCAACGGTGGAGGCGATGACCTTCGGGCTCGCGCCGGGAAACTGCGCCCGCACCACGACGGATGGCGGCGCGACTTCGGGATACTCCGAAATCGGCATGACCCGCAGGGCGAGCAGGCCGCCGACAAAGATCAGCATCGACAGAACGCCCGCAAAGATCGGGCGATCAATAAAGAATTTCGACGGGTTCATTGCAGTTCCCCAAATTTCCCGAGCCTGTCCGGCAACGGTCCGCCGCGGTTGACGCGGCCGTTAAATCTCGTCCTCGGCTTGTGACTTGAAATCGCGTCGCTCTGACCTTCGCTATCGTCATTGCCGGACTTGATCCGGCAATCCGGAGGATCGCTCTTTGCTTTGAGAATGGATCACCGGATCAAGCCCGGTGATGACGATCGGTGATCTCATGGCTGGTCATGACGCGGTTCCGACCGATCGGAAATTGCGCTAACGCTCCGCGGTCTCC
>JBKGZY010000250.1:0-3637 GCA_046543175.1 Dichotomicrobium sp.
GCATGAGCGAACCGACCGACGAGATGATCGACTATTGCGACCTGCCGGCCGCGGAAATCGCGGCAGTCGCGATCACCAACTGCAAGCACGCGCCGCACTGTGACTGCGAGGTGGGCGACGACGGGCGGATCATCTACTGCGAGCCGATCTATGAACTGGTGTGCCGGGTGCTGTGGGAACTCAAGGGCGTGATGCAGGCCCCTGACGTGCCCGAGGGCAGGGGGAACGGCGTTTCCGAGGGGGAAGGGAGCGGCGAGGCGGACAAAGGCGGCTGAGCGGGCGCATACGGCGCTTTCAGGACATATCGAAAAAGCGGGGAACATGGGCAAGTCGAAGAAACAGGAGATGTCGAAGGCGGAAGTGCTCGCGGCGGAGCGCATCCAGAACGCCAACAACAGCGTGGCGGAACAGGGCGACCCGCTGCGCCTGAAAGGCGGCGGCAGGAAGAAGCGCAAGACCCAGCTCGGCGAGCCGGTGATCGAGCGCGAGGGCAAGGCCGCGGAAGGATGGGACAAGCGCGACCTCGCCGCCGGCGGCGGGCGCACCCAGGCCCGGCAGAAACTGCCGTCGATGGACCCGGAACGGCGCGCGGAAGTGATTACCGAGCTGCTTGATCAGTACGGCGTCGACGTGCTCAGCCGCGAGCAGATTTCCGAGCTTCTGGTCCGCAAGATGTCTCAGCTCGACCGGGCCATGACGGACGGCGAGCACAAGGCGCTGCACTGGTACCTGTTCGTCAACCAGCGCCGGGTCAGGGGCGTCATGAAGGCCCCGTCCTACGGCGCCCCGGTGCAGGGCAGCCGGCGGGACAGCGTGCCTGTGAACGACCGGCGGATGCGCGATGCGGCGTGCTTCGAATACATTCACGAACGGCTGTCCATGCCCCACCAGGAACTGCTCGACCTGCTGACCTGGATGCAATACCCGGAGGCATTCGCCTATGCGGAGCGGACCCCGCCGGATTCGCGTGAGCTGGGCTGCAAGATCATCATGTCGAACGACAAGCGCGCCGGCAACGCGGGTTTCGCCGGCTACTTCCGGGCGGTGAGCCAGCAGATTTCCGAATTGATGGTGGACTGGCGCACGGAATACGACCGTGCGCAGCGGGCGCAGAAGGAGCGCGAGGAAAAGGCCCGGCAACGGCGGGCGCTCGGGATAGACTGAGCCGGTCACAGTCTCCGTATAGTGTCCGCTCAGAAAAACGCGCGTATCCGGTCAAGTATCCGGCGCGCAATACCGGGGCTTTTCTGCGGTTTTTCGTAGTGAGTTTCGAGGTTCCAGACGATCGGCTGGTTCAAGTCGATTTCATCCGGGCAGGGTGTCCGGGTCATGACAGGCGTGGCCTCTGCGTGTTCCAGGTTATCAGGAGGGCCAGCCGGCGGCTATAGCCAAGCGCGCGTATGTTGCGGTAGGTGTGCCACAAGCGGGCCGGCCAGGGGCGGCGCTTCAGCTTGATGGGGATGATTTCCGTCATGTCGTCGCTCCAGAAACAAAAAAGGGCCGCCGGCGCGGAGCCGACGACCCTCATTTTAGGCGGCTTTCCTGAGTCTGAAAACCGTCTTGTTGCCCTGGCGCTCGGTGGTGATCTCACCGGAATTGCGCCAGCTTGCCACCCAGTCCGCGAAGGTCTGGGCGGGCACGCCCATCGCGCTTGCGATCTGGCGCTGGGAAGCGACCATCTGGCCGTCCCTGGCAAGCAGCCAGCCTTTCAGCTGGTGCAGCGCGTCCGACCGCGCGCCCCCCTCGCCCGAGGTCGTCACGGTCGTCTGCACTGTGGTCTGGATCTTCCGCGGCCCGGCCTGCCAAAGAATCACGGCAAGCCAGATCGCGATGACCGGCGTGATCTCAACGATCAAGCTCGGCAGCAGGGGCAGCCATTCGGTTATCACGGCCGCAGGAGCCGGGATCACCGTGGCGAGGGCTGCGGCTTGGGGATCGGTGGTCCGCACGACCTTGAGGCCGTCCAGCTTCTGTCGTGCGGCGTCCCTGGCCTGGCGGGCGTTGTCGAGCTTGCGGCTCGATTCCAGCTCCGCCTCCAGAGAGGCGATGCGTTTCCGCGCCGCCTTCTGGTCCCGGATCGCTGCCCGATAGTTCGGGCCTTCTCCGGTGCGCTTTTCCTCGGCGGCGTCCTCAATGGCGGCCGCCTTGATCTTGCGCTGGCGATCGAGGTCTTTTTCGATCTCGACCGTCTCGCGTTGTCCGCCCAACGCTTCGATCCGCGCCTTCGCTTCCTGCAAGCTCCGGCTGGCGCGTTCGCGGGTTTCCTGTTGGGTCTGCTTGGTCTCGATGTCGGCGTTGCGGCCGGTTGCGGAAATGCCGACCGCGCAGACAAGCGAGAACGCGTGCAGCAGGATACCCATGACCATGATAGCGAGCGTCGCGGCCCACATGCCTTGCCGGAAGGCATAGGCCATGCCGGCCAGCCAGGACAGCTTGACCAGCTCGGCTGCGACGGCTCCCCAGGCGACGAATTCGGCGGCGTCGCCCGGGACGAGGATGTGAGCACCAAGCCAATTGAGCTTCATGCCCACGAGCATTAAAACGAGCGCACCGCCGCCAACGGTGACACTCGCGAGACGTTGTGTTACGTTCATCGTGCTGTACTCCCATGAGTGAGATGGCACGCGGTTCGAGGGGTCAGCTCGGCCGCGCGAGACCCGGTCGGGTCTGGTCTGCCGCCCATGAAGCGGCACGCCGGACCCGGCTATGGGAGGAAGGAAAATGCCCCGGCTCTGGCGGGAGCCGGGGCGACCGTTGGCAGGGA
The DNA here is from genome assembly GCA_046543175.1 of Dichotomicrobium sp. Lineage (GTDB taxonomy): Bacteria > Pseudomonadota > Alphaproteobacteria > Rhizobiales > Rhodomicrobiaceae > Dichotomicrobium. The sequence goes on from JBKGZY010000250.1 coordinate 2,765, forward strand.
GTACGCCTTCGGTTGTTCAGTGGGGAATTGTCAGGCCGCAGGCGCCACCCCGCGGCGACGGCGCGCCCGGCCGGGCCGGGCTGCCGTTTCGCTTACAAGGATCAGACCAGCCTGATCGCCTCTACGCCCCAAGGGTAGGTGCCGTCCGGCTCTGCCGGAAAGTCACCGTGTGAGATGTATTCTTCGACCGCCATTTTGACGTGATCGAACTCAGCATCGGTCGGGGCTTCCCAAATCGCCTCAGGGCTGCGGGTGCTGTCAGAGATTGCATGGATTGCGGTAGCAACGGCCATGTGTGTCTCGCGGCTGTTGGCCCACTGAGGATCAACTGTCGGGGTTCCGTAATTCCGGTTCATCGTCTCTCTCCTCTGGTTGGCTGCTCGTCAGAGCCCGGCCGCAGGTCGGGGGTTTGGCGCTTCCCTTCAGCGACGGCGCGCCCGGCCGGGGCCGGGCTGCCGTTTCGCTTAGGCTTGACTCGCGGGCGCGAGTCGTGATGCTCTGGGTGTGTTCCCCCGCAAGCGCGGGGATTGCGGCCCCGGCCTTGCGCCGGGGCCTTCGCTTTTCAAAAGGCGGGAATCGGACACTTGGACGCAGGACTGCCATTTTCGATCCATTCATCGAGCTTGCGGGCAAGCTCGTCATCGGCATCGACGAAATGCCAGTCGTCCAGGCTGAGCCCCTTATCATGGGGATCGATCCCGACTTCGGCGTCGAATTCCTGCAGGGCCTCCATGTGATCGGTCTTATCGCTAACCCACTGTACGAAGCCGCTGTTCCGATCAAAGATGTACGTCTTGGTCATCGTCTCTCTCCTCTGGTTGGCTGCTCGTCAGAGCCCGGCCGCCACGCCGGGCTGACCGGGCCGAAGCCCGG
>JBKGZY010000251.1:0-3629 GCA_046543175.1 Dichotomicrobium sp.
TAACCGGCGGACGGATGTCCGCCGGAAAGCCAAGAATCCGCGCACGGGATGACACACGGTAGCGACGCCGGTGTCATGCTTCCCAGCGGCATTGCCGCGCTCGCAAGTGACACGGATCTGAGTGATCGGAAACGCCGGGGGCCCCGTGTATGCCCGGCGCCTTATTTCGCCAGCGCCGGGGCGTCCGGCCCGAGCGCGGCCGTGGTTCCCGCGACCGTTTCCTCGATCAGCCGGTCCACCACGGCGTTCTGCGCGTGCCGCTCATCCATGCCGCTCGCACGCGCCGCGTTGTAGACGGCAAGCTGCCGGTCGGCACTGGTGCCGCGCGCCAGGATGGTGTGCACGTTCTCCACTTCCGCGCGCATGCCCAGCGCATCGGCATCCTCGCCGATCAGCTCCAGCAACTCTTCCATCAGGTCGCTGAAACCGACAATTTCGCCACGGCCGAAGTCGATCATGCCCTTTTCCACGCCGTAGCGCTGCGCCCGCCAGCGGTTCTCGGTCAGCAGGAAGTTGGTGTAGGAGCGCCAGCGCATGTTGGCGCGGCGCAGGCGATAGAGCATCCGGCAGATGCAGGCGAACAGCGCGGCGATGGTGATCGCGTCGTCCAGAAGCGTGCAGATATCCGGCACGCGCATTTCCAGCGTGGGAAACTTGGCGGAGGGCCGCAGATCCCACCAGACCTTCGTGGCGTCCTCGATCACCCCGGCCTTCACCAGCGCATCGACGGTGCGCTGATACTCGCCGAAGCTGTCGAACTGCGCCGGCAGGCCGGTGCGCGGCAACTCGTCGAACACCGACAGCCTGTAGGATTTCAGGCCCGTCACCTCCCCCTTCCAGAACGGCGAAGAGGTCGACAGCGCCAGCAGATGCGGCATGAAATAGACCGCCTGGTTGAGCAGGTCGATGCGCGCATCGTCGTCGTCGATGCCGACATGCACATGCATGCCGCAGATCAGCAGCCGCCGCACGACGACCTGCAAGTCATGCGCCAGCGTGTTGTAGCGGTCCCGGTCGGTATGGGTCTGGACGTTCCACTGGCCGAAGGGGTGCGTCGAGGCCGCGACCAGCGCCATGCCGTGCTGGCCCGCGATCTTCGCCAGCGTCGCACGCAAATCCGCCAGCGCCTCCCGCACTTCCTGTATGGAGTGACAGACGCGCGTCCCGACCTCGATCTGCGAGCGCAGGAATTCCGGGCTGACCTCCCCGCCGCTATCGCCCAGCGCCGTCTGGCACGCCTCGATCATGTCGGCCGGCGGATCGGCGACGAGATCGCGCGTGGCCGGGTCGACCAGCAGATATTCTTCTTCCATGCCGATAGTGAAATTCTTGTCGTCAAACAGCATTAAGGAACCGTCCCGGATCAAAAGCTGCCCTCAACCCAAGTCTACACGATCGTCGTCAATAAATCACCGATAGCGAACGCCGCGCCGGCCGCGAGCATGCCGATCAGGAACGTCTCCAGCCCCGCGACCCACCACGGACGCGGCGACCAGTAGGAGCGGATCGAACCGATGCCGAAGAAGGTCGCCCCCGTCAGCACCAGCGCGTAGACGGCGGCGTCGTGCAGGCCCAGGATGTAGGGCAGCAGGGGGACTGCGCCGCACAGCACGAAAGCCGCGAAAACCGCGAGCGCCGCCTTCGACGGCAGACGGTTGACGAGCGGCATGCCGTGTTCCTCGGCCATCATGGTGTCGATCCAGCGGTGGCGCTCCTCGGTGATGATGTCGACCACGCGATCGAGATCTTCGCCCGTGAAGCCCTTGGCCTCGAAAATCTGGCGCACCTCCTCGCGCTCGCCGTCCGGGTGCAGCGCAACGTGGCGCTCCTCCATCTCGCGGATCTTCTGGTATTCCTCGTGCTCGGCTTTCGTGCCGGTATAGTTGGCCGCCGCCATCGACAGCGCGTCGGCGAACAGCTTGGCGATCCCGAGGATGAGGACCACGCGCGCGGGCATGTCGGCGCCCACGGCGCCGGCAACGATGGCGAAGGTGGTTACCAGTCCGTCGATGCCGCCATATATCCAGTCGCGCAGATAGCTCACGGAGGGACCGCCGCTGAGGCGGTCCGCGATGGCCTGCGGGGAGTGGCTGTGTTCGAGGCGCATGGCGTCTTCCGTCGCTCCGGTTGCGGGGGCTGGTCAGCCCGGTTGCGATGGCTTATACCTTCGGCGGGACAGCGGCAGCGTTAACGTCGCCTGGCGCGCTGAATGCCGCTACCCCGCAAGAACTCAGGGCCTAGAAGGATTGGATCATGGCAGCTCCCTGGTCGCCGCAGAGCTGGCGCGACAAGCCGGCGCAGCAGCTTCCGGTGTACAGCGACGACGACGCGCTGAAGGCCGTCGAAACGCAGCTTCAGAACTATCCGCCGCTCGTCTTCGCCGGCGAAGCCCGCGAACTGACGGACAAGCTCGCCGATGTCGCGCACGGAAACGCTTTCCTGCTGCAAGGCGGCGATTGCGCGGAAAGCTTTGCCGAGCACGGGCCGAACACGACCCGCGACTTCTTCCGCGTCTTCCTCCAGATGGCGGTGGTGCTGACTTTCGCCGGGCGCTGCCCCGTGGTCAAGGTCGGGCGCATCGCCGGCCAGTTCGCCAAGCCGCGCTCATCGCCGGTGGAAACGCAGGGCGAGACCGAGCTGCCGAGCTATCGCGGCGATATCGTCAACGACATCGCGTTCGCGCAGGCCAGCCGCGAACCGGACCCGCGCCGCATGATCGAGGCCTACCGCCAATCGGCGGCGACGCTGAACCTGCTGCGCGCGCTGTCGCAGGGCGGCTACGCCGATCTGGAGCGCGTTCACCAGTGGACGCTGGATTTCGTCAAGGACAGCCCGGCCAAGGCGCGCTACCGCGAACTGGCCGACCGCATCAGCGAAAGCCTCGATTTCATGCGCGCCTGCGGGCTGACGCCGGACACGATGCCCCAGCTTCACCGCACGAGCTTCTACACCAGCCACGAGGCGCTCCTGCTGGGCTTTGAAGAGGCGTTCACCCGCGTGGATTCGCTGACCGGCGACTGGTACGCGACATCGGGACATTTCCTCTGGGTCGGCGATCGCACGCGCCAGCCCGATCACGCGCATATCGAGTATCTGCGCGGCATCAAGAACCCGGTCGGGCTGAAATGCGGGCCGAGCATGACGCCGGACGATCTGCTGCGGCTCATTGACGTCCTCAACCCGGAGAACATTCCCGGGCGGCTGACGCTCATCACCCGGTTCGGCGCCGATGTCATCGACGACCACCTGCCCGAGCTGATCCGCGCCGTGAAGCGCGAAGGCCGCCAGGTGATCTGGTCGTGCGATCCGATGCACGGCAACACCATCAAGGCGGGGAGCGGCTACAAGACCCGGCCGTTCGGCGCGATCATGCGCGAGGTCGAGCACTTCTTCGACATTCACGCGGCCGAAGGCACCCATGCCGGCGGCGTCCATGTCGAGATGACGGGCAACGACGTGACCGAATGCACCGGCGGGGCGATGTCGATCAGCGAGACGCAGCTTTCGGACCGCTACCACACGCATTGCGATCCGCGGCTGAACGCCGACCAGGCGCTGGAACTGGCCTTCCTCATCGCGGAGCGCCTGCGCCGCGACCACCAGCAGAGTGATCGCCAACTCGCCAGCGC
>JBKGZY010000035.1:0-17115 GCA_046543175.1 Dichotomicrobium sp.
CTACAGCATCGGGCGATAAATCCGGATCGTCCGATGCTGTAGAGTCTTTGGTTGTTGCGCCGGGTGTGCGAAAAACCGGTTTCCACTTTTTCGCCCGGCACTCTAGCGCCGCTGCCGACTTCGAACGCTTGTTTCCACGGTCAAATTTCGCATAAAATTCACTCAAAGATTCAACGACAGGAACGGCGAGACGATGGGCACATTCCTTGCTTTTCTTACCCTTTCAATCGTGGTCATTGTCACGCCGGGCCCTGACACTGCGATCACCATCCGCAACACGCTCTTCGGCGGTCGGGCGGGCGGCGTTATGACGGCTTTCGGGATTGCCAGCGGCCAGACCATCTGGGCTCTTGCGACGAGCGCAGGGATTGTCGCCCTCCTGGTGGCATCCGAACCCCTTTTCCTCGCCGTCAAATATGCAGGTGCCGCCTATCTCATCTATCTCGGGATTATGGCGCTTCGCGAGGCGGTCTGGCCTTCGGGGTCGGCACACACGGCCACGTCGACCGCTCAACCTCGCCGACGCCTGACCTTGGTCGCGGCATTCCGCCAAGGCATTATCAGTGATCTGGCCAACCCGAAGATGGCCGTTTTCTTTGCGAGTCTGCTGCCGCAATTCGTGCCCGGAGGTGAGGCGTCATTTTCAGCGTTTCTCTTGCTGGGCGTGATATTCGCCGTGATGACCTTTGTGTGGCTCTCCGTTTACGCCATCCTTATCGCCAAGGTAGGTGATTTTCTGCGCCGACCCGGGATCCGTCGTGCGATCGAAGCCGCCACGGGAACCGTTCTGATAGGTCTTGGACTGCGTGTTGCCGCTGAGCAGCGATGACATCCGGGTTGGGTGGCCAGGGCGCGCTCCTGATTTCGACGCCATTGACCGCGCTCCAGCCCCTCCGGGAGGCATCCCGGGGCTACAGCCAGTCCTGCAGGATCGGGATCAGCGGCAAATCCGCCGCGGGCATCGGATAATCGCGCAGCATCGCCGCGCGCACCCATTTCAACGTTTCGTGCTCGCGCGGCTCCGGCTCGCCCTCCCATTTACGGCAGATATAAAGCGGCATCAGGAGGTGAAAGTCGTCATAGGCGTGGCTGGCGAAGGTCAGCGGGGCAAGACATGGCCGCGGGACGGTGATGCCGAGTTCTTCGGCGAGTTCGCGGATCAGCGCGGCCTCCGGCGTTTCGCCCGGCTCGAGCTTGCCGCCGGGGAATTCCCACAGCCCGGCCATCGCGCGGCCCTCCGGCCGCTGAGCGAGCAGCACGCGGTTGTCCTCGTCGATCAGGGCGCAGGCGACGACCAGCTTGATTTCGCGCGCGGCCGGCTCGGCGGTCATCTCCATTGCGTCCCCTGATCCCGCGCGGTTCAGCTCCGGTAATCGGCGTTGATGTCGATGTAGCCGTGGGTCAGATCGCTCGTCCACACGGTGGCCGCACCCGGTCCGCCGAGGCCCGCGTAAACGCGGATCAGAAGTTCGTCCCGCTTCATGTATTCCGCCGCTTCGGCTTCGTCATAGTCGGGGTGGACTTCCCCGCTTTCCGCCACGGGGATTTCCCCGAACCAGATCGCCAGTTCGTCCGGGTCGAGATCGGCGCCGGCCTTGCCAGCCGCCATGACAATGCGGCCCCAGTTAGGGTCTTCGCCCGCAAGTGCAGTCTTCACCAGCGGGGAATTGGCGATGGCAAACGCGATGCGCTGGGCATCGGCGTCGTCATTCGCGCCATCCACGCGGATGGTGACGAACTTGGTGATACCTTCGCCGTCCTGGACGACCTGGTGCGCGAGGTCGAGAGTGAGTTCATCGAGCGCAAGCCTGAAGGCGTCGAGCCGGTGATCGGACGGGTCGTCGATCTCGGGCGCGCCCCGGCCCGCCGCCGCGCCGGTGGCGAACAGCAACGCCGTGTCGCTGGTGGAGGTGTCGCCGTCGACCGTGATGCGGTTAAAGCTCTGCGCCACCGTGTCCTGGCACAGCGATTGCAGGACTCCGGCTTCCAGCGGCGCGTCGGTGAAAAGAAAGGCGAGCATGGTGCCCATGTTCGGCGCAATCATGCCCGAGCCTTTGGCGATGCCGTTGATCGTGACCTCGACACCGTCGATTTCGCTGCTGCGTGTCGCCAGCTTTGGAAACGTGTCGGTGGTCATGATCGCCCGGGCGGCATCCTCCCAGGCGTCCGGCCGCAAATCCGCCGCCAGCCCGCGCAATGTGTCGGCGAATGCCGAGACATCCAGCGCCTCGCCGATGACGCCCGTGGAGGCGAGATACACATTCTCCGCCGCGCAGCCCTCCGTTTCCGCGGCGATCTGCGCGGTGAGATGGACGGCATCGACGCCGCGCTGGCCGGTAAAGGCATTCGCGTTGCCCGAATTGACGACGAGCGCGCGGGCCTGATCGCCTTCGCCGAGGCGCTCCCGGCACCAATTCACGGCGGGCGAAGGCGTGCGCGACAAGGTGAGCGCGCCGCCCACGCGCGCTCCGTTCGCGAAGCGCACGAGCAGAAGGTCCTTGCGGCCCTTGTAGCGAATGCCGGCCTCCGCCGCCGCCAGCGCCACGCCGGGCATCGGTGGCAGCGCAGGCAGAGACGACGGCGCAAACGGCGAAGGCTTCATCATTGGCTGGTGCTGCCGTCCTGTGCGTCCGCGTCGGTGGCAGGCTCTTGCGCATCGGCGGCGGACTCTTCGTCCTGCTTCAGGCTTTCATCGAGGATTTCGATGTCGGCATCGCCGCGCAGCTTCGCCATGCGCTCCTGGAGGTTCTGCCTGACCAGCGAGCCCTTCAGCCGTTCCTTGATATCCGCGAATTTCGGCGGCTGCCGGTCGCGCTTGTCCTCGACCTTGATGACGTGCCAGCCGAAACGGGTCTTGACCGGCTCGGAGATTTCGCCCTTCTCCATCTTGAACGCGGCTTCGGCAAACGGCGTCACCATCTGCTCCTTGGAAAAGAAGCCCAGATCGCCACCATTGGCGCTGCTCGGTCCTGTGGATTTTTCCTTGGCGAGCTCGGCGAAGTCCGCGCCATCGGCGAGTTGTTTCGCAATGGCCTTGGCCTCGTCCTCGGTCTTCACGAGAATGTGGCGGGCTTTCACTTCAGGTTCCGGCTCGGCGCTGCCGATGCGCTCATCGTAAAGCACCTTGGCCGCTTCGTCCGTCACACCAGCCTGGATTTCCTGCTGGAAGAAGGTGTCGCGCAGCGCGCGCATTTCGTAGTAGCGGGCGAGCTGCTTGTAGTTCTCGCTCTCGTCGAGATTGGCTTCGCGCGCGGCGTCGGCCAGGAGGGTCAGTTCGACGACGTACTGGAGGATGAGTTCACGCTGGGCCTCCTCCGGCAACTGCGCGATATTCTGGCCCATTTCGTCGCGCGCCAGCTTGAGCTGGGCCTCGGTGATCGGCGTGCCGTCGACACGGGCGACGACCTTGTCGGAATAGACGTTGTTTTCCGTCTCTGCCGCCTTGTCCTGTGCGACACTGTGATGGGTGTATGCGGCGCCGGCCAGGACGACGGCGAATGTGGCGCCGATGACGATGGATACTGTACGATGGGACACTGGATTCACCTCGATCTGCAGGGCGTTTCGGGAGTTCTTATGCGGCGGAACCGGGCCGGCGGGCGCGACCGTGCAACATGTGCCGCTGCGCCTGCACCGCGAATGGCGGTTTCGCCAGCCTTCAACCTGTGCCGCGCCCTTTTAGCCCGTTCCGCGGGGGGATGCAAAGTTAACAAAGTGTAAAACATGCTTCGGTCCGCATCCGCCCGGCTTCGCGTTGACAGGCGCTGGCGCCCCGCTTATTTCCCGAACTGTCCCGTGGCGCACCTGTGGGGACATTTGCGCTGCGGACATTATAATGCTGCATCGGCTGGATGCGCACCCATGCGCGGCCAGGCGGCATCGTTTCCAGCCGGTGATGGTCACGGGATACAGACAAGGACCGGCGTGAGCGCCGGGGCCTAACATTCCAGCGGCATGGAAGGCCGTTCACGAGGAAGGCTGACGGAAATGGTGTCTTTGAATGCGATCGCCGGCAAACTGTTCGGTTCCGCGAACGATCGCAAGCTCAAGAAATACTGGCCGAAGGTCGCGGCCATCAACGCACTGGAGCCGGAGCTCGAGCAGCTTACGGACGAGGAACTGGCCGCGCGCACCGATGCCTTTCGCGGCCAGCTCGAAGGCGGCGCGAAGCTGGACGACCTGCTGGTGCCCGCTTTCGCCACCGTCCGCGAGGCCGCGAAACGTACCCTCGGCCAGCGCCATTTCGACGTCCAGCTTGTCGGCGGCATGGTCCTGCACGAAGGTGATATCGCCGAGATGAAGACCGGCGAAGGCAAGACGCTGGTCGCCACGCTGGCCGTCTATCTCAACGCACTGACCGGCCGCGGCGTCCATGTGGTCACGGTCAACGACTACCTGGCCAAGCGCGACGCGGAATGGATGGGCGCGATCTACGAGTTCCTGGGCCTGAGGGTCGGCTGCATCCTGCACGACATGACCGACGAGCAGCGGATGCAGGCCTATGCCTGCGATGTAACCTACGGCACGAACAACGAGTTCGGCTTCGACTATCTCCGCGACAACATGAAATACTCCACCAGCGAGATGGTGCAGTTCGGCGGGCGCCCGTGGGAGCTTGCCGGGCATTATTTCGCGATTGTGGACGAGGTCGACTCCATCCTGATCGACGAGGCGCGCACACCGCTCATCATCTCCGGCCCCGTCGAGGACCGCACCGAGCTTTACACCGCCGTGGACGCGATCATCCCGCGACTGGAGGAGGATGACTACGAGCTCGACGAGAAGATGCGCACGGTCACGCTCACCGAGAAGGGTAACGAGCACGCCGAGGAGCTGTTGAAGCAGGAAGGGCTGATCAAGGAAGGCGGCTCGTTGTACGACGTGGAGAATGTCAGCCTCGTGCATCACGTCAACCAGGCGCTCAAGGCTCACACGCTGTTCCTGCGCGACCGCGACTACATCGTCAAGAACGGCCAGGTGGTCATCATCGACGAGTTCACCGGCCGCATGATGGAGGGACGGCGCTATTCCGAAGGGCTGCATCAGGCGCTGGAGGCGAAAGAGGGCGTAAAGATCCAGCCGGAGAACGTCACGCTGGCCTCGATCACCTTCCAGAACTATTTCCGCCTGTATGACAAGCTGAGCGGCATGACCGGCACGGCCGCGACCGAGGCGGCTGAGTTCGCCGATATTTACGGCCTCGGCGTCGCCGAAGTGCCCACCAACAAGCCGATGATCCGCGCCGATTATCACGACGAGGTCTATCGGACCTTCGAGGAAAAGATCGACGCGGTCATCGAGGACATCAAGGACTGCCGCGAGCGCGGCCAGCCGATCCTGGTCGGCACGACATCGATCAGCAAATCCGAAATGCTTTCGGAACGGCTCAAGAAGCTGAAAATCCCGCACCAGGTGCTGAACGCGCGCTATCACGAGCAGGAAGCCTATATCATCGCGCAGGCCGGCGTGCCGGGCGCTATCACCATCGCCACCAACATGGCCGGACGCGGCACCGACATCCAGCTCGGCGGCAACCCGGAAATGCGCCTGCAGATGTGGCTGAACGAACAGAAACAGAAGGGCAAGGCGCCCAGCGACAGCGCGATCGAGGCGCAGCGCCAGAAGATTCTCGCCGATGTCGAAGAGAAGAAGCAGCAGGCGCTGGAAGCCGGCGGGCTTTACGTGATGGGTACCGAGCGCCACGAATCCCGGCGTATCGACAACCAGCTTCGCGGCCGTTCGGGCCGCCAGGGCGATCCGGGCGCGTCAAAATTCTACCTCTCGCTCGAAGACGACCTGATGCGCATTTTCGGCTCCGACCGCATGGACGGCATGCTCCAGAAGCTCGGGCTGGAAAAGGGTGAGGCGATCGTCCATCCGTGGATCAACCGCGCGCTGGAAAAAGCACAGGGCAAGGTCGAGGCGCGCAACTTCGACGCGCGCAAGAACATCCTCAAATACGACGACGTGATGAACGACCAGCGCAAGGTCGTCTTCGAACAGCGCATCGAACTGATGCAGGAAGACGATCTGAGCGAGACGGTTCGCGACATGCGCCACCAGGTCGTCGAGGACCTTGTCACCAAGCACATCCCGGAAAAGGCCTATGCCGAACAATGGGACATCGAAGGGCTGGCCGCCGAGGTGAAGCGCATTTTCGGCCTCGACCTGCCGGTCGCTGACTGGGCCGCGGAGGAAGGCATCGCCGAGGAGGAGATCCGCGAGCGGCTCATCAGCGAGACGGATTCCGCGGCCGCCAGGAAGGTCGCCGAGGTCGGCCCGGACATGATGCGCCATATCGAGAAGGCGGTGTTGCTGCAGACGCTCGACAACATGTGGCGCGAACACCTTGTCACGCTGGAGCATCTGCGCCAGGTGATCGGCCTGCGCGGATTCGGCCAGCGCGATCCGCTCAATGAATACAAGACCGAGGGCTTCGCGCTGTTCGAGACCATGCTGTCGAACCTGCGCGAGGAAGTCACCGGCCACCTGATGCATGTCGATGTCAACTCCGCGCGGCGCGAACCGACGCTGGAAATGGCGGAGTTGCCGGAAATGAGCGCGCACCACCTTGATCCGCTCACCGGCGACGATGAACTCGAACACGGCGAGCCGGAAATGGCGCTGGAAGGCGCGGAAGCCGGACGGCCGCCACGCGGCGGACGCGGCGATGGCGGGGCGCGCGCGCAGCCGATGCGCAACAAGCCGGTAGGCGTGGCGCTCGACCCGAACGATCCGACGACCTGGGGCAAGGTGTCCCGCAACGCGCCGTGTCCGTGCGGCTCCGGCAAGAAATACAAACACTGCCACGGCAAGCTCGGCTGAAACCGCGCTGCGATCCGCTGCACAAGAGTGGACGGCGCGCCCGATCTCTCGGTAAGAAGGGACGGGAAGTTGTGAGGAGGAAACGTCATGGAGACGATAGGCGAACACCGTAGCCATGCGGGGACACAGTATATCTGCCAGCATGCCTCGCAGAGTACGGGCACGCCCATGACGTTCGCGGCCTATGTGCCCGACAGCGCGAAGCAATCACCCGCGCCGGTGCTTTTCTATCTCTCGGGGCTGACCTGCACGCACGCAAACGCGACGGAAAAGGGCGAATACCGCCGCGCGGCCAGCGAGCTCGGCGTCATCGTGATCTGCCCCGATACCAGTCCGCGCGGCGACGGCGTGGCCGATGACGACGCTTATGATCTCGGGCAGGGCGCGGGCTTCTATGTCGACGCGACACAGGAGCCGTGGGCACCGCATTTCCGCATGTGGCGCTATATCACCGAGGAACTGCCCGCGCTTGTCGGCGCATCCTTCCCCGCGGAGCTGGCGCGCGCCGGGATCTTCGGGCATTCGATGGGCGGTCACGGCGCGCTCGTCGCGGCCCTGAGAAAGCCGGAGACGTTCCGCACCGTCTCGGCCTTCTCGCCCATTGTCGCCCCGTCGCGCGTCCCTTGGGGCGAAAAGGCGTTTTCGGCCTATCTCGGCATGGACCGGGATGCTTGGCGCCGGTACGACGCCGTCGCGCTGATCGAGGAGGGCGCGCGTGTGGCCGAGATCCTTGTCGATCAGGGTGAGGCGGACGTGTTCCTCGCCGAGCAGCTACGCCCGGAACTGCTGCAGGAAGCCTGCGCCACCGCCTCGATCCCGTTGACCCTGCGTCGCCACGACGGTTTCGACCATTCCTATTACTTCATCTCAACATTTATGGCAGATCATATCGCCTGGCATGCCGAACGCCTTGGCTGAGCCGCGATCGGCCGTCCGCTTGCGCCGCCTCCCCGCGTCCGCTAAACCTGTGGAACTTGGCGAATATCGGCGGAAGGCACCGCCGATGGGGGTAAGCCTCTTCTGGAGCGCATTCAAGGAACCGGACTCGTTGAATGCACTCCAAATTATTGTTTTGTCGCATTTTCGGACGCAAAACCGGTCCCCACTTTTGCTGAAAATGCTCTAACCCGGCGAAAGACAATGGACAAAATCCGCGTTACCGGCGGAGCCCGGCTCAACGGCACGATCCCGATCAGCGGCGCGAAGAATGCGACACTCCCGCTGATGATCGCGAGCCTGCTGACCTCGGACACGCTCACGCTGAAGAACGTGCCGAACCTTGCGGATGTCGCCAACCTCGCCCGCATCCTGCGCAACCACGGCGTCGACTCCGCGCTCGACGGCAAGCGGGCCAACGGGACGCCCTATCAGGGCGACACGCTCCATCTCACCGCGCGCGACATCGTTGATACCACCGCGCCCTACGACATGGTGCGCCGGATGCGCGCCAGTTTCTGGGTGCTCGGGCCGCTGCTCGCGCGCTGTGGCGAGGCGCGGGTATCGCTGCCGGGCGGCTGCGCCATTGGCACGCGGCCGGTGGACCTGCATCTCGAAGGGCTGAAGGCGCTCGGCGCGGAGATCGAGCTTGACGGCGGCTATGTCATCGCGCGGGCGCCGGGCGGCCTCGCGGGCGGACGGGTACGGTTCCCGAAAGTCTCGGTCGGGGCGACGCAGAACGTGCTGATGGCGGCCACGCTCGCCAGGGGCGAAACCGTCATCGAAAACGCGGCGATGGAGCCGGAGGTTGGCGATGTCGCGGCCTGCCTGAGCAAGATGGGCGCGCGCATCGAGGGCATCGGCACGCCGACGCTGCACATTCACGGCGTGAACTACCTGGAGGGGGCGGTCCATCCCGTCCTGCCCGACCGGATCGAGGCCGGCACCTATGCCATGGCCGTGGCAGCCACCGGCGGCGAGGTCATGCTGGACGGCGCGCGCGCCGACGTGATGGAAGCGCCGATCGAGGTGCTGCGCGATGCGGGCGCGGAGGTGGAGGTAACCAATTCCGGCGTCCGAGTTTCACGCAATGGCACGGGGCTTGCCCCGGTCGATGTGTCGACCGCGCCGTTCCCCGGCTTCCCCACGGATTTGCAAGCCCAGTTCATGGCGCTGATGTGCGTCGCCGAGGGGACATCGCATATCCGCGAGACGATCTTCGAGAACCGCTTCATGCATGTGCAGGAGCTGGCACGGCTGGGCGCACAGATCGAGCTGGACGGTGATGCCGCGACCGTTCACGGCGTCAGGAAAATGCGTGGCGCCGAGGTCATGGCGACGGATTTGCGTGCATCCGTGTCGCTGGTCATTGCCGGGCTGGTCGCGGAAGGCGACACCCATATCAACCGCGTTTACCATCTCGACCGCGGCTTTGAGGAACTTGAACGCAAGCTCGGCGATTGTGGCGCGAATATCGAGCGTCTCTCTGCTTGAGCCTGCGGCCGGTTTCCGGCAAATTGTCTTACCGATAGAGAACAAATGCGCGCTCGCCCGATAGCCGGTGCGCGAGGGGCTGTCGTCCTTTTCAGTCGCGCGACAGGACCAATCCATGACGGCTTTGAAATTGCTCGCACTCGACGAGGAAGATCTCGCGGTCGTTGCCGCGCATCTTCAGGATGCGATTCTGCGCGTGCAGGACATGAGCTATCTGCCGCAGCAGCGGCGCTTTGCCGCCGTGCTGAACCGTTTCGACTGGCTGGACGCCGAGCGTGGCGAGGGCCGGCGCGGCGGCTATCGGCGGCGTCAGGCGGCGCTGCGGTTCGACCGCGTTGTGGACGCGAAGATCCAGAACATTGATACCCGGCGCAATGACGGCATCTTCGAGTTGCTCACCGTCCAGTTTGAGCCGACCGATCCGCCCGGCGGAGAAATTTTTCTGATCTTCGCGGGCGACGCGGCGATCCGGCTGACCGTGGAGTGCATCGAAGCCGAGTTGCGCGACCTGAGCGCGGCGTGGCGCGCCCGCCGCAAGCCCGAGCACGGCATCGACGAGGGTGCGGCGCAGCCCAGGCGCTCGGACTGACGAGCTCCAGCAACCCCGAAAGATCGTTCATGCCCGTATCACTGAAGACCTCCGACGCCGGTTTTGCACGCCAGTTCGACGCGCTGGTCAATGTCCGGCGCGAGGAAGAGGCCGATATTGCGGAGACCGTCAAGCAGATCATCGCCGATGTGCGCGCTCGCGGCGACGCGGCGCTCGCGGAATTGACGGCGCGGTTTGACGGCGTCGATCTGAATGAAACCGGCCTGCGCGTGAGCGAGGCACAGATGGACGCGGCCGTGGCGGAGGTCGCGCCGGAGACCATGAAGGCGCTGGAACTCGCTTGCGAGCGAATCGACGCCTATCACCGCCGGCAACTTCCGGGCAACGACCTCTATGAAGACCTTCAGGGCGTTGAGCTGGGCCATAAATGGACCGCGGTCGATTCGGCCGGTCTTTACGTGCCCGGCGGGCAGGCCAGCTATCCCAGCTCGGTGCTGATGAACGCTTTGCCGGCCAGGGTTGCCGGGGTGAAGCGCGTGGCGATGGCCGTGCCCACGCCGCGCGGCGAGATGAACCCGCTCGTCTTCGCCGCCGCGCGCCTTGCCGGAGTGGATGAAATCTACCGTGTCGGCGGCGCCCAGGCGGTCGCGGCGCTGGCCTACGGAACGGAGACCGTCGCGCCTGTCGCCAAGATCATCGGGCCGGGCAACGCTTATGTCGCGGAAGCGAAGCGCCAGGTGTTCGGGAGGGTCGGTATCGACTCCATCGCCGGGCCGAGCGAAGTGCTGATCGTGGCCGACAAGCACAACAACCCCGAATGGGTGGCGGCTGATCTGCTCGCCCAGGCCGAACACGACGCGGCCGCGCAGTCGATCCTCATCACCGATGACGGCGACTTCGCCCGGCAGGTCGCCACGGAAGTGGAGCGCCAACTCGCGACGCTGCCGCGCGGCAATATTGCCGGCGCAAGCTGGGAACGCTTCGGCGCCATCATCGTTGTCGAACGGCTCGACGAGGCGCCCGAGCTTGTCAACCGGCTGGCGCCGGAGCATCTGGAAATCGCCACGGCCGATCCGGAAGCGCTTCTCGGCGAAATCCGCAATGCCGGTGCGATCTTTCTCGGGGCGCACACCCCCGAGGCGGTCGGCGATTACGTCGCCGGGCCGAACCATGTGCTGCCGACCTCGCGCACGGCCCGGTTCTCGTCGGGGCTGAGCGTGCTGGACTTCATGAAACGCTCGTCTATCCTGCGGCTGAACGCCGAGGCCCTGAGCGTGCTCGGCCCGGCGGCCATGACGCTGGCGGAGGCGGAAGGGCTGGATGCGCATGCGCGCTCGATCCGGATGCGCCTCGACCGCTGATCCGCGAGTTGCGCACAACCCCCGAGCCGGACAGGCGAGGCGATGACAGACGATCCCGAGACGCCGGCCCGCAGCGACCGGCTCATCGACATCACCCTGGACGAGCAGTCCATCAGCCACAACTCGCCGGAAGTCCAGCACGAGCGCAAGGTGGCGATCTTCGATCTTCTGGAAGAGAATCGCTTCGCGCTGGAAGACGGCGCGGAAGGGCCCTACCGCCTGCACCTCGAGATTGTCGAGAACCGGCTCGCCTTCCATGTCGCCCGGGACGAGGGCGACCACGCCATGACCTTCCTGCTGTCGCTGTCGCCGTTCCGCAAGCTGATCAAGGACTATTTCCTCGTCTGCGAAAGCTATTACGCGGCCATCAAGTGCGAACCGCCCAGCCGGATCGAGGCGCTCGACATGGGCCGGCGCAGCCTGCACAACGAAGGCACCCAGCTTCTACAGCAACGTCTCCAGGGAAAGATCAATGTGGACTTCGATACCGCCCGCCGTCTGTTCACGCTGATCTGCGCACTCCACTGGAAGGGGTGAGACGGTGGGCGTGCCGCCGAGCGACAACCCGCCCAATGTCATGCCGGATCTCCCAGGCGCCGTGCTTTTCGCCTGCAACATGAATGCCGTGCGTTCGCCCATGGCCGCCGCGTTGTTCCGGCATCTGGCCGGGCGGGGCGTCTATGTCGAATCCGCGGGGGTGCGCGCGGGCGATCCGGACCCCTTCGCCATCGCCGCGATGCAGGAGATTGGCCTCGACATCGCCGGGCACCGTCCCCACACCATCGCCGACCTGTTCGACACGTCCTTCGACGTTGTGGTCTCGCTCACGCCGGAGGCGCATCATCAGGCGCTGGAGATGACCCGGACGATGGCGGTGGAGGCGGAGTACTGGCCGACGCTCGACCCGACGCTGGCGGGCGGCGGCAACCGCGAGCAGATCATGGCAGCTTACCGCCAGTGCCGGGACGGTCTGCTCGATCGGATCAAGACGCGCTTCGCCTTCCCCGGCGCGCCGCATGTGTGAAGTCAGGAGGGGGAAGCACATTGGCGGCACGTGCGCGGTCTTATCCTGGTTGTTGGATCCCCGTCTTTGTATCCAAGCTGAATGTTTCCCGTTGATACGCCCACCTATGCGAGGTGAGGACGACGGCCGGTCTCGGGTTGACCTGCCGCGGCCTCGCCCCAGTACGCGACTCTTTCCGCCTGCCAGCCGTGTTACCGGATGCGACGGCCGAAACCGTTGCCTTGCGGAGCGGATAGAGCCTTACTCGATCCGGTGCGCGACAACCTCGCCATCCATCATCATCGGGATGATGGCCAGCTTCTCAGCCGGATTGAATTCAAGATCGGCGCTGCCCTGGTTCAAATCCAGGAGCTGCGTCGCGGTGCCATCGGCGTCAATTCGATAAAGCGCGCCGGCGATCCAGTCGGTCGTCAGCCATCCCCCCGATCCGTCCGGCTCCAGCCCGTCGAGATTGCCGACCGGCTCCCCCGAGCCAACCGGAGAGACCTGCTTGCTGCTCAGGTCCACCGAGAGAAGGCGTCCCGGCGTCTCGGTGGTGAAGTCGTCCTGTATGTTCTCGCCCCAGGCGGCGATGGTGAGGGTGCCACCGTCTATGTGAAGGCCATTGGGATGCTGCAATTCCGCGCCTTCGGCGAAGACCGTCATTGCTTGGTCCTCAAGCACGTAAATGCGGTTCGTCAGCATGTCGGAAACGAAGACACGTCCGGATTCGTCCACCGCCACATCATTGAGGAACTGCGCATTCTCCGCCTCCCAGCGGCCACTGACTTCGCCGGCATCGACGTCGATCGCGACCAGCCGGTCGATGTCGGTGACGTAAAGCGTATTGCCCTTCTGTGTGAGGCCCTTCGGCGCGTCGAGACCCGTTACCCATTCGGCTTCCAGCATCGTGCCATCTGGATTGACCTTGGAGATGAAGCCGACTCCATCCTTTTCGTTCGGGGCGCCGGCGACATTCGACACGTAAAGCACGTTGCGTTCTGCATCGAAGAGCGCGCTTTCAGGGGCCTTGAAACCGCCGAGCGACCAGACTTCCTCTGCCCCCGCGACGGTACTGGCCATGCCAAGCAAGACAGATGAGATAGCGAATATCTTTGGTGCCTGCATCGTAGTTACCTCCCGTGTTGCTATTCATTCCGTGATTCGCCCTAGTGGAGCGAATTTGACCTTTGAGTCCCGTTTGCGGCCAGGCTCTCGCTCAAATGTCAAATTCAAAAGCTCCACGAGATTCAATAAGTTGCTAGTGGTCCTTATGATTCAGACATTTGCTCGGGCGGGTGCTGCGATGGGAGGCAAATGTCTGAATCGGACCACTAGGCAGTTGGCCCAGTCTAATCTGCAATGTGGCTCCGAGAAGATTCCTGCCCCTCCCGCCATTGCCGACAATCTCATGGATTTATACCTGACCGAATTCGGCTTCGCGCTTCGTTGCCTTCCGGAACGGCTGATACATCGAAGCGCGCCCTTTGTGATTTATGAGATCGAGGAGGGGACGCCAAGAATTTACGCCAAGGAATGAAGAAAGGCTAACCGGCGCAGGCCGGGCGTCCGCTCAAGGCGTTTTCGACCCGAAACGGGCGCTCGGTCTGAGGCTGGCGGGCGGCAACGGCCTATTCCGCGGTCCGTCTTTGCTGGGCGACGCCGTGCTCGCGAAATGATTCGTCCTCGAGACACTCCTGGAGCGTGCGATAGCTCTTCACGTCCTGCTGCCGCAGAATGCGCAGGCATGTGTATCGGACTCGCGGCGAAAAGGTCGGCCACGGGGCGGCGACGATCCGGCGTGCCCGGCTTTCAAACTCCGCGCAGGCAGCGAAGTCGGCTTGAGACGGACAGACCTCCGCGATGCTCCAGTCGGGGACGTCTTGCGCCGCGGCAGCTGTGGTGAGCGCCGCGCCGAGGCTGAATGCCAAGATCGCTGTTCCGGTCCTCATTGGGGTTCCCCCCCTTTTTATAGCGCCGGCCTGCGGATGTGCGGTGCGTCACCGGATTCCCGGCGGCGGCCAGAGCCGTGACCCAAGCCTCGCGGGCGTTCGCGGAGCGCCCGTTTCCCGGCAGTCTTGGCGAGCATCCGTAGCGTTCTTGCGTGCAATGTCGCTACGCGTTTGGGCAAGACGCCCTCCCACCGTCAAGCTAAGCCTGCTTCATGCCGATACGCAAGCGTCCTGCGGAAACTTGCGTCCGCGTGGCGGCGGCGCCCGGCAACGGACGGCGGCGCCGCGCGACCGCTCTTTGCGCGATGCCGACCCTCACGCCACTCCACGATATTTGCATCGGCGCGGGATCATGGCGGCTGAGGACTTGATTTTGCGCCCGCCCGCGCACATTCTCGCGCTTTCCGGGGAACGCAAGACGGCCCGGCGGGTGGCAATTTTTCACGGAGTCCGTGTCCAGCCATGATCATGCCGAAGGATATCTCGCTGTCCGGCTTCCGGTCGGGCGCGGGCGGGAAGGCGGACGAGGCTGCGGCGAACCTGACGCATGCCGGCATCTCGCTGACGCGCCGCCCCGCGCTGGAGCGCAAGCCGCTGGTTCTCGCCAGCGCCTCGCCGCGCCGGCTGGCGCTTCTGGAGCAGATCGGCATCGAGCCGGATGCGCTGCGCCCGGCCTCCATCGACGAGACCCCGCGCAAGGGCGAGCGCCCGCGCACGCTGGCGCGCCGACTGGCGCGGGCCAAGGCGCAGGCCGCGCGCGCGCGGCTGCATCGCGAGCCGGAACTGGTGAACGCCTGCATCCTCGCGGCGGATACCGTGGTCGCGGTTGGCCAGCGCGTGCTGATGAAGCCCGAATATCTCGACGAGGCCGCCGCGGCGATGCAGCTTCTCTCCGGGCGCTCGCACCGGGTCTACACCGCGGTCTGCTTCATCGCCTCGGACGGAGCGGAGCGCATGCGCACGGTGGAGACGCGCGTGCGCTTCAAGCGGCTGAGCTCGGAGGAGATGGAATCCTATCTCGCCAGCGGCGAGTGGCGCGGCAAGGCGGGCGGCTACGCGATCCAGGGCATCGCCGGGGCGTTCGTGCAGAAGATCGTGGGGTCGTATTCGGCGGTCGTGGGCCTGCCGCTCAACGAGGTGGTCAATCTGCTGGTCGGCGAGGGGTTGCCGGTCTATTTCGGCTGGCTCAACCGCGCCGAGGTCGATCCGGTGTGAGGGCGGAATGACGTCGCGGAACACATCCCGCAAGCGCGACGCCGCGGACGGCAGGGCGAAATGCCCGATCTGCGGCAGTCTACGCGCAGATGATTACCGCCCGTTCTGCTCCCGGCGCTGCGCCGATGTCGATCTGGGCCGCTGGCTGTCGGAGCGCTACGCCATGCCGCTGCCCGATCATGAAGCGGGCGCCGATCCGGACGAGCCGGATCGCTAAACCCGAGGCCGGGGGCCGAAGGGGGACGATGCCATGTCCAGCCAGATTTACCCGGTGATCCTGTGCGGCGGCTCCGGCACGCGGCTTTGGCCGCTGTCGCGGGCGCAATTCCCCAAGCAGTTCATCCCGTTTTTCGACGGCTCGGAGGACAGCCTGCTGGCCGGGACGCTGCGCCGGCTTCACCCCGATGACGGCTTTCGCCCGCCGACGCTTCTCACCCACGACGATCATCGCTTCCTGCTGCGCGAGCAGGTCGAACGCACCGGGATCGCGCCGCGCGAAATCCTGCTGGAGCCGGTCTCGCGCAATACCGCGCCGGCGATGACCGCGGCCGCCCTGTCGATCGCGGCCGAGGACCCCGAGGCGGTGCTGGCCGTCATGCCGTCGGATCACCTGCTGGACGATGCCGACGCATTTGCGCGCACGGTCCGAAGCGCGGGCGCGATGGCCGCCGACGGTCGCCTGATGCTTCTGGGCGTCGCGCCGGGCGAGCCGCATACCGGCTACGGCTATATCCGCACGGGCGAGACGCTGGGCGTCGGCCAGGCCTGCGCGGTCGCGGCGTTCGTCGAAAAGCCGGACGCGGAAACGGCCGCGCAGTATTTGGCCGATGGCGGCTATCTCTGGAACAGCGGCATTTTTGTTCTGCCCGCGGCGGTGTTCATCGAGGAGGTCGAACGGCTGGCCCCGGAGATCGCCGAGAACGCGCGGGCCGCGCTCGACGATGCCGAATGCGATCTGGGCTTTCGCCGGCTGGCGGCGGAACCGTATGCGAAGTGTCCGAACATCTCGGTCGATTACGCCGTGATGGAGAAGACGCCGTGCGCCGGCGTCATGCCGCTCGCGACCGGCTGGAGCGATGTCGGCTCGTGGTCCTCGGTCTGGGCCGAAAGCGCGCATGACAGCGAGGGCAATGCGGTGCGCGGTGATGCCATGCTGATGGAGACCCGGAACAGCTACGTCCATTCAAATGGCGCGCTGGTCGCGACGATCGGTGTGGAGGATATAGTCGTCGTTCACACGCCGGATGCCGCGCTGGTGGCCCGGCGCGACCGCGCCGAGGATGTCGGCAAACTGGTGGCGGAGTTGCGCGCGTCGAACCGGCGGGAACCCGAGCAGCACACCCGCAGCCATCGCCCGTGGGGGCATTTCGAGACGCTGAGCGCCGGGCCGCGCTTCCAGGTCAAGCTGCTGCATGTCAAGCCGGGCGGGCAGCTTTCGCTCCAGATGCATCATCACCGCTCGGAGCACTGGGTGGTCGTGAAGGGGACCGCGCGCGTGACCTGCGAGGGCGAGACCCGGCTCGTCGGCGAGAACGAGTCCGTCTACATCTCCGCGACGCAGTGGCACCGGCTGGAGAACCCGGGGATGGTGCCACTGGAGATCATCGAGGTGCAGATCGGCGGGTATCTGGGCGAGGATGATATTGTGCGGAGCGACGACGCGTATCGGCGCGGCCCGCACGAGACGAAGTGATCCTTTGCGGCTGAATTACATCTTCACATAGCTCCCCGGCGCATCCTCGATGGGCGGGAACGACGGCGCGCCCGGCGCGCGCGCTT
>JBKGZY010000252.1:0-3615 GCA_046543175.1 Dichotomicrobium sp.
TGATGTTCGGTGTCCGGCGCGTGGTGAAGGTGCCGGTGCATGCGCTTGAGGCTGCTTGATGCCCCGTACCGTGCCGACCTTGCGTCCTCCCGGCACGGCCGAGGCGCGTGCCCGCGCGCAGAAGCAGCGCCAACGCGACCTCGACAGGCGCCGGGGCAGCGCTCACAAGCGCGGCTATACGCGGCAATGGGCGGCCTATGCCGCGCGCTACAAGCTGCGGCATCCGCTGTGCGTGCATTGCGCGGAAGACGGGATCGACACGCTGACCGAGGCGGTGGACCACATCCAGCCCGTGAGCGGGCCGGACGATCCGCTGTTCTGGGACGAGGACAATCACCAGTCGCTCTGCAGGACCTGCCACTCGCGCAAGACGGCGCGCGAGGATGGCGGCTTTCGCGGGCTCGAGCCGGGGCTGGTGTTCCCGGACGATCTGAAGCCCAGCCGTCCGCTGCTCACGCTGGTGTGCGGGCCGCCTGCGGCGGGCAAGACGACATGGGTTGCCGACCAGGCTGAGGCCGGCGACGTGGTGATCGACCTGGATGGGATCTGCGCTGACATAGCAGGAACAAGCGTGCGCGGCTGGCCGCTGGATGTGCGCCGCCGGGCGATGATGCGGCGGAATACGCTGCTGCGCGGGCTGGCGGACAGCGCGGCGCGGCGGGCGTGGTTCATAGTCACCGGCGCGCAGCAGGGCGTGCGCGCGCGCTGGGCCGAGGCGCTAGGCGCGCGGCGGATCGTGCTGGTGCTAGCGGATCGCGCGACATGCGCGGCGCGGATCAGGGCGGATGCGGAGCGCGCGCCGGTTGCCGACAGCCTGATCGGTGCGGTCGAGCAGTGGCATGCGGCGTTCGCATCCGGGCTCGGCGAGCAGATCGTGCGCACCGATCGGGGGATAGGGGGGTGAAATCCCTGGCGCGTCTGCCGCGCAGACCGTGCGAGCTACCCGGATTTTTGTGTGCGGGGGTTTTCGGGAATTTTTTTATGCGTCAACGGGTTGGCGCGATGCGCAGAGGTGATGCATGAGCCGCGGGCCGATGCCGAAGCCGCACGAGCTGAAGGAGCGGCAGGGCAATCCGGGCAAGGAGGTGCTGGTCAAGGCGCCGGAGAATGCGCCGGAGATCAGCTCGGACGCGCCGGACAGCGTGCGCCAGGACGAGCTGGCGCTGGCGATCTGGGAGCAGCTCCGGCGCGATCTCCAGCCGCACGGCTACGTCAAGGAAAGCGACAAGGCCGCACTCGGGATGCTGGCGGTCTACTGGGCGACGTGGGAGCGCCTGGCCGAGGCGGTGCGCGAGAACGGCGCGAGCTACGTTACCGAGAGCCAGTGGGGCACGTATCGCCGGCGCAACCCGGATATCGGCGCCTGGTTGCAGGTCGGCGAGAAGATGATGAGCCTGATGGACCGCTTCGGGCTGACGCCGGCGGCGCGCCAGCGCATCCAGATGCAGCTCGCCGCGACGGGGCGGATCAACCCGGAGAGCGGCGACGCGGTGCGCGACGGCGCGAAGGGCGGCGAGGCCCGGCAGGGGCCGGCCGGAATGTTCGCGCCGCAGCTCCCGATGGGGAGGCCCAATTGAAACTATGGCTGGCAATCTGCCTCACGGTGATCGCGGCGATGTCCTGGTTTGACGAGGCCGCGGCCGATCGCGCCGTGGCCGCTTATCTCGACGGGCCGCATTGCGACCCGCGCCCGGGCTTCACCTTCGACCGCGAGCGGGCCAAGCGCGCGGTGGACTTCTTTCCGCGCTACCTGAAGCTGACCAAGGGCGAGTGGGCGCGCCGGCCGTTCGTGTTGTCGGACTGGCAGGCTGAGCGCATCATCGCTCCGGTGTTCGGCTGGCTCAGGGATGATGACGGCACACGTCGCTATCGCGAAGTGATTATCTGGGTGCCGAGGAAGAACGGCAAGACGGAACTCATGGGTGGCGTGGCTGTGCTGCACGCGGTCGGCGACGGCGAGCAGGGTGGCGAGGGATACGCGATCGCCACAAAGCGCGATCAGGCGCAGATTGTCTTCGATGTTGCCACGGAGATGCTGCGGCTGTCGCCGGAACTGGTCGATCAGTGCGGTATCGAACTTTTTAAACGTGCCATCTGGGTGGGCGTCAACGGCTTTGCGTTCCGGCCTCTGTCGGGGATCCCGACAGGCGAACATGGAAAGGGGGCGCATTTCGTCATCGGCGACGAGGTGCACGAGTGGCGCGACGACCGGCTTCATCAGTTCCTGCGCCAGGGCATGGGGGCGCGCCGTCAGCCGCTTGACTGGCAGATTTCGACCGCGGGATTGACGGGCGGCTACGGCGAAGAACGTTGGCATGAGTCCGAACAGATCGAAGCGGGGATCATCGATGCGCCGTCCACCCTGGTGGTGCGCTACAAGGCGGACGCCGACGATGACCCGTTCGACCTCGACACGTGGCGCAAGGCCAATCCGAATTACGGCGTGAGCCTGTCGGAGAGCTATGTCGAAGCAGAGATCGATCGGGCGCGGCGCAGCCCGCGCGCGCTGGCCGATGTCAAGCGCTATCACCTCAACATCTGGGTGGGGCAGCTCGACCGCTGGCTGCCGGCCGAGCGCTGGCGCGAATGCGGGGGCGACCCGGCGCGCACGGCGCGCTGGCGCGACTTCGAGGACGAGCTGGCCGGGCGGACCTGCTACGGCGGGGTGGACCTGTCGGCGACCAACGACATCACGGCGCTGGCCTGGGCGTTCCCGCCGGTGGGTGCTGACCGGAAATGGCGCGTGCTGGTCAGGATGTGGCTGCCCAAGGGGCGCGACGAGCGCGCGCTGTTCGACAAGATCCGCGCGGAGCGCGCCCCCTACGACACATGGGCCGAGCAGGGCGCGCTGCGGCTGACCAGCGACGACGCGATCGACCGCGAGGCGATCAAGCATCAGATCCTGGAGGACTGCGAGCGGTTCGACGTGCAGTCGATCGGCGCGGACCCGTGGAACATGCGCGACCTGGCCGAGGAGTTGCGCAGCGAGCACGAGGTGCCGATCGCCTATGTCGGCCAGGGCGTCAAGCTGTCGAGCCCGGCGAAGATGCTGGAGCGGCTGGTGCTGCGCACCGAGCTGGACCACGGCGGGCACCCGGTGCTCGCGTGGATGGCGGACAACATCGTCGTCCACCAGACGGCGGAGGGCAACATCAAGCCGGACAAGCGCAACTCCAAGCAGAAGATCGACGGGATCGTCGCCATCATCATCGCGCTGGCGGCGTATCAGTACGAGGAGCCGGAGGAGGTCAAGGTCTCGGTCTACGAGGAAAGGGGGTTGCGTGTCCTCTAACCTGCCCGCCGTGACGTCGCGACAGGCGCCGCGCCCCGGCATCGCGACGCGGCTGAAGCGCGGTTTCCAGGCGATCATGACCGGCGAGGTCGCGCGGCACGACCTGGACGCGGGGCTGCGCCGCTTCCTGGAGGCGAGCTACACGACCAGCTCGGGCGCGGTGGTGAACGAGCGCACGGCGATGACCGTGGGGACCGTGTTCGCGTGCGTCCGCATCATCGCGCAGACCTTCGCCAGCGTCGAATTCCGGGTGTACCAGCTCGACGGCGACCGGGAGATCGTCGCCGACTGGCACGACGTGGACCGGGCGCTCAATGTCCAGC
>JBKGZY010000253.1:0-3603 GCA_046543175.1 Dichotomicrobium sp.
GACGCCCACCACGGCGCAGTCCTGCTCGGCCGGATCGCCGGTCATCGGATGGCAGAAGGTGCCCTCCATGTCGGGCCAGCCGTAATACTCGCCACCTTCGCTGTCGGCCGGCTGGAACAGGATTTCCTCCCAGTGGTTCTGGCCGACATCGGCGATGAACAGGTCGCCGGTTTCCCGGTCGAAGGAAAATTCATAAGGGTTGCGAACGCCATAGGCCCAGATCTCCGGCTCGGCCTTCGTGCGAATTTCGGCGAACTCCTCCTCGGAAATGCCGAACAGCACCATGAGCTGTTCCTTGGCGGCCGTCGCGAAAGGATTGTCGGCGGGGATCCTGTAAGGCTCCAGGCTGTCCTCATCGACATCGACATCGATCCGCAGGATCTTGCCGAGCGGCGTGGACAGATCCTTGCCGGCCTGGAGCGGGTCGCCTTCCCAGCCCCCGTCGCCGCTGCCGATATACAGATAGCCGTCGGGGCCGAAGGCGATTTGACCGCCGTTGTGATTGTAGTACGGCTGCTCGATTCGCATGATGACCTTGGAGGTCTCGTTCGTGCGCTCGGGCGTCATGACGTTCGGGCTGTCCGGGTCGACCTGGAAGCGCACGATAACGCCGTCGCCGTTAAACGGCAGCGAGGCGTAGTGGACGAAGAAGTATCCGTTTTCCTCGAAATTCGGATGGAACGCCAGGGCATACAAACCCTGTTCGACGAACCCCGTCTGAACGTCGGAACCCAGCGGATTGATGTTGGTCAGGTCGAGAAACGGGTCTTCCTGAATGCTGCCGTCCGGATTGACGATCTTCACGCGTCCGACGCGCTCGACCACGAAGATGCGCCCCGTTCCGTCGTTCGCCGACGTCACGTTGACCGGATCGGCAAAACCCTCGGCGACCTTGACCAGCGCGACCTCGGGATCGCCCGGCAGGGTCCCGCCAGGCTCGGCGACTTCATCCGGTGTCTCTGGAACGGACTGCGCGTAAGCCGCCGTTCCGAGCCCCAAGGCAAGACCGGCTGCGGCCAGCGTAAACGACACTCGCTTCATTGCTTCCTCCTTTGACGCCCCTCAATTTGATAACGCAGGGTGCTTTAACATATTCCTGACTGACCAGAGGGGGCGTTGATCAGCGTGTCTACCCTGCGTATTCCGGTCGGCAAACACCGCCGGCACGGTGTTGTCGTGCAACGGGCATTTCCGGATCATGCCGCGGAAAATTCGCGAATCGGGGAAAGGACGGTATCATGGGTGACGGCCCATGCTAACCCTCGCCACGGCAAGAAACAGGAATGCGCCGGCGACGATCATAAGGCCCATGCCTTCGCGCGCCGCTTCATCATGCCACCACACGTCCTGGCGCCACCAGTCGTCGGCTTGCGGCCAGAAATAGAACACGCCGGCGATTGCCGCCGCGAAGCAGACGGCGAACAGCCCCGTTGCCAGCCTGCTCCTCAGGAGCGAAGGCGCTACGGCCATCGCCAGCGCCCACACGGCGGGGACGCCATATGCGACGGCCCAGAACGGACCGTCCGGATCGTTGTACTGCGCTAGCGCGAATAGCAGCAAAAGCACACCCAGTGCGCCGGATACGTATCGCATAAAGTCTCCTTTGACAGGTGGTATCGGAACTTCACAATAGTGATCAAGCGGCGACCGGGCCACAGTGCGGTTGCTGGGGACCGTCGCGGAAAAACGGTTGGGAGTATGGCATGAACAGGCCGGAAACGGGTGAAGCCTCCGTCACGAATACCCATTGGCAGCGATTCTCGGTGCCGTTCGAGTATCCTGTCATATTCACTTCCGGCGTGTTCGATCCCGACAATCCCGCCCTGATCAGGACCCTGACGCGCTTCGAGAACGACAAGCGGCATCGCTGCCTCGTTTTCATCGATGACGGGCTGCTCGCCCGCGCGCCGGACCTCGCCGAACGGGTAGCGGCCTATGCGCAGGCGCATTCCGGCAGTCTCGAACTCGTCGCCCAGCCCGTCCCGGTTCCCGGCGGCGAGAAGGTCAAGAACGAGTTGGCCTTTGTCGAACAGGCGCAGGACAAGGTGTTCGAGCACGGCATCGACCGCCACTCCTACGTCATCGCCGTCGGCGGCGGCGCGGTGCTCGACATGGTCGGTCTCGTCGCGGCGACCTCGCATCGCGGCGTGCGTCATATCCGCATCCCGACCACGGTGCTCGCCCAGAACGACAGCGGCGTGGGCGTCAAGAACGGGGTGAACCTGAACGGCGTGAAGAATTTCGTCGGCACCTTCGCGCCGCCCTTCGCCGTCATCAACGATTTCGACCTGCTGAGCACGCTGCCCGTGCGCGAGAAGATCGCCGGCATGGCCGAGGCGGTGAAGGTCGCGCTGATCCGCGACCGCGAATTCTTCCACTGGCTGGAGCGCAACGCGGACGCGCTCGCCCTGTTCGAGCCGGACGCCATGGCCTACATGATCCGGCGCTGCGCTGAGTTGCACATGGACCAGATCGCGTATGGCGGCGACCCGTTCGAGAGCGGCAGCGCGCGCCCGCTCGATTTCGGCCACTGGTCCGCGCACAAGCTGGAATCGATCACGCATCATCATCTGCGCCACGGCGAGGCCGTCGCCATCGGCATTGCGCTTGATACGCGCTATTCCGTGCTGTCCGGCCTGTTGCCTGAAGGCGAGGACGACCGCGTGTGCTTTCTGCTTGAACATCTGGGTTTCAAGCTGTGGCATCCGGCGCTGCGGAAAACCGACGCCAGCGGCAACATGACGGTGCTGCGCGGCCTGCGCGAGTTCCGCGAACATCTCGGCGGGGAACTGACCGTCACGATGCTCAGCGACATCGGCACCGGCGTGGATGTTCACGAGATGGACGAGGCGCGCGTGCTCGCGGCCATTGACTGGCTGGACAAGCGAAGGGAAGCCTGATGCGCTTGCCCGGCAACCTTGGCTGGCTCACCTATTGCACGAATATCCATCCCGGTGAGAGCTGGGCGGAGACGCGCCGGACCGTGGCCGAGCGGGTGAGCGAGGTCAAACGGCAGGTTTCGCCGGATGCGTCGTTCGGGGTCGGTCTGCGCCTCTCCGCGAAAGCCGCCGAGGAACTGAGCGAGGAGGGCAATCTGGAAGACTTCGCCGCGCTGCTGGCGGAAAACGATCTCCATGTCTTCACGATCAACGGCTTTCCCTACGGCCCGTTTCACGGCACGCCCGTCAAGGAGAATGTGTACGAGCCGGGCTGGTTCGACAGCGCGCGGCTCGATTACACCAACCGGCTGGCCGACCTGCTCGCCGCGCTGCTTCCCGACGGTATGACGGGCAGCATCAGCACCGTCCCCTGCGCCTTCCGCCCGCGCGGGCAGGGGCGCGAAGAGGCGATGCGCGAAAACCTGATCCGCCACGCCGCGCGCCTTCACGGCATCGCCGAGCGCACCGGCAAGGAAATCGCGCTGGCGCTGGAGCCGGAGCCGTGCTGCTACCTGGAGACCACGGCGGAGACGGTCGCGTATTTCAAGCAGCGGCTGCTTGATGGAAGTGCCGTCGGGCGCATGAGCGAACTCACCAGCCTGTCTGCGGCGCAGGCGGAAGAGACGTTGCGGCGACATCTCGGGGTCTGCCTCGATGTCTGCCA
>JBKGZY010000254.1:0-3585 GCA_046543175.1 Dichotomicrobium sp.
CCGACCGGGACGCCGCCGCTTGTCAGGCGGACCGCGAGGCCACCCCCTGCCTCTGCGCAGGCGGGATACGTCGAACTCGCGCAAGGCATGGAGAAGTATCATGGCCGAACAAGTAAGATCGCATATCCCCTCGGCTGATCCTGAACGCCTCGAGCACACGATTTACGAGAACCGCACGCCGCTCATGCTGATGGGCGTCGCGCTGGTGCTCCTGGGACTCGTCGCGCTGGTCTATCCGCTGACGACCGCCATCGTGGTCAAGATCATGATGGGATGGATTCTCCTCATCGCCGGTATATCGGAGATCATCTTTTCGTTCTCGACGACGAAGTGGAGCGAGTTTTTCCTGGAACTGCTCGTGGGACTCGTCTTCACGATCGCGGGTGTCTGGCTCGCCTTCTTCCCGCTGACCGGCATTTTGACGCTGACGGTCCTGCTGGCCTTGGCCTTCCTGGCGCGCGGCGTTCTGGAAATCATCTCGGCATTCCGCATGCGTCCGCTCGATGGCTGGGGGTGGCTGCTGGTCGCCGGCATCGTGGGCGTGATCGTCGGGCTGTTCATTCTCGTCGAGTTCCCGAGCTCGGCAGCCTGGGCGATCGGACTGCTCGTCGGCGTCAACCTGATCGCGTCAGGCATTGCCTACATCTCGCTGGCTTACAGCGCCAAGCAGCGCGGCGAAGGGCTGAGCAGCGCTTAGCTCCGCTCTCGCCGCCGTCCTGACATGTCGTGCCGGGCGCCGCAGGCGACGACCCTTCGGCGCCGGCCAGGCCGGTTATTCCTTCAACATGCCTGGAGCATCCCGTGCGCACGGATTTCGATGCAATCGCCATCGGCGGCGGCCTGGCCGGCTGCGCTTTCGCGCTGAGGCTCGCCAACCGGGGCCTGCGCGTGGCGCTCATCGAGCGGACCGCCGGGGCGAAGCTGAAGGTCTGCGGCGATTTCCTCAGCGCGGAGGCGCAAACCTGTCTTCAGGCGCTGGGCCTCGACATCCGCCGCATGAACGCCGAGCGTATCCACGATCTGCGCCTCGTCGCGGGACGGCGGGCCTCGGCGGCGGCGCTTCCCTTCCCTGCGGCCGGGCTGTCGCGCCTGACCCTGGATGAAATGCTCCTGTCGCTGGCCGCCGAAGCCGGCGTGCAAGTCATGCGCGGCCGGCCGGCCCGCGCGCCGATCTTTACCGACCACGGCGTCCTCGTCCAAGCGGGACACAACTGGCTGAGGGCGCGCTACGTCGCGCTGGCGACGGGCAAGCACAATCTGCGCGGTTTGCCGCGCGCCCATGGCACGCTCGCCGCGTTCAAGATGTCGTTTCACCTGTCCGCGGCAGCGCGCCATGACCTCGCCGGCCGCGTGCAGGTCGCGGGCTATCCCGGCGGCTATATCGGCGCCTGCAATATCGAGGACGGGGCGGCGACGCTTTGCTGGCTGGCCGGCCCGGCCATGATGCGCCGCAGCCGGGGGCGCTGGAGCGGGCAGCTGGACGAGATTTCGCGGCGCGTGCCGCTGATCGGCGATCTGCTGAGCGGCGCCAGACCGCTCTCGGAGAAGCCGGCGGGCGTCGCGGCAATTCCCTATGGCTATCGCCGCCGCCACGTGATCTGCGAGAATGTCTTTCCGCTGGGCGATCAACTCGCCGTCATCCCGTCTTTCACAGGCGACGGCACCTCGATCGCGCTGGCGTCGGCCATCGCGGCGGCCGAGGCGGTCCTTGCCGGACAGGGCGCGGAAGCGTTTCAGCGCGCGTTTCAAAGGCGGCTGGACGCGCAGTTCCGCTGGGCCGTGGCGATGGACGTCGTCTTCAAGAGCGCTGTAACACGCTGGCTGGGCGTGGCGGCGATCAAGGGCGCACCCGGTATCGCGACGCGGCTCGCCCGCGTGACGCGGCTGCGCGCGCATCCGCCCGTGTCCGCCTCAAAGGTCGACGACGACGAAATAGGCGCTGAACCCCGGGCCGAAGGCCATGAGCAGATGGCGTCCGCGCGCTCCGCTTTCGATGGCCTGGTTGAGCACGAACAGCGCGCTCGCCGATGACATGTTGCCGTAATCGCGCAGCACGTCCCATGACATGCTCAGATCGTCGTGCGACAGCGAAAGCACTTCGGCCGCCGTCTCCAGAACCTTGGCGCCGCCGGGATGGATCAGGAAGCCGTCAATGTCCGCGCGCGCGATCCCCGAGCGGTCCAGGAAGTGGTCGACGGCCTCGCCGAGATGGTTCCGCATCAGCGAGGGTAGTTCCGGGCTGAGGACGACGCCGAAACCGTCATCCAGGATGTCCCAGCCCATGATGTGCTCGGTTTCGCGCCAGAAATACTCCCCCGTCGTCACGATCCGGCCGAGACCGGGCGCATCCGCGCTGGCCTCGGTGCGCGGCGTCAGCACCACGCCCACGGCCCCGTCGGCGAACAGGGCGCTGGAAACGAACATTGCCAGGCTCGCATCGTTGATCCGCATGCACAGCGAGCACAGGTCGATCGTCAGGAACAGGACCGAGCGGCCCGGCGCCGGAGACGCCATGCGCTCGGCGCGCGCGAGGCCGGCTACGCCGCCGCCGCAGCCCAGCCCGAAGATCGGCAGGCGTTCGACATCCGCGCGAAAGTCCAGCCGGTTCATGAGGCGGCCTTCGAGGCTGGGGATGGCGAGGCCGGTGATGGTGTTGGTGATGACGATATCGACGTCGGGCCAACTCAGGCCGGCCATGGCCACGCTGCGCCGGGCGACATCCTCCAGCAGCGGCAAGGCGTGGCGCTGAAAGCTGGCGGTCCGCTCGCGCCATGTGCGCGGCTCCCCGTACCACTCGCGCGGCTCCACGGTGTGGCGCCGCGCGATCCCGGTATTGGCAAACAGGTCGCTGAGGCGGGCGAATTGCGGATAGCGCTCGCAGGCATGGGTCGCCGCGTCCTCCTGCGAAATGACGTGGGGCGGCACGGCGGTGACGATGCCGGCAATATCGACGGGACGTCCGTCGTTGGCGTGGAAGCGGGCCTGCCGCTTGAGCTGGTGTAGCACGGAAGTCGCCCCTCCCTGACGCGTCCCCGGCTTTCCGCTCGGAGTCGCAGATTGTCGCTGCAAACACGTGCCAATAGTGAACACGCGGAAGTTGTGAATCCCGTTAATTGGAAGGGCCAAACTGTTGGCGAGCGCGTAAATATTCGCCGGACACGGTCGAAGGGCAATTTTTGGCGGGGCGTGCCGCGCGCAAGGTGCGGTCAGGACATGCATCATGTTCAAAGATGATGATGCGCCAAACGAAATTGACCTTGCGACGCGGCAGGATTATCGAGTCAGGCGGTCAGGAATTTCACGGCAGGGAGGATCGCATGGTCAAGAAGGAGCAGCAACGCGTTGTCAGGGCGCGCCGCTGGGTGATGGCGGGCGCGGTGGCTACGGCAGTAGCGGGATCGGCCGGTACGGCGCAGACATCCGATGTCTCGGGCGATCAGAGCGCCGATCAGGCGGCGACGGTGCAGGACGAATTCCTGATGGCTGCCGCCGAAGGAGAAGGTGAAGGCGAGGGCGAATCAGCTAGTTCTGAAGGCGAAGGCGAAGGCGAAGGCGAAGGCGAAGGCGAAGGCGAAGGCGAAGGCG
>JBKGZY010000255.1:0-3585 GCA_046543175.1 Dichotomicrobium sp.
AACTGGACCGCCAAGGCCGAGTATCTCTACTTCGACTTCGAGGAGCTGAGGGCGACCGACCCCGTCACGGATAGCAGGTGGGACGGCGACCTCGATGCGCACACCGTCAAGATCGGCATCAACTACAAGATCGGCGGCGATCTCTATTAGCCGCTCCAATAAACAGGCGACAGGATGCGGCGACATTTCTGGCGCCGCATCTGCATAGGCACGTACAATCGCGTTGCAGGTCTCCGGCGCAGCATCGTCGTGTCAGTATGCTTTACGACAGCGCCGTACAGGTCCATAGCTGTCCACAGCGTCGGGCGATAAATCCGGATCGTCCGATGCTGTAGAGTCTTTGGTTGTCGCGCCGGGTTTGCGAAAAACCGGTTTCCGCTTTTTCGCCCGGCGGTCTATGCGCGCGGGCGGCGAATTGTCATCTGGCGCCGCCCGTGCCGCACGACGAACATCGTCGGGAGCAGCATGAGCGAGGCCACGCCGATGGGAGGCGCAAGACAGCATAGCCAGGCCGACATCGCGGTCGTGGGCGCGGGACCGGCCGGGCTGGCCGCGGCGCTCTCACTGGCTCAGGCCGGGTACGAGGTCATCTGCGCGGGACCGCCTTTCGCGCCGACGGACACGCGGACGACCGCGCTGCTGCAACCGTCCGTCAAACTGCTCGAAGAGATCGGCGTCTGGCCGGACTGCCGCGATCAGGCCGCACCGCTCAATACGCTGCGCCTGATCGACGATACGGGCCGCCTGTTCCGCGCGCCGGATGCGGCCTTCCGGGCTGACGAGCTCGGCGATGGGCCGTTCGGCTACAACATCCCCAACCAGGTCCTGGTCCAAGCATTGCACCGCACCATCGCGGGGCGTGACGGCGTGACCTTCCTTCCGACCTCGGGGGTCGTGGATGTCGTGCCCGGCGCCGATGATGTCCAGCTCGCGCTGGGCGAAGGCGGCAGCATCACGGCGCGGCTCGTCGTCGGCGCGGACGGGCGCAACTCGCTGTGCCGGCGGAAGGCGGGCATCAAGGCGCGGAGCTGGGACTATCCCCAGACGGCGATTGCCTGCAATTTCTCGCATTCCCGACCGCACGAAGAGACCTGCATCGAACTGCACCGCGCGAGCGGGCCGCTGACGCTCGTGCCGCTGCCCGGTGACAACGCGAGCCTCGTCTGGGTCGAGACGCCCGGGGAAGCCGAGCGGCTCTATGCCTTGGATGAGGTGGCGTTCGCGCGGCAACTGGAGCGGTCGATGCATTTCGCGCTGGGACGCGTGACGGAGGTCGGCGCGCGCGGCATGTTCCCCCTGTCGGGGCTACAGGCGCGGGATTTCGCGGCGAGGCGCATCGCGCTGGTGGGCGAGGCCGCGCATGTCGTGCCGCCCATCGGCGCGCAGGGGCTGAACCTGGGCTACGCGGACGTCGCGGCGCTGACGCGTATCGTCAGGGCGCATCACGACCCCGGCGGCGAAGCGGTCGCGCGCGACTATAATCGCGCGCGGCGCGGCGACGTCCTGACCCGCACGCTCGCCGCCGATCTGCTCAACCGCACGCTTTATTCGGGGTTCGCGCCGTTCCAGCTTGCCCGCGGCGCCGGTCTTCATCTGGTCAACACGGTGGGGCCGCTGCGCCGCCTGCTGATGCGCGAAGGGATCACACCTGCCGGGGGTCGGCGCCCGTCAGTATGATGCCCGGAATGATGACGCGGCCATCCGGCTCGGACGTGCTCGCCGGCCTCAGCTTGGGTTCCTTCAGGCTGGAGGTGGAGGCCGGCGCCGGGATGCCGCTATCCATAACCGGGAAGCGCCAACCCGTGCCCGATAGCTGCGCATAGAGCATGGCAAAGCTCGCCGCGACCAGCAGGGCCACCACGACGGCGAAACCCAGCCGGGAGACCAGGCCGCCGCCCGCGCGCGCCGGGGGCGAAGCAGCACGCCCCGCCGATGTGTCAGGGCGATGCGGCGGAAACGGTGCTGCCGGCCGCTGGCGGCGTGCCGGCTGCCGCGTCACGTGCGCGCCAGTCGCGTATTCAGGCGCGGCGGTCTCCATCGGCGCGCCCGCGAGAGCTTCGGCGGGCGGTGCGACCGCTTTCCGGGTAATGAGCGTCAGCTCGTTGATGCGCCCGCGCAGATCCTCCAGCCCTTCCTCAAGCGTCTGCTGGATAACCCCGGTTTCCTGGCGCAGCGTCCGGGTTTCCGCCATGCAGTCGTTCACCCCGTCCTCCAGCCGGGCGAAACGGCGCTCCGGCGCGGCGTCGCGCACGGCCTTTGCCACGTGGTGGGCGGTCGCGCGGGCGGTATGGCGCGCCACGGTCGCGCTGGCGCGCACGGCAAGGCGCTGCGTGCCCGACTTCATCGTCGCCAGTTCGCCCATCGCGCGTTCAAAGCCCTGCTGGAGGCTTTGCAGGCGTTCGTCGAGCGTGGCGAGCGCAGGCTCCGCCGCGTTGCGCGCGTCCTGCGCTTCGCGCGTGCGCTCGTCGATCAGGCTGATGAGATGGCGGTTGGCATCGTTCTGCCGGGCGACAGAGTCGGCCAGCTTGTCTTCCATCGCGACGAGCCGCCGGCGCTGATCCTCGAGCGCGGCGCAGATGTCGCCACTGGACCGCGGCGTGGCGGCTTGTGATAGCGCGTCTTCCAGTCGCCTGCGCAGGCCCGCGAAACGCTGGTCGAGCCAGGCACGGCTGGCAACGTCCAGACCCGGCGGGCTGTGGCCGGCCCAGCTCTCCTCGCGCAGCCGGGCGGCCATATCGGCGAGCCCGGCCTGTATCCGGCGCTCGTAATAGCTGGTGCGTGCTGCATGAGCTGCGTCGTCGTTGTCGCCGAGGGACCGGGTATGCGCGCGCCGCCGCGACCGGTGCTCCAGCGAATCGCGGAACGCGGCGACCCGCGCCTGCATCTCGTGCACGTCCTCGCCACGAAATTGCCCCTTGCGCGCGCGGTAGCCGAGGCGGTCGAGATGATTGCGCAACTCTTTCAGCGTATAGGGATACTCGTCGGCATCCGCACGGGCCTGCCAGGCGCCGGGCCCCGCGGCCGCGTCAGGCGCCGGCGTCGCGCCGGTATGCGGATGAGACGTGGACATCGCCAGTGACCTGTCGTTTCCGGATCGCACCCATGCATCCGTCGCGGGCCGGAACCATGAGGCTGGGGTGAACGGCATCCGCCAGCGCCGACGCCGCCGCGGACCGTGCCTGAGAAACCATTCGTCAAGTCTGTCAACTTGGGGGGACTGCGTAAAAAAAGCGTAAAATGCGCCGGTTATCGCAATCCGGATTCTGGTTTCGCCCCGCGCAATTTACACGGGCGCCCCACCTCTTTCCGCGTGCAAAGCCTGAAGGACGATACTGAGAGCAGCCGCGACAGGCTCTTCGCCCGCCGCCCACCGTCGCTGGCGGGGCACAGCCATCAGTTGCAGCATCGGGCGATAATTCCGGACCGTGCGATGCTGTCGCGTCTTTGGCTGTCGCGCCGGGTCCGCGAAAAACCGGTCTCCACTTTTTCGCCCGGCGCCCTGATCATCCACAGGTTGTGGCATCTTATACGCAACATACTGAAGCGCGTGATATCGGGGCCTAGTGGTCCGATTCAGACATTTGC
>JBKGZY010000036.1:0-16871 GCA_046543175.1 Dichotomicrobium sp.
TGGGCGGGTTCGACATGTGGACCGACGAGCGGGATGCCGGCCGGCTCGCGATCGAGACGCCGCTGGCGTCATGCGACCTCGCACTATCCGATATCGGCTACGAGGACACGGTCTTCGACCGTAGCGCAGTGCTGGAGCGCAAGCTGCGCGTGTTCCGCCTGCCCGCCGAC
Organism: Dichotomicrobium sp.; assembly: GCA_046543175.1. Taxonomy (GTDB): domain Bacteria; phylum Pseudomonadota; class Alphaproteobacteria; order Rhizobiales; family Rhodomicrobiaceae; genus Dichotomicrobium. The sequence goes on from JBKGZY010000036.1 coordinate 171, forward strand.
AATCCGCACCGCGCAATGACCCTATCGCGCCCGATTCCTCTCGAGGGCGACGGCGACAACATCGTCTATATTCGCCTGACGCAGGAGGACGGCACGCTTGCCTGGACCAGCCCGATCTATGTCTACCGCTAACGCGCGATCCAGTGATTCAGAGCCGCGCCATGCCCGTGCTTCACACGGGCAACCGTTGCCGCGGCCTTCTGAGTTCGTTGGCTGGATTGCCGGGTCAAGCCCGGCAAAGACGTTCAGACCGGATGAATCATGCTCCGAACTAAAAAGAGCCCGGAACCGATGGTCCCGGGCAGGAGGAGCGTGGGCAGGAAGAACAGTTCAGCGATAACAGGAGCTCCCTGCCTTGGAGCTCTCTTATTCAATGGCGATCCGGAGCGCGCCGTTCACGCGCTCCGGCGATTTCCCGGATTACATGCGCTGGCTGCCTGTCCCGAACTCGGGATAAGCCTCCAGGCCGAGTTCCGCGGAGTCGAGGCCTTCATACTCGGCTTCCTCGGTTGGTCGCAGCCCGACCGTGAACTTCAGCAACAACCAGATCACCGCGCTGGCGATGAAGACGAACGCCCCGATCGACACCACGCCCAGCGCCTGCATATAGAAGGTCGCGTCGCCGTTAGTGATCGGCACGGCCATCGTGCCCCAGATGCCCGCGACCAGATGGACCGGGATCGCGCCGACCACGTCGTCGATGCGCAGACGGTCAAGTAGCGGCACGAAGAACACCACGATGACGCCGCCGATCGCGCCGATCAGGATCGCCATGATGGGCGCGGGCGTGAGCGGTTCGGCGGTGATCGACACCAGGCCGGCCAGTGCGCCGTTCAGCGCCATCGTCAGGTCCACCTTGCCGTACATGATCTGCGTCAGGGTCAACGCGGCGACGACACCGGCGGCGGCCGCCAGGTTGGTGTTCATGAAGATCTTCGACACGGCCGAGGCGTCGGACACCGTCCCCAACGCGAGCTGGGAGGCACCGTTGAAGCCGAACCAGCCCAGCCACAGGATGAAGGTGCCGAGCGTGGCGAGCGGCAGGTTGGAGCCGGGCATCGGGTTGATCTGTCCGCCCGGACCGTACTTGCCCTTGCGCGCGCCGATGATGAGCGCGCCTGCCAGCGCGGCCCAGCCGCCTGTCGAGTGGACCAGCGTCGAACCGGCGAAGTCGGCGAAGCCCAGCGCGTCAAGCCAGCCTGCGCCCCATTTCCAAGCGCCCTGGATCGGATAGATGAAGCCGGTGAGGACGATGACGAAGATGATGAACGGCCAAATCTTGATGCGCTCGGCGACGGTGCCCGATACGATCGAGGCGGCTGTGGCGCAGAAAACCATCTGGAAGAACCAGTCCGAGGCAGCGGCATAGCCGGCGCTTGCCGCCTCGGCGGACGGTTCCGGGATCAGCTTTGGTGTGAAGCTGCCGAGATAGCCACCGTTCACGCCGTCATACATCAGGTTGTAGCCAACCACCCAGAACATCAGGCCCGCGACCGAATACAGCGCGATGTTCTTGGTGCACTGCATGGTCACGTTCTTGCTGCGGACCAGCCCGGACTCGAGCATGGCGAAGCCGGCCGCCATCCACATGACGAGGAAGCCGCCGATCAGGAACAGCAGGGTGTTGAAGATGAACTGACCGTCGGGCGAGACAGCGGCAGTGGCTGTCTCGGCGGTTTCTTGCGCGACTGCGGGACTTGCGAGCAAGGCGCCGACGAGCGCAACCGCGCCGCTCAGCGTCAGGAATTTTTTCAAATCATTCATGCTTTCACCTCAACTCTATAACGCTTCCGCGCCGGTTTCGCCCGTCCTTATGCGGACGGAATGCTCGAGCGGCGTGACGAATATTTTTCCGTCGCCGATCTGCCCGGTCTTGGATGCAGACAAGATCGCTTCCACGACCTTGTCGGTCATGTCGTCGTCGATCGCGACTTCGATCTTGATTTTCGGGAGGAAGGTTACTTCGTATTCGGCACCCCGGTAGATCTCGGTGTGCCCCATCTGGCGCCCGTAGCCCTTCACTTCCGTGGCGGTCAAGCCTTCCACGCCCAGCGAGGTCAGCGCCTGGCGCACCTCGTCGAGCTTGAAAGGCTTGATGACAGCCGTCACCAGTTTCATGTGTGATCTCCTTCGATCGCTCTTTCGTTGCCGCTTCGGTCGTGGCAAGGCACCGCCCCTCAAGCGATTGACACCGCTTGCCCCGACGGCACGCCTTACGGGATTCAAAACCCGTGCCAAAGCCGATGAGGCTCTGCACATGGCATGGACGGAGACGTGTTAATGCGGGCGAAAGAGGGGATTTGCCTAAAAAGTAGGCAAATCCGGGAGGTTGCACAGAAATTGTGCAGATATGGGTGGCGGGCTTAATGAGTTGTCAGGTTCGCCGCTCGCGGATCAGCCCTTCCTTCCTGCGCCACCGGAAGATCAATCATGGCAGTTCCCCACGCCGGAGACCGATGAGGCGCGTAACCCGGTCAGCATGGCGTTTGGCCGCTTGCTCGTTTATCGAGCGCGGCTTCGAGAGCGTCGCAGAACTGGCGTTCCGCTTCGGCGGGATAGGGAAATTCCTCCGGCGCGTTGGAGAAGAAGTTCATGGCTGCGTTGGCCTCGAAGAAGACGACCTGGCCGTCCTCGTCGACATCGAAGTCCATGCCGAAGACATCGAGAGGTATTGCCTGCGCCACTGCGTGAAGCGTGTCCAGCGCATTGGCCCCGAGTTGCCGCGCCGGCATCTCGACGATCGCGTTCGCCTCCGAGAGCAGGTCGGGGCGCGCGCGGTAAACCTCCAGCGGGATCTTGTTGCGGCTTCTGACGATCCAGTCTTCCGCATAGTCGGCGCGCATGACGATAGGCGCGCTATCGACAAACGCCGCCCTGATCCGCCGGAAGTACCGGTCTCGCCGGGGCGCGCCGAGATATTCGATGACGTAGAACTGTTCAGTGCCGAGACCCCGCAAGACGCGTTTCAGTTCGTCGCGCGCATGAACCAGCGTCATATTCGCCGATTCGTGCTGAAAGGTCGTGCGGACGATCAGGGGATAGCGCAATTCACCCTCGACCACGGCGACGAGTTCATCCAGACGCGACAGGTCCCGCACGAACCTGCAAACCTTCGGCAGGCGCAGACCGGGAATATCCGAAAGCCGCGGCCCGTTCATCTCACGAGTGCACAGCGCCGCTTTTTCGGGCGGGTTGAGGATCGGCGCCTGAAGCTGCTCCGCGACATCCCTGACGGCGGTGAGCGTGTTCGGACTGAGCAGATATTCCGGGTTCACGATATTGTTGATGACCACGGCCGGCTGCCAGCCATTGAATTCGCGGATCGCCTCGGGGCCGCTGCCCGCGAAGATCGAGGCCAGCCGATAGCGGTCTGATAGCCGGCGCGCCATCCTGCCGGGGTAGTTGCTATGGAGACGATGCAGCCGATTTGGATGGATGAGGTGTTGGCAGGCCGGAGGGCTTTCCAGAACGCCGATGACGTATTTCTGCGCTGCTCGGGGGGAGCCGATCATGGGCGGCGCGTCGGCGATGTAGGCATTGCGCGCCTCGGCGGCGCGGTTCGTCTGGCCGCCGCGCCAGTAGAGATGGGCAAGGAGCGCGTGGCGTTCGTATGCTGCCGTGTCCGGGGGGTGATACGCTTCGAGCAGCCGCAGGGCTTCGTCGGCTCGATCCGTCATCGCCATAGCGACGACGAGTGGCTTGAGTAAGCGCCAGTCGGGTTCGATGAGATCGGGCAGTGCTGAAAGCAGGTTGATCGTCTCTTCGTGCAGGCCGAGATGCTGCATGACTTCGGCGAGCACGGCGAGACAAATGCGCTCGTTCACTCCGGGCGTTCGATCCGCAAGCCAGCGCCATCCGTCCCTGAGAAGCGCGGCTGCCTCGTCCCGCCGCCCCGCATCGAACAGCAGACAGGCCAGATTGCCGGCATTGCGCAGCCGGATTGCGCGTTCACTGGGCAGGGTCAGGGCGCGTCTGAGCGCCCGTTCAGCGCCGTCCCCATCGCCCCATTCCTCCAGCGCCACGCCAAGCAGCCCCAGCAAGTCGGGATCGTCGGGGTGCTCGTCAAGCAACCTTTCGAGCAAGGCGATGGCCGTCTTGCAATCGCCGGAATTCAGCTTCTCCAGGATTTCTGTTCGGTTCAACGCTTGCGCTCCCGTCCGGCGTCGCCGTCCTTCGCATGACGGACATCGATTTCCGCAACGACGACGAGAATTGACGGCAACCTTTACGAGAGGGAATTCAAGGATTCAACGCGGACGCGTCATGCGCCGTGGTTTTCTGTGGAAGGAAGCGGGGATGATTTGCCCGAAGCCGTGCAGCGTCATGTTCACCCTCGGCATCTGTCGCGAATGCCTGGCCGCGCCGGATGCTGTCAGGTTCGCCGCTCGCGGATCAGCCCTTCCTGCGCCACCGAGGCGATCAGGGTGCCGTCGCGCCGGAAGATCGACCCGCGGCAGAAACCGCGCGCGCCGGAGGCCGACGGGCTGTCCATCACATAAAGCATCCATTCGTCCGCCCGGAAGGCGCGATGGAACCACAGCGAGTGATCCAGGCTCGCCATCATCATGCGCGGATCGAACAGGTTGCGCCCGTGCGGGGCGAGCGAGGTGTCGAGCAGGAAGAAGTCCGAGGCGTATGCGAGCACGCATTTGTGCAGGCCGATATCGTCCGGCAGATCGAGCGTGGAGCGTATCCAGACGCTGCGCTGCGCCTCGCGCGGTTCCGGCGATATGTATTTCCTGACATCGACGGGCCGCATTTCCACGGGCCGCTCGCGCAGCCAGTACCGCTTGATGTTGTCGGGCAGGTTCGGCAGCACGTCCTGAAGTACCTCGGCCTCGGAAGGCAACTCTTCCGGTCCGGGCACGTCCGGCGCGTCGATCTGGTGGGAAAACCCCGGTTCGTCGCGATGAAACGATACCCCCATCGAGAAGATCGCCTGCCCGTGCTGGAGCGCCGTGACCTGCCGCGTGGTGAAGCTCTTGCCGTCCCGGATGCGGTCCACCTCGTAGACGATCGGCGTCGTCGGGTCGCCCGGCAGCAGGAAATAGCCGTGCAGCGAATGTGCCGCCCGCTCGCCACCCTCGACCGTGCGCGTGGCCGCCACCAGGGCCTGGCCGATGACCTGCCCGCCGAACACGCGCTGCCAGCCGTCCTGCGGGCTGCGGCCACGAAACAGGTTGTGTTCCAGGGTCTCGAGATCGAAGATGTCGAACATCGTTCCGGGCGTGTCTGTCATCCGGGGCCTGCGTGTCGGCATTGGCGGGTGCGGGCAGCCGCAGCGAACCGTTATGTGAGGGCGCAGCTTGTTGTCTGTCAAGCTGCAGCCTTCCGGCAAAGGTATCGGGCATGCCCCTCGACTATGACATCGTCATCGGCGGCGGCGGCTTCATCGGCCTGACACTGGCGCGCGCGCTGAGTGTCGCGGCGCCGGGGATGTTTCGCGTCGCCGTGGTCGATCCCGCACCGCCGGAGCGCCTGCGCGCGCCCAATGACGACGGTCGCGCCATGACCATCTCGGCGGCCTCGCGGCGTATGCTGGAAGTCCTGGGCGTCTGGCCGGCGATTGCGCAGGAAGCGCAGCCGGTTACGCGCATCGAGATCACCGACTCGACGCTGGACGCGCCCGTGCGTCTGCCGATCCTGACTTTCGACACCGTGGACGATGACGAAACGCCCGCCGCCCATGTCGTCGAGAACGCGGTACTGATGCGCGCGCTCGCCGCTGCCGTCGATGAAAGCGATGTGACGCTGATCGCGCCGGAGCGGATCGAAGCGGTGCGCGCCGCGCCGGCGGGCGTTGTCTTGCGCCCTGGCGGCGGCGGCGAAATCGCGGCGCGGCTGCTGGTGGCTGCGGATGGCCGGCGCTCGCGCCTGCGCCGCATGGCTGGAATCAAGGCGGTGACCTGGGACTATCCGCAGGCCGGCATCGTTGCCACGGTCGAACACGAGCGCGGGCATGATGGCCGGGCGGTTCAGCATTTCCTGCCGGCCGGGCCGTTCGCCATGCTGCCGATGACCGGGCGGCGCAGTTCGCTCGTCTGGACCGAGACGCCGGAGGACGCCGAAAGGATGCTGGCGCTGCCCAAGGACCGGGTCAATGCCGAGATCACCCGGCGCTTCGGCGCGCAGCTCGGCGAGGTCCGGCTGGTGTCGTCGCTCCAGACCTTCCCGCTATCGCTCAGCTTGGCGCGTGCGTTTGTCCGGCCCGGCGTGGCGCTCACAGGGGATGCGGCGCATGGCCTGCACTGGCTGGCCGGGCAGGGGTTGAACCACGGTCTGCGCGACGTCGCGGCGCTGACGGAGGTGCTCGTCGAAGCCCGGCGACTCGGGGAAGACATCGGCGCGCTGAACGTGCTGCGTCGCTACGAGCGCTGGCGCCGGTTCGATTCCGGCATGTCGGCGGCCGGCATGGACGTGCTCAACAGGCTGTTTTCCAGCGACAGCGAGGCTCTGCGGACGATCCGCGGACTCGGACTTGGCATGGTCGACCGGATTGCGCCCCTCAAGCGGCTATTCGTGGCGGAAGCGGCGGGAACCACGGGCGAGTTGCCCCGGCTCATGCGCGGCGAGCGCATCTGAGCGCCACGCAAAAGGGCGGGCCTGGAGCCTGGGCGCATTCTCGTCGCCTGCGCGCCGGCCCTTTGGCTTCGAACCGCAAACCGGTTCCCACGCCGGGCATGCATTCGCCGAGAATGCTCCAAAAGACCCGCCCGATCACGTCAGCTTATCAGCGGCAACCGTGATAACGCATGCAGCCGTAATAGCTGCTGGTGCGATAACCCCAGTTGTTGGCACAGCGCCTGCTCCAATAGCCGCACCGGCCATAGCGCCGGCGGCGGTGATACCGGCGGCGAAGGTACCGGCGGCGGTAGTACCGGCGGCGCGGACCGATATAAAGCCGGAAACGGACGCCCGCCTTCTGGATATGCGACCGCTGGATGTCGGCAATCTGCTTGTCAAGACCGAAACTTTGACTCGGTGCTGCAATTGCCGATGCTGCGTTGGCCTTATCAGCGCCCGGCAACGCAAGGCCAAGCACCAGGACCAAGGCTGCGATAAACGGAACGTACCTCATTGAATCTGTCCCTTCTCAAGTCGAGTCGACACTTCCCCGCCAGCCGCGTTCAGGCGGCGGCGGCTCGGATCAACCATACTGACCCGATCGAGATACGTGGGCCGCTTTCCTCTATGTGTAAGTATAGCACGAAGACTGCGCCTTCGGTACGAAATACTAACAATGTAGGCGAAGGCTGGTGAACCAGTGAGTGCTGGAAGAGGTAACGAAGAAGGCGCCGAGAGAGACCGGGGGCAGGTAGTCCCGCTCCCCGGCACGGCTTTAGCTGTTTTTAGTGCATCGACGCATTCATTCGCTTCGCCAAGCAGCGAGTCCGGGAGCGAATGAATGCGTCAAAGATGCACGAGTAAAATATTGTTTCTAGTGCAGTTTTCGACACAGACACTTGAATGCGAGCGTGCTGCAAGTGTGGATCAAGTGTCTGTGTCACTGCACTAGCAGCCGTGATAGCGCATGCAGCCGTAGTAGTTGGAGTTGCCGAGACCCCACCGCGCGATGCAGCGACGGCGCCAATGGCCGCACCGTCCTGACCGCCGGTATGCGGGGCCGTAGAGGTAAGGCGGGGCGATGTAGAGGCGGAAGCTGGGTCCGCGACGGCGCCGGTACCGGCGTCCACGGCGGCTGCGCCGGCGGTTGTACCGGCGGTACCCGCGAAACCGGCGCGTGCGCGGGCGGTTGCGCCGGGCTCTCCGACCTTCGCGGGACCGGCGTCTATTGCCGCGCCGGGATCGTCTCCGCTCCCGCTGGACTTCAATGAGGTTCTGGACACCAAGCGCGTCCAGCTTGCCGCCCAGCGCAATTGCTTGGGCGGGGGCAACGGCCGCACCGGCCGTCGCTTCGCCGACGCCATGAAGGGCAAAGCCCACCATAAACGCGACCGCCACAAAAACATGTTTCAATTTCATTGGCATATACCTTTCCGGAACCGAAGGACTCTTGCCAGTCGCCCGGAGAGAACAAGCAACCTGCCAAGATGGTTCCAGTAAAAACACGAAAAGCGGTCAACTTGAGGAGAAACCCGTCCGCCGCCGAGGCGCCGGGCATCAGGACAGCGGGCTCGCCCGCGACAATCGCCCAAACATACGGGGAGGCGAAGGCAGCAGTCCACCGTCCTCAGCCATCAGCGGCAGCCGTGATAGCGCATGCAGCCGTAGTAGTCCCGGTTGCCGCCGCCCCATCTCTGGTCGCACCGCCGGCTCCAGCCGGCGCAGCGGTTCTCGCTCGGCCCATACGTCCGCGGCCGTCGCAGTCCGTAGAGGCGGTCGGAGCCGCTGTCATCGCCGGCGCTTGGGTAGCCGCCGAACTGGCGGTCGCCGCTGAAGCCGCGGTCGCGCTGATAGCTCTGAAATCCTCGCCCCTCCATGTAGCTGCGGGGACCGCTTTGAACGGTGAACAGTCTCGCGTCGCCCGCTTGTTGCACGGCGGGAGATGATGCCCAAGTCGGCGTGAACCCGCCGGATGCCGCTGACGCCGTGTCTGGACCGCCAAGAACCGAACTGCAAAGTAGGACGGCCATACCAGCCAGTTGTCCTGCCTTCATAAGGAAAGCCTTTTCGCTAAGCGTTCGCGCCATACTGGCTCGCCAAATTGTGCCGGCCGCTCGCAGGGAAACGATCGGCGATGTGCGACGGTTCCGGCAAGAGGTGGGCGGCGCGCCGCCGTGCAACAAGGCAGTCGGCCCCGGAACGCGCATTCTGCGGCCGGAAGAGGGGGGTGCTCATGATTTTCGTGGGCGGCTCAGTCTTCGATCTGGCGGGCTTCTTCTACCAGCAGAACCGGAATGCCGTCGCGGATCGGGAAGGCGAGCTTGGCCGATCGGCTGATGAGTTCCTGCGCCTCGCGGTCGTATTCCAGGCGCTGTTTCGTCAGCGGGCAGACGAGGATTTCGAGCAGCTTCGGGTCCACTTCCCCGGCGAATTCGCTCGCCTCCGCCTGATGCTCGTCGTTCTCACTCATGCGTCTCTCCTTCGCCCGGCTATTGCAGCGTCGTGCCCGATCCGTCTTCGGGCGTGGCAATGTCCATTTCCGCGAGCGCCATCAGCACTTCCGAGCGTGTGCGCAGATCCGGCGCTTCCAGCAACGCCTGCTTCTCTTCCGGGCCATAAGGGCTGATCATGGCAAGCGTGTTGATGAGCAGTTCGACCGGCGAGCGGCGTAGCGCCTCCCAGTCCGCCCGCAGATCGTGCGCGTCGAGGTAGGACCTCAGAACCCGCATGAAGCGCGTCAGGTTCACCTGCTCCTGTCCGTAGCCGCGCATGAAATCCGCCGTGAACGGCGCGTAGGTTACATCGCAAATGCGATAGGGCTTGTCGGTTTCGCTTTCGCCCGAGATCTGGAAGCGGGCAATGCCGCTGAGCGAAACGATAACACTGCCGTCATCCGTTTCCGTGAACGCGGTCAGACGGCCGGCGCAGCCGACCCGGCGCAGCGGGACGTTCTTGCCGGGCGGGGAGTGATCGGTATCGGCGCGTTCGGGCTGAACGATTCCCAGGATGCGCGGCCCCGCGAGAATATCGCTCACGAGCTGGAGATAGCGCGGCTCGAACACGTTGAGCGGCAAGGAGGAACGCGGCAGCATGATGCAACCCTGAAGCGGGAACACCGGGATTCGCTGCGGCAGGTCCGCCGGCCTGCGATATTGATCGGTGATGCTTATTGTCGGTTCTCCCCGCGTGCCGCCGGCGGCCGCATCCCGCTCCGGCGAATGTCATGAAAACAGGATCGTCGACAGGCGCTGGCGCCCCTTGGCGGTGAGCGGGTCGTTCGCGCCCCAGGCCTCGAAGAACTCGACGAGCTGCTGGCGCGCGGCACCGTCGTTCCAGCTACGGTCGCGTTTCACGATCTCCAGCAGCTGTTCCATCGCCGGCTCGCGCTTGCCGCCCGCCTGCAGGGCGAGCGCGAGGTCGAAGCGCGCTTGCAGATCATCCGGGTTGTCCGCCACCTTTTGTTCCATCTCGGAGGTGTCTGCCGCTTCTTCGGCTTTGCGCGCCAAGTCCAGCATCGCCTGCGCGCTTGTGACAGCGCTGTCGTTCTGCTTGGCCGGTGGCACAAGGCCCAGCATTTGCTCGGCGCGCGCCAGGTCGCCGCTCTTGATGTAGCACTTGGCCAGCCCGGCCATCGACGCCACGTTCTCCGAATCGCTCTTCAGGATTTCGGCGAACTGCGTCGCCGCCTCGTTGACACCGCCCTGTTCGAGCGCCGCTTCGGCCGCGTCCAGCTTCTGCTGGATTTCGTCGCCTTGCCCGCCGCCGGCGGTCACGCGGTCGATGAACTTGCGTATCTCGCCTTCGCTCACGGCGCCCATGAAGCCGTCCACGGGGCGGCCGTCCTTGAAGGCGAATACGGCCGGAATGGACTGGATGCCAAGCTGGCTGGCGACTTCGGGGTAGTTGTCGATGTTCATCTTGACCAGCTTGATCCTGCCGCCCGCGGCCTTGACGGCTTTTTCCAGCATCGGTGTCAACTGCTTGCACGGGCCGCACCACGGCGCCCAGAAATCGACCAGCACGGGCACGCTGGACGAAGCCTCGATGACGTCGGTCATGAAGGTCGAGGTCGTCGTTTCCTTGATCAGGTCGTCGCCGGATTCGTTCTCGTTTTGCGCGCCAGGGATGATGAATGCCATTTTGCGTTCGTCCTGTCCGTTAAGGTGTAGGGAGCCATCTGCACGCAACACGTGTCCAATTGAACGGTTTGCCTGAAAGGAATATCTCAACAGGCCGTCCCGGTTTCAAGCCCGCCAGGAGCGGCATCGCCCAGCGCAAGACGCATGGGTTCATGCCCGCAGGACGCAATGAATTTCAGGAAATCGTCCCGGCTGATGCTTGTGGTCGCCGTGTTGGCGAGCGGATGGAAGTTCAGCGTCTGATGCGCCAGCAATGCTTCGTCCAGGACGACATTCACCTGCCGGTCCGTGTCGTTGATGAGCGCGAACGGCGTCACCGCGCCAGGTTCGACGCCCAGCACGGCGCGCATCAGGTCTGGCTTGCCAAAGCTGAGCCGCCCCGAACCGATCTTGTGGTGCAGGGTTTTCAGGTCCACGGGGGTGTCCTCCAGCGCGACCACGAGCCAGAGCACACCCTTCTTGCACTTCAGAAACAGATTCTTCGAGTGGGCGCCGGCAATTTCGCCGCGCAGGGCCTGCGATTCCTCCACCGTGAAAAGTGGCGGATGCTCATGGGTTTGCGTCTCGATGCCCAGTTCGTTCAGTTGAGAAAACAGGTCGTCTCGTGTTGCGCTCATCGCTCCCTCGGCGGTGTTTTCCGGCGCCACCTTCTGTTGGCGAGCGAAAGCTCCCCTCGCCAAATGCATAAAGATATGTTTATATCTTTTCCTCATAGCCGGGCTTGGGGCGTTGAAACACACGCTACGGCCCCGACATGGGTTGTTCAATAGCATGAACCGAACGCTTTCAACACATGATCTCGTCTCAACACTGAAGGCCGCGGGCGAGACGACCCGCCTGAGGCTGCTTGCGCTGCTGTGCGCCGGCGAGTTCAACGTGAAGGACCTGACGCGCATTCTCGGTCAGAGCCAGCCGCGTGTCAGCCGGCACCTCAAGCTGCTGGCCGCGGCTGGGCTGGTCGAGCGGTACCAGGAAGGAAGCTGGGTGTTTTTCCGCGTGCGCGATGACCGCGCCGGCCGCGTGATGCGTTCGATCATTGCGGAAGCGCTGGACGCGGACGACGCCACGCTGGTGCGCGACCGGCAGCGCGCCGAGGCAATCAAGGCCGAGCGCGACAGCGCCGCGCAGGCCTATTTCCGCGATAACGCCGCGGAATGGGACCGCATTCGCGCGCTGCATGTGGACGAGGCGGTCGTTACCAGGACCATGCGCGAAGTGATGGGCGACGAGCCGATCGAGCACCTGGTCGATCTGGGAACCGGCACTGGCTACGTGCTGGAGGTTTTCGCGCCGCAAGCGAAAAATGCCTTTGGTATCGATATGAACCGCCAGATGCTGGCCTATGCCCGCACGCGGATGGACCGGCTCGGCCTTTCAAATGTGCAACTCCGCCAGGGCGATCTGTTCAACCTGCCGGTGGCAGACGCCGCAGCCGACGCCGTCGTTCTGCACCAGGTGCTGCATTTTCTCGATGATCCTTCGCTCGCGGTCGCGGAGGCCGCACGCATCATGCGGCCCGGCGGACGCCTGCTGATCGTGGATTTCGCCCCGCACGATCTGGATGAGTTGCGTGAGAAATACGCCCATCGCCGGCTCGGATTTTCGCACGAGCAGATGGCGAAGTGGCTGGACGAGGCAGGGATGAAGCTCGCGGATTACCGCCAGTTGCCGGCCGATCGGGCCACAGGGGATGCAACCCTGACCGTCTGCCTTTGGGGCGGTGTCAAGTCCGGTGCGCGGGTTCAGGCCGAACCCGCTGCGCCTGTGACGGCACAAACCACTGAGGAGATTGCATTTGAATTACATCAATCATGAACAAGGCGGCGGGTCCACCGAGACCCAGGACATCCATGTCTCCTTCGAGTTCTTTCCGCCGAAAAACGAGCAGATGGAGCGCGTTCTGTGGGAGAGCATGCGGCGCCTGGAAGTCTTCGCCCCGCGCTTCGTTTCGGTGACCTACGGCGCTGGCGGCACCACGCGTGACAAGACGCGCGCGACTGTCGGCCGTATCCTGCGCGAGACAGAGCTTTCCCCTGCCGCGCACCTGACCTGCGTGTCCGCTGAAAAGGAAGAGGTCAACGACGTCATCCGCTCCTACAAGGAACTGGGCATCCGCCGGATCGTCGCGCTGCGCGGCGATCCGCCTGAAGGCGTCGGCAAGACTTACACGCCACATCCCGGCGGCTACGAAAGCTCCATCGAACTGGTGCGCGGAATCAAGCAGATCGGCCCGTTTGACGTGTCGGTGGCCGCATACCCTGAGAAGCACCCGGAATCACCGACCGTGGAGGCCGATCTCGACATGCTCGCGGCGAAGGCCGATGCCGGGGCCGACCGCGCGATCACCCAGTTCTTTTTCGATAACGCGGACTTCTTCCGGTATCTCGACAGGGTCCGCGCGCGCGGCATTGATCTGCCGATCGCAGCCGGGATCATGCCGATCCACAATTTCCAGCAGGTCGCGCGATTTGCGGGCAGTTGCGGCGCGCGCATTCCCGACTGGCTGGCCAAGCGTTTCGAGGGGCTGGAGGACGACCCGGAAACCGCGCGGCTGGTTGCCGCCGGCGTCGCGGTCGAGCAGATGAGTGAACTGATTGAGGCGGGGGTGAAGGAATTCCACTTCTACACGCTGAACCGTGCGGGGCTGACCGCGGCCGTCTGCCACTCCATCGGCCTGAAGCCGGAGACCGATCCGGCACATGACGCGCAGCCCCGCGACAAGCACGCAAAAGAGGCCACGGCATGAGCACACGCGAAGAGCGTATCGCGGCGTTGAAACGCGCCACCGAGGAGCGCATTGTCATTCTCGACGGCGCGATGGGCACGATGATCCAGCTCAGCAACCTGCAGGAAGAGGACTTCCGCGGCGAGCGCTTCAAGGATCATCACACGGACCTGAAGGGCGACAGCGACGTGCTGGCGATCACCCGGCCCGACCTGATCCGCAAGATTCATTCGGATTATTTCGAGGCGGGCGCGGACATCGCCACGACCAACACCTTCAACGCCAACGCGATCTCGCAGCAGGACTACGACCTTCAGGAGTATGCGCGCGAGATGAACGTCGCCGCGGCACGCGTGGCGCGCGAGGCCGCCGATGAATGGACCGAGCGCACGCCGGAGCGCCCGCGCTTCGTCGCCGGCTCGCTGGGGCCGACCAACCGCACCGCCTCGATCTCGCCGGATGTGAACAACCCCGGCTTTCGCAATGTCACCTTCGACGAACTGGTCGAGGCCTATGCCGACCAGGCGCGCGGCCTGATCGAGGGTGACGTTGACATCATGATGATCGAGACGGTGTTCGACACGCTGAACGCCAAGGCCGCCGGGGTCGCGATCCTCCAGGTCTATGACGAGGTCGGCTTCTCGCTGCCGCTGATGATCTCGAACACGATCACCGACCTGTCGGGGCGCAACCTGTCGGGCCAGACCGTCGAAGCGTTCTGGTATTCCATGCGCCATCTCAGGCCCTTCATCATCGGGCTGAACTGTTCCTTCGGCGCGGACCAGTTGCGCCCGGTCGTGGCGGAGCTTTCGGCGGTGGCGGATACACTCCTAAGCGTGCACCCCAATGCCGGCCTGCCCAACGAGATGGGTGAATACGACGAAAGCCCGGAGGAGATGGCCGGCAAGCTGGAAGAGTGGGCGAAATCGGGTTTCCTGAACATCGTCGGCGGCTGCTGCGGCACGACTCCCGAGCATCTGCGCGCCATCGCAGAGGCTGTCGCGCCCTATCCGCCGCGCGAGATACCCAAGCCGGAGCCGGCGCTGCGGCTGTCCGGGCTGGAACCGTTCGTGCACGCCTGACCGGCGCATTCATTCTGCATTCAGGCGTGATCGCCTTTCATTGTGGCAGGGCTTGTCGCATGGGAGGAAGGTGATGTCTGTCAAACCGAGCGTTGCGCGTATCGTGTCTCTGGCGGTCTTTGCGGCGTTTGTCCTGACTGCGGCAACCGCGTCGGCGACGAGCGGGCCGGGCTGTTTCCGCGTGGTGAACGTGCCGAACTGGGATGTGCTGAATATCCGCGCGCTGCCCGCGACCGACGAGCCGATTGTCGGGCACATCCCGCCGGAAGGCCACGGCATCATCGCCCAGGAGGGCCGCTGCCTGCCTCAGAGCCGGTCCATGCCGAGCCGCTGGTGCCAGATCGGCTATTATGACGGCGATTTTACCGTTTACGGCTTCATCAAGCGCCGCTTCGTCCGGCCGGTCGATTGCCCGTAAGGTTGGTCACTCGGCCTCGTCCGCCGCGCAGCCCGCATCGCAGGGCACGACCTCGCTGCGTTCGACCTTGCCGGTGAGGATATTGATCGTCTCCCGCGCGCAGTTGTCGCCAACCGACACCACGCGGATGACGCGCCCGCTGTCGATGGTTCCGCCGTCCCAGTCCTGGCACATGACGGAGAACGTCTCCACGGACTCATCTCCCGGCGCTACCGGTCGCGATTGCGCGAGCGCCCGGTCCGCGATCGACAGCCCTGCCGCTTCAAGCGTGAAGCCTTCCGCCGCGACCCAAACGGCGCGGCCCGTGCCGTTCTCGATGACCGTGCGCACGAGCACGTCGCCGTTCCAGCACCCCTGAAGCCGAACGGCCATCCCCGAGAATGTCGCGACCTGACGCGCGCTGCCCAGCGTCCTGTCTTCGCTTGCCCGCTGCGCGTCGGCTGAAAACGGCGTCTGCTCGCCCGGCATGGATGCGCACATTTCGTTGCGCTGCCATAACGCCTTCTGTTGCAGGGCGAACGGAACCTGCTCCCAGGTCACGCCCAAGGTGTAGACGCGGTAAACGCGCAGGAGACTTGGCAGGCTACCGAGCATGGCGAGCGCCAGCACAATATAGGCCGCGAGTTGCCAGCTTCGGCCCTGCGATGTCCTGCTCGCCGGTTGCTGTTCCAGTGTCATCCCCGCCTGTCGCTCGACCGCAGCATATCGAACGGCTCGCCCTTAATGCGCATCGTCCCAGTTGTCGGCGGCGCGCGCATCCACTTTCAGCGGCACGGACATCGCGACCGCGGGCTCCGCCGCCGCGCTCATGGTTTCGATCGCGGTCTCGATGGTTCCCTCGACCTCGGCCTCGAGGGCTTCGAAGATCAGTTCGTCATGCACTTGCAGCAGCATCCGCGCGGACAGCCCGGCATCGGCCAGCGCGCCGGGCATGCGGATCATGGCTCGGCGCAGGATGTCGGCGGCCGAGCCCTGGATCGGCGCGTTGATCGCGGCGCGCTCGAAGTTGCCGCGCGCGGCCTGCGTCGCCGTTTCAAGTTCCGGGAAGTGGATGCGGCGTCCGAAAATCGTCTGAACGTACCCCTGGTCGCGGGCCTGCTTCTTCATGGTGTCCATGTAGTCGCGGATGCCGGGGAAGCGCTCGAAATAGGTCTTGATGTACTCGCCGGCCTCCGAACGCGGGATGCCGAGCTGCTGGGCAAGGCCGAACGCCGAAATGCCGTAGATGATGCCGAAATTGATCGCCTTGGCGCGGCTGCGGATTTCCGGCGGCATGTCCTTGACGGGCACGCCGAACATCTCCGAGGCGGTCATTGCGTGAATGTCCAGCCCGTCGGCGAACGCTTTCTTCAGCGCCTTGATGTCGGCGATATGCGCCAGCACGCGCAGCTCGATCTGGCTGTAGTCCGCGGAGATCAGCTTGTAACCCGTTTCCGCGACGAAGGCGGTGCGGATCTGCCGGCCCTCGCGCGTGCGGATCGGGATGTTTTGCAGGTTCGGCTCGGTGGAGGCGAGCCGGCCCGTGCGCACCGACCCGAGCGAATAGCTGGTGTGGATGCGGCCCGTGTCGGGGTGGATGTAATCGGGCAGGGTGTCGGTGTAGGTGTTCTTGAGCTTGGAAAGCTGGCGCCATTCCAAAAGCTTGATGGGCAGGTAGCGTTGGTCCTCGGTGAGCGATTCATCCGTCACCAGGTCTTCCAGCACGCGCGCGCCGGTGCTCCATGCGCCGGTCTTGGTCTTGCGCCCGCCCGGATAGCCGAGCTTGCCGAACAG
>JBKGZY010000037.1:0-16866 GCA_046543175.1 Dichotomicrobium sp.
ATTTGCTCGGACGAGTGCTGCGACGGGAGGCAAATGTCTGAATCGGACCACTAGGAAACAACTATAATCCAAGTTGCCGCTTCGTCCGGCCCGCGTCGCACGCAAATGCCGGAAAGACAGCTACGCGGGATCGCGGGCACATCCGGGAGTTGCCAATGCATGAAGAGACAAACGCCCCGCTCGACGGAGTGGACAACGGGGTTCGCGCCGGTCAGGCGGTTTACACGCCGCTGACACTGAAGCTGTACGACTGGGTCGTCCTCGGGCTGTCCAACCATGTCATCTGGCGATGCCCGACGCGCGAATTGCGCGCGCTTTATGACCGCAATGTCGGTGAGAGCCATCTCGATATAGGCGTTGGCACGGGGTACTTCCTCGACAAGGCCAAGTGGCCGGTGCCGAGTCCGCGGATCACGCTGCTCGATCTCAACCCGCACAGTCTCGACGCTGCCGCGAAACGCATAGCCCGCTACTCGCCGGATTCGCGGGTGGCGGACATTCTCCAGCCGCTGCCCGGCCGAGCACAGCATGACTCCGTGGGGCTGTGTTACCTGCTGCACTGCCTGCCGGGGGAGATGTCCGAAAAGGCGGCCATCGTTTTTGACAACGCCGCCAGCGCCCTCAAGCCGAACGGCCGCGTGTTCGGCGCAACAATCCTGCAAGGGGACGCGCCCCGGTCCCGCACCGCCCAGATGTTAATGAATTTCTATAACCGCAAAGGCGTCTTTTCCAATGTCGCCGATACGAGGCAGGCGCTCGAAAGCGCCCTCACCGCCCGGTTCCGCGATGTGGATATCCGGTTGTCGGGCACCGTCGCGCTCTTTGAAGCCCGCAAGGCGTGAAGCTCCTGCGTCGCGGCGGATCAGAACGGGCTGCGGGATACGGCTTATTACGCCGCCTTCTTCTGCTTTCGCGCCAGAAGAACCGTCGCACCGCCGCAGTCATCGTCCGACACGGTGAATTCGACGATGCGCAAGCCAAGCGCGGCAAGGCCGAGTTCGTAGTCCCGCCGCGACAGGCTGGCGTGATAAACCACGTCGTCCCCCACATGCCCGGTGACTTCCCCGGCCTCCGGCCCGACCGTCAGCATCAGCGCGCCGCCGGGCGCCAGATGCGCGGCCAGCTTCGTCAGCGTGCTGGCCTGCTCGTCGGGCGTCAGGTGGAAGAAGCTGTGCCAGCCCACGATACCGTCGAAGGTTTCGCCAAGCGCGAGCCTGCGCATGTCGGCGCAGAGCCAGCGCGCATCGGGGCAGCGCGCGCGGGCGACCGCCAGCATCGCCTCCGAGAAATCCACGCCGGTCACGCCGTAGCCACGCTCAATGAAGTCGCGCGCGATGGGATCGCCGGTCCCGCAGCCGACATCCAGAACGCTTCCGCCGGCGGGCAGCAGCGCACAGAAACGCGCCAACCACTTCCGTTCGATGAGACTCTTGACGCGCTCGGCATCGAAGCGTGCCGCGTTCCGCTCGTAAATGTCGCGCGTATGTGCAGCAATGTCCCGAAACTTTTCAGACCGGCTCACCCCTGTCGCCGCATCAGGATTATGGACGCGATACTGTGAGTTGGCATCCTAGCTGCGATCGGCGGCGAAGGCCGGCATCGGTGCGCCCCAGGCCACATCCGCGCGTGCAACCTCGCGGTGGCGCGGCCGGTCCGTCTCCATCTCGACCACCGCCCAGGCCGACGGGTCGGCGTGGAGGGCTTCGACCACCATCGCGTTGATGCGGTGTCCGCCGCGATAGGACCGGAACTTGCCAAGCAGCGGCGCGCCCGCCAGCGACAGGTCGCCGACCGCATCGAGCGCCTTGTGCCGGACGAATTCGTCCTCGTAGCGCAGGCCTTCCGGGTTCATGACCCGATCATCGCCGATGGCAACGGTATTTTCCAGCGACGAGCCGAGCGCGCGCCCGGCCTGCCAGAGCATCTTGACGTCCTTCATGAAGCCGAAGGTACGAGCGCGCGACAGGGCGCGGAGAAAAATCCGCGGCGTCAGGTCGCCGCACCAGCGCTGGCGCCCGATCACCGGCGTCGGGAAATCGATTTCGACATCAAGATGAAACCCGTCATGCGGCTCGAGCGCGGCAAAAGCGTCGCCGTCCTCGATACGGACGGGCTTGAGCACCCGGATGAACCGGCGCGGCTTGCTCAGCGGGCGCAGCCCTGCTTCCATGACCGCTTCGACGAACGGCTCGGCGCTGCCGTCCATGATCGGGACTTCGCCCGCATCCACCTCGACATCGACATTGTCGACGCCCAGCCCGTGCAGCGCCGCGAGGAGATGTTCCACCGTGGCCACCGAGGCGCCGTCGCCGCTGCTGAGAACGGTGCAGAGCATGACGTTGGAGATGGCGCGGAAATCCGCCCGGATGCGGACTTCGCGCCGCGCATCGTTCCTGAGAACGAACACGATGCCGTTGTCAGCTTCGGCCGGATGGAGAATGAGAGAAGCGGGTTGGCCGCTATGCACGCCTGTGCCGGAAATGACAACGCTTTCCTTGAGCGTCGTCTGACATGCCCCCGTGAAGTCTGCGATCATTCTTGTCTCGCACCGTTATCTTTGTCCCTTCAAGGACAGAACGGGCATGATACGCAGCTCGTCTGTCCCCCCATCGATCACGGATGCAAGACACGCCGGAGCATTTTAGAAGAAGCGCTGCTGAACTTTATTATGACTCTTGAACCATAGAGCAGACTGTCAGCATGACGCCTTACGTGCGACCATTACGCGACAACGCTCTGCTTCCCCGACCAGGCTATCAATGTGCCGGTAGGTCTGTTACATCAGACCTCTTCTGGCCGGGCCCTCAGCGTCCGCGTTGCTCTTGGCACCTCACGCCCGTGATCTGGTCGGACAATAGCCAGCGGTCCCGGTACCATCAAATCACGCTTGTTTACATTCTGTTACGGATAAACTGTGCCGAATCAGCCACTTACATCGCTTGATTAAGGAAAAAGCCGGTTTGGCACAAAAGAGGACTTGCCTGTTGCCGAAACACCTCAGGCATTCGGCGGCTTCTCAGTTCAGCGGACGCTTGAAAAAATCAGGAATGTCAAAGGGTTCCTCGGCGCTTCCCGATCCGTTGCCGGTCCCCCGGTTGATCCGCGGCTTCGCCGTTTTTCTGCCATTTTCTCCGCCGGTTTCCGCCGCATTCTCGTCTTTCCCGAACGCCGGCTCATTCTGCGGTATGCGCGGCTCCTCGCGCTCGGCACCGATATTCCGGTCCGCGCTCGCGGCCGGACCGCCGCGCTCCTCGCGCCCTCGGCCACGCCCGGACATCCAGGAAAACAGGCCGCCCTTGCGCCGTTCGCCGGCTTCGGGCGTGTCCGCGCCATTGTCATGCCCGCTGAGTTCGGGGAAATCCTCATCCGTCAACGGCCGCCGGGGACGACGCCGCGGCGCGGACGGCGTCACAGGCTCGAAATGCGGCTGGCGCGGCTCGGCGCTCGCCTTGCGCGGTTTCTCCGGCCCGCCCTGGCGGCGTGGCTGGCGCTGCTCGATCGTCACACTTCCCGGGCCTTCCCAGACCTGTTCGCGTCTGGCGGCCGGCTCCTGCGGGGTTTCCGTCCGGCGCGCGGTGCGCAGCCGGTCGCCCAGCGAGTTCTGGTCGGGCGCCACTCTCGGAACGTCCCCGGCGGTGTCGAGGTCGATCCCCGTGGCCACCACGGAGACGCGCAGCATGTCCTCCAGCGTCGGATCGAAAATCGCGCCGACGATAATGTTGATGTCCGGGTTGTCGTCCGCGGCGACCTCGCGGCGCACGCGCTCGGCGGCCTCCTGCACCTCGTAAAGCGTGAGATAGTCGTGGCTGCCGGTGATGCTGATGAGCAGCCCCTGCGCCCCGCGCATCGAACCGTTATCCAGCAGCGGATTGGAGATCGCCATTTCCGCGGCTTCCAGCGCGCGGCTGTCGCCCTTGGATTCCCCGGTGCCCATCATCGCCGTGCCCATGTCCTGCATGACGGCCTTCACGTCGGCGAAATCGAGATTGATCAGCCCTTCCTTGATCATCAGGTCGGTGATGCACGACACGCCCGAGCGCAGCACGTCATCGGCGCGCTGGAACGCATCGGCGAATGTCGTTTTTTCGTTGGCGACGCGGAACAGGTTCTGGTTCGGGATCACCAGGATCGTATCGACATGCGCGGCCAGTTCGGCGATCCCCTTCTCGGCATACTGCATGCGCTTCTGGCCTTCGAACTCGAACGGCTTGGTGACGACCCCGACCGTGAGGATGCCCATATCCTTGGCCGCGCGGGCGATGATCGGCGCGGCGCCCGTGCCGGTCCCGCCGCCCATGCCGGCGGTGATGAACAGCATATGCGCGCCCTGCAGGAAGCCGCGGATGTCGTCCAGCGCCTCTTCCGCCGCGGCCGCGCCGATCTCGGGCTTGGAGCCGGCCCCCAGACCCTCGGTCAGGTTCACGCCCATCTGGACGCGCACCCCCGCGCTCGACATCGACAGCGCCTGGGCATCCGTGTTGGCCGCCACGAACTCCACGCCCTCGATACCGGCCTGGATCATGTTGTTGATGGCGTTGCCGCCCGCGCCGCCGACGCCGATCACGGTAATGCGGGGGCGCAGTTCGGTCAGCTCCGCCGGCTTCAGATGAATGCTCATTGCAGCCTCACAAATTCGCGTTTCCCTGGGCATTCGTCGCGACACATGCCCTACGCTGCACTGATTTGCCCCGTTCGGCTACCGGCGCGCCCGGCCCGGACGGCCAGCATGGCCGTCAGAAATTCTCGCGCAGCCACTGTCCGACCTTGGCAAAATACCCGCCCGACGGCATATGCGCCGGCATGACCGGCGCCTGCGGCGACGGCGACTCCGCGCGGCGCTCGACCGGCGCGCGCAGCAGATAGGTCAGCGTGCCCACCGCCGCGGCCAGCGCCGGGTCCGTGTTCGGCGGCAGTCCCGCCGCCGCATCCGGCCGGCCGAGCCGAGCCGCCCCGCCGAAAATCCGCCCGGCCAGCTCGACCGCGCCGACAAGCTGCGCGCCGCCGCCGGTCAGAACCAGGCGTTCGCATACCGCCGGTTCGCAGCCGGCCTGTTCGAGCCGTTCCTGTAGCTGCGAGAACATGTCCTCCAGTCGCGTGCGCACGATGGCGGCAATATCCGCCTTTGTCGGATAGATGTAACGTTCTTCGCCATCTTCACCAATCAAAGGACACACGACGTAATCGTCGTCCGGGGCGGTGTCGGTAAAAACGCTGGCATATAAAGTCTTTAGCCGCTCGGCTTCGGCGCGGGGTGTGGACAATATCCGCGCCAGGTCGCGCGTCAGCCGCTCGCCGCCAGCAGAAAGCGAATCAATATGGATGACCTGGCCGTCGCAGAACGCGGCCAGCGAGGTGGTGCCCGCCCCCATGTCGATGCAGGTGACGCCGAGCGTGCGCTCCTCGGCGGTCGCGGCCGCGAGACCGCTCGCCAGCGGCGCGGCGACGAGGCCGGCAAGCCGCAAATGGCAGCGTTCGACGCACAGCGCGATGTTCTTCGCCGCCATCGGCGCCATTCCCGCGGCCAGCACGTTCACCTTGAGCGTATCGCCCATCAGGCCGCGCGGGTCTTCGATCTGCGGTATGTCGTCCAGCCCGTAGCCGGACACGACGGTGTGCAGGATCGACTGGCCGTGGCGCTTGGCGTATTGCTCGGCAGCAAGCAGCGCGCGGCGGATGTCGAGCTCGTCCACGGTCCGCTGGGCGATCGGAACGCTGGCGGTGAAGCTTTCGCTGGACAGCCCGGCCCCGGCGAAGGTGACGTAAACCTCGTCCACGGTGACGCCGGCGCTGTGCTCGGCCTTGGCCACGGCGCCCCGCACCGCCTCCTCGGCGGCGTCGAGATCACCGATATTCCCGCCCGTGATGCCGCGCGAGCCGATCTGCCCGAAGCCCAGAATGTTGATGCGCGCGTGTTCAACCCTGGGGGCGAGCCATTTGGGCGGAGGCAGCAGGCGCGCGATCATGCACGATACATGGCGCGTCCCGAGATCGAGAACGGCTGCCGTGCACTCCCTTGTTATAACCGCGCCGTGGTTGTCCCACATCCCTGGCTCCGCAAACCGATCAAAGTGGCTGCCTCCGCGCATCGCCGAGCCGGCCGGAAAGCTGCGCGGTGGGGCCGGGCTGCCCCTCTTCCGGCGTCCCGCGCCGCAGCGCGATCCGGCCGGGCACGCGCAGGTCGATTGCCGTCACGCCGTCCGGCAGCGCCCCCGCCAGCAAGCGCGCCGCAACGGGCAGCGCCGCCCCGAGCCCCTGCGCCGGCAGTTGAATCCGCCGTCCGTCCTCGAGGACCAGATCCCAGCGCCGACGCTCGATCCGCCGGGCGAGCGCGACATGCCGGTCCACCCCCGCATGCCGGTTGAGCGTCTCGAAAAGTGCCGCCGCGGCGGCATCCGCGCCTTCACCTGCCACACGCGGCATATCGGCAAACGCCGGCGTGACCGGGCCGAGCAATTCGCCATCCCTGTCGATCAACAGCGTGTGCCCCCGGATGTCCCAGCGCGCGAACGGTTCGCGCTCGCGTAATTCGACCACGAGCGTCGAGGGCCAAAGCCGCATGACACGCGCGCTTTTCACCCAGCCGATTTCCTCTAGCCGCGCCTTTGCCGCGCGCGTGTCGAAGCTGAAGATCGTTCGGGCGCGCGAGGCATCCAGCGCCTCCTCGATGCGTGCCCCTTCCAAGTGCTCGCGCCCCTTGACGACAATCTCGTTAATTCCGAAGCCCCCGGCGATCAGCGCCGTCTCCAGGCGCGCCGCGGCCGCCGCCTGCCATGTCGCCAACTGCCCGCCCAGCGCCGCGCCGTAGATCGCGACCGCTACAAGAAGCATGGCCGACAGGCATGCCCCCAGGCGGGATGCGGCCTCCGCGCGCGCATCCAGCCAGGCCCAGAGCGTGCGGGCATTCGCAGCGGACCTTTCCGTGCGGACCGCATGTCCGGCGCGCCGCCCGCGGCCGCCGGTCCTGCGCATCATGCTTTTACCCGGAGACCAGCTTGGCCGAGTCGCGCGGTCCATCCAAGATTGCAAACTCATTACTCCACAATCTGCTGCGGCCGCTCGGTAATGGCCGACTCCAGAGTAGTCTCCGATCAGATCGAGCCGGCTCAATCTGCGTCATCGCGAGCGCAGCGACGCGATCCAGCCCCAGCCGCCACGAGATGCCGCTGGATGGCTTCGGCCCATGCGGACCCCGCGAAGACACGACGCGGTTCGACTTGATCGGAACGCGCTTCCAAAGGCAGCGCACCGTCGCTCGGAAGAGCCCGAAACGCCTGCGATTTTCGTCGGCTACCAATTAAATTTCGGTAAATTTTTACGCTGAGGGCGGTCACATCGGGACGCCGGAACGCGCAGGGCGGCCCAGCAGGATCAAGAACCGGAAGGCGGGAAACGGATACGTGGCCGCGTGTTAGCGAGCCGCGGCGGGGATCATGGAGGGGTCGAACACCCGGCTGCCACGGGCCGCAATCCGGCAAGGTCCGAAGCCGGTCGCGCGCGCGAAAGAACTGGCCGGCTTCTCGAGCCGGAATACGCGCGCCCGGGCGCCCCGTCGTTCGGAGCGGCTTCCCGGACGCGCATGGGGTTCAGGGCGTGCTACGCCGCCTTGTTGAACAGCGATTCGACATAGTCCCAGTTGATGAGATTGTCGAAGAAGGCTTCGAGGTATTTCGGCCGCGCATTGCGATAGTCGATGTAATAGGAGTGCTCCCAGACATCGCAGCCGAGCAGCGGCGTGGCGCCGTGAACCAGCGGGTTCTCGCCGTTCGGCGTCTTCATGATCTGGAGCTTGCCGTCCTTCATCGCCAGCCAGCACCAGCCGGAGCCGAACTGCGTCACGCCGGCCTCGATGAAGTCTGAGCGGAACTTGTCGAAGCCGCCGAGGTCGGAGTCGATCTTGGCCGCGAGCGCGCCCGGCACCTTGTTGCCGCCGCCGCCGGGCTTCATCCACTGCCAGAAATGCGTGTGGTTGTAGTGCTGGGCGATGTTGTTGAACAGGCCCTGGTTGGTGCCGTGCGCGCCCTTGACGACCTCCTCGATGCTCTTGCCTTCCAGGCCGGAGCCCTCGATGAGCTGGTTCGACTTCTCGACATAGGTGTTGTGGTGCTTGTCGTGGTGATATTCGAGCGTCTCCGCCGACATGTAGGGGGCGAGCGCGTCATAGGCATAGGGCAGATCGGGAAGCGTATAGGACATGAAAACCCTCCAAGTGTTTGCGCGTCTTACGAGGTCTGCGCTTTAGCTAATCGCTTGGGGAGGGTAAGGCAAGGCGCGATGGAGGCGCGGTGTGGAGTATGGAGACGGCCCGGAACCCCTGCATTCCGCGCCGTCTCCCAACCGTGCCGAGGAAAGGTATGGTTGATCACAGGGATTGACGGTTACGAGGATGGCAAGGGCGACATGAATGCGGCCTGAATGGCGGTGTCGGGGTTCGTTCAGAGTCTTCTGTCGCGCCGCCAGTGCGCCCGAGCGGTTTCAGTCGCCCTCGAACGCCATCAGCGTGTGACAGGTGACGCCAAGCTCACCGAGCCGGGCGCAGCCGCCCAGATCCGGCAGGTCGATGATGAAGGCCGCACCGGCGACCGTTCCGCCGGCCTTCTCCACCAGCCGCGCCGCCGCTCTCGCCGTGCCGCCCGTGGCGATCAGGTCGTCGACCAGCAGGATGCGTTCGCCGGGGCGGATCGCGTCCTCGTGCAGCTCGACCGTGTCGATGCCGTATTCCAGCTCGTAATCCTCGCCGATGGACTTGCCCGGCAGCTTGCCCTTCTTGCGAATCGGGACGAAGCCGGTGCCGAGCCGGTCGGCGACCGCGCCGCCGAGGATGAATCCGCGCGCCTCGATGCCCGCGACCGCCTCCACGCCCGCTTCGGCAAACGGCGCGGCGAGGCGTTCGACGCTCGTCTTGAAGCCGCGCGCGTCCTGAAACAGCGTGGTGATATCGCGGAACATGATGCCCGGCTTGGGAAAGTCGGGAATGGTGCGCACCAGGGCCTTCAGATCGTCGTTGGCTTGGTGGGTTATCATCGCGGTCTCCCGGGGTCTGCGGATCAGGCGGGGTTAAGCACGCGGCCCGCGACAGCGTCGAGCTTGGCCACGAGCGCCGGGTCGCGCGCCTCCGGCGCGGTGATGATGGCGTGCTCCAGCGCGCGGTCGGAGCCGAGCGGACAGGGCGGATGTTCGCCCGGAAAGTCGCGCGCCAGACAGGCAATCAGCCGCGCGGCCTTGTCGGCATTGTCGCGAATCACGCGCAGGATGTCCTGTATATCGACATCGGTGTGCTCGTCGTGCCAGCAGTCGTAGTCCGTGACCATCGCCACGGTCGCGTAGCAGATCTCCGCCTCCCGGGCGAGCTTGGCCTCGGGCATGTTGGTCATGCCGATCACGTCGCAGCCCCACGCGCGGTAAAGCTCCGATTCGGCGCGCGTGGAGAATTGCGGGCCTTCCATGACGAGGTAGGTGCCGCCACGCTTGCAGGGAATCGCCTCGGCCTGCGCGGCCCGCTCCAGCCGGTCGGCGAGAGCGGGGCTGACCGGATCGGCGATCGCGACATGCGCGACGCACCCTTCCCCGAAGAAGCTCTTGGCGCGGGCGAAAGTGCGGTCGATGAACTGGTCGACGAGGACGAATGTGCCGGGGGAAAGCTCCTCGCGGAAGGAGCCGCAAGCCGACACGGAGACGAGATCGGTCACGCCGGCGCGCTTCATCGCGTCGATATTGGCGCGGTAGTTGATGTCGGTGGGGCCGAGCCGATGGCCCTGTCCGTGGCGCGCGAGAAACACGATGGGCAGGCCGTCGATCTCGCCGGCCACGAGCGGCGCGGACGGCGCGCCCCACGGGCTTGTTATGTCCAGTTCGCGCCGGTTCGACAGGCCGGGCAGATGATACACGCCGCTGCCGCCTATGATGCCTAGCACAGATTTCGTCATGCGCCGCGCCCTCGTTGTTAACGCTCCGGCATGGCTATAGCAGGTCGGCGCTGCGCGGCAAAATCCTGCGTTACTGAAGATGCTCCCCGCCATCCAGCGCGATCATCTGGCCGGTCATCGCCGGGGCGCCCAGGATGAAGACGACCGCATCGGCGATCTCTTCAGGCGTTGCGCCGCGCTCCAGCGGTGTCGTGCGCCACTCGCGCGCGAAGTCCGCTTCGCTCTGGTAGCTGTTCTGCAGCACCGGGCCGGGCGCGATGGCGTTGACGCGGATGCGCGGCGCGAGCGCCTGCGCCATCGTGCGCGTGGCGGTCCACAGCGCGGATTTGCTGAGAGTGTAGGAAAAGAAGGTCGGTGTCGGGCGCAGCACGCGCTGGTCGATCAGGTTTACGATATTGCCCGTGTGCCCGGCCGGCAGGGCGTCGGCGAAGGCTTGCGACAGCACGAGCGGCGCATGCAGGTTGACATCCTGATGCGCCCGCCAGCTCTCGTCGGTGAAATCGGCGACGGTATCGCGGCGGAAAATCGAGGCGTTGTTCACCAGGCAGGCCGGCGGGCCGAGCGCCTCGACACAGGCCGGGACCAGCCCCCTTGTCTGGTCAATATCGGCCAGATCGGCGGGCAACAGGGCCACGCGCGCGCCCGCGGCGCGCAACTCCTCGGCAAGGGCTTCGGCGTCGGCGCGCGAGCGGTTGTAATGCAGGCCGATCCCCCAGCCTTGCCCGGCGAGACGGCGCGCGATCGCGCTGCCGATTCGCCTGGCCGCGCCGGTCACGAGCGCGATGGAGGTGCTGCTGTCGCTCATGAGACAATCACCGGACGACTGTCATGCGTTGCAACTTGACCGAATCGGCGGCCGTCACTGGGCCATGACGAGCGCGCCCTGCGTCGCCGGGGTGAGCAGATACCCGATATAGAACGCATAGGCGCACAGGAACACGATGCCCGCGATCCGGCCGATGGGCACCCGCCAGACCACGAAGGGCACCAGAAGCACCGTTGCCGCGAGCATGACCCAGATGTCGAGCCGCAGGATTTCCTGCGGGATGGCGAGCGGGGTGAGCATCGCCGTGATCCCCACGATCGCCAGCATGTTGAACAGGTTGCTCCCGAGGACATTGCCCAGCGCCAGCGCGCCGTGCCCGCGAAGGGCGGCCACCACGGTGGTGGCCAGTTCGGGCAGCGAAGTGCCGATGGCGACGATGGTCAGCCCGATCACCGTATCGGATACGCCCCAGACCGTGGCGACGGCCGCGGCGCCGTCGACCGTGATATGGGCACATATCGGCAGGCCGATCAGACCGACGGCAAGCGCCCCGACCGGCACCCATATGGAGCCGGGCAGCGCGGGTACGTCGTCCTCGATGGGCACGAGGCTCTCCGCGGCGCGGCTGCGCATGGCGCGGTGTGCGGACAGCCACAGGAAGGCGATCAACAGGCCGAACAACAGCGCGCCGTCCCAGAATGTCATCGGCGTGAGAAAGCACAGCCCGGCAAACAGGATGCTGGTGCCGAGCACGATATAGGTGTTGCGGTCGAGCGCGTGATGATCGCAGCGGGTCGCGCAGATGATGGCGGGAAGGCCGAGAACCAGGAGAATGTTGGCGATGTTGCTGCCGACGACATTGCCGATGGCAATGCCGGGGAAATTCTCCAGCGCCGCCTTGACCGAAACCACCAGTTCCGGCGCGGAGGTGCCGAACGCGACCACGGTGAGACCGACAATGAGCGGCGGAATGCCGAGCCGGTGCGAGAGATCGACCGCGCCGCGCACGAGGATGTCGCCGAAGACGACGAGCAACAGCAGACCACCGAGAAGCTGCACGTAAATCATGCTGCTGCAAAGACCTCTTCAGTTCGCCGGTTCGGGCGCAGCCGCGCGGTCTGAATGCCGCCGATACCCAGGCGACAGGCGCGATAAACGATTGCGTCCACAGACTTGTCAACAAGGTAGGCCGCCGATGCGCCCGGCGCCATTACGCCTTTCGGGCATATAAGACGCCGCGTCCTTCCCTCCAAGCCGCGTCACGGCCGTGGGCGCGGCGGATCACGCATCATGTTCAAGTATGTGAAATTGCAGGAATTCATTCACGGACCCGGCAAGAGCCGGACAATGCCGGCTGCCGACTCGAGGGGGCTCGCGCCCGCTGTGCCGGCCATGATGGCCAGGCACGGCGCCGTCCAATTCCAAGCGGTCCTGTTAGAGCCGATTGCGCCGGGACAATCTGTCGTTGCATAAATTTCCTATTGCAATTCTCCATATACACGTATAGGGTGCATTTATCTGAACGGCACAACTTGAGTGTGGTTAAGACGGGCAATCACTTCCTCTCGCAACACGCGGGAGGTTCGGTTCGACAATCAGCATTGGGTCAGGTTCGGGAAGACAGGGTTCGCGCAGCAGTTGAGGGACGCTCGCAGGCTTTCTGCTTTCCATTCGATCCGGCCCGCTGATTTCCTCCGGGACTGCGGCGTTCTCGTCCGGTCTCGACCCCGAGCCCCGATCTCCACCTCAGGTCGTTCAGGCCCGAAGGTTCAGGCATCGACGGCCATGATGTCTGGTCCGGAGGGTGGCAACACATGGGCTTAGTAGCGTGTGCGTTGCGTAGAAGTATAGCGTTGGGACAAGGCGAGATGCGCCGGATTTGATCACCTGGCGTTTTCATAGCCCAAGTCCTCTCCCTCTCTAGTGCCCAAAACGGCCGGATCCTTACCCCCATCGGGATCCGGCCACCTCCTCTCCCTTCCCGATCTGCATCGCAACACGGATGTTGGGCGCTTGGCCTCGCGCCGAGCCCGGTTCTGCCGTTGCGCCATGTCCGTGATGCAGGCCAGAGCCGCGCGGGTCTGGCGAATCGGCCTCAGACCAGCCATATTCGTCGGTGTATGTTGCGCTGCAACAATCAGACGGGTGACAACCACCCCGAAACACCATCTTCTTGCAACCCGGGAGAGGTTCTCATGAGCGAATCTCGACACTGGGGAGGAACCTTCAGAAAACTCTGGCCCACGGAAACCGAGAAGTTCCGGGACCATCTGCTCAGACTGGACAAGGAAACGCGGCGCTTGCGTTTCGGCATGCCGGTGAACGACACATTCATCATCGACTATGCCGCGCGCACCGGCGACTGGGACAGCATCATCCATGTTTTCGTCGCGGATGGTGAAGTGCGCGCCGCGGCGGAACTGCGCCGGATCGGCGAGCACTGGTCCGGCGAAGCGGAAGCGGCGTTTTCCGTGGAGACCGCGTACCAGAACAAGGGAATCGGCAGCGAGCTGCTCGGGCGCGTCGTGCGCTCGGCCCGCAACCGCGGCATCGACCGGCTTTACATGAACTGCCTTCTGGAGAACCGTAAGATGCAGCGCGTCGCCAGGAAGCACGAGGCCTCGTTGCAGTTCGACCACGGGGACGTGATCGGCCGGGTGCGCCCGGGCATTCCGACCTATCTGTCGATCTGGAGCGAGGCGCTTGAGGACGGCAGCAGTTTCATGATGGCGGTGCTCGATCTGCCGAAGAAGCGCGACGCCGCGGCCTGAGGACGGGACCGCCCGGCATACGTGCCGGGCGCCTCTTCATGCCGCCGCGGTCCGCGCGCTGCTCGCTTCGACCGGCGGGTACAACTCGTTCAGCGGGATCGAACGCCCGTCCGGCTGGACCATCCGGCAATGGAACCGCTTGAGCGCGCGCGGATGCGGCACGCCGCAGGAATGCCCGATGATCCCGACATCCCTGCGCATCTTGTCGACGTACTGCATCACGCGAACCGCCTTGTCCGCCGGGTTAAGCCCGCGCTGCAAGCGCGGGTTGTGCGTCGTGATGCCGGTGGGACAGGTGTTCCTGTTGCATTTCAGCGCCTGTATGCAGCCCAGCGCGAACATGAAGCCGCGCGCCGAAACCACGGCATCCGCCCCCACGCAATAGGCCCAGGCGACTTCCGCCGGGGTCACGAGCCTGCCCGATGCGAACAGCTTGATGCGCTCGCGCAGGCCGTATCGCGTGAGGATATCGGCGACCAGCGGCAGTGCCTCCTTGATCGGCAGCCCGACATTGTCCATCAGCGCCATCGGCGCGGCGCCGGTGCCGCCATCACCCGAATCGACGGTGATGAAGTCGGGCGCGCTCTCGATGCCGCGGCGATGGACGTCCTCGCACATTTCCTCCAGCCAGCCATAGGCACCCACCACCGTCTTGAAGCCGACCGGCTTGCCGGAAACGGTCCTGATACGCCCGATGACGTCGAGCATCTCCTGCACGTTGTCGATCTCCGGGTGGCGGTTCGGCGAGATCGAGTCGCGGTACTCGGCGATGCCGCGGATTTTCGCGATCTCCGGCGTCACCTTCACGGCCGGCAGGATGCCGCCCTTTCCCGGCTTCGCGCCCTGGCTCATCTTCAACTCGATCATTCTGACCTGCGGAATCGCGCCAACCTCGCGCAGCTTGCCGTCATCAAGCCGCCCGTCGGGCGTGCGCACGCCGTATTTCGCGGTGCCGATCTGCATCACGACGTCCGCACCGCCCTCAAGATGCTGGGGCGCGAGCCCGCCCTCGCCCGTGTTGAGCCAGCAGCCTGCGAGCGCAGCGCCTTTCGACAGCGCCCGGACGGCCGGGCCGGAGATCGCGCCGTAGCTCATGCCGGAAATGTTGATAATCGAATGGAATTCGTAAGGGTTGGGCGTGTATTCGCCGACAACGACGCTCGGCGTGGCCAAGGCGTCGCTTTCCAGGGTCGGGAACGGACAGTTGACGAACACGGGCGAGCCGATTTCCGCGAGATTATGCGTGGAGCCGAACGCGCTCGTGTTGTCCGCGCCGGCCGAAGAGCGATACACCCATTCGCGCTGCGCCCGGTTGAATGGCATCTCCTCGCGGTCCATCGCGAAGAAATACTGGCGGAAGAACTCGCCGAGCGTCGTGAAAATGTGGCGGAAGCGGCCGATGACCGGATAATTGCGCCGGACCGCATCGGCCGTCTGCGAAACGTCGGCGATAAACAGAACGATGATGCCGAGCACGCCAAGTCCGACGGCGAACACGAACAATTTGGTCAGGAGGTCGAGCCCCTCCATCGCGACATAGCTAAAGACGCCCATTCCCTTGCTCTCCCTTGTTGTCCGGACAAACTGCCCGGCGGCCCCTGGACACCAAGGAAATAGCACGCACGGCGCGGACCGGCGCGTCACTTCGCCTCACATCCGCGGGAACCCCGCGTCAGCGAATCGTGATCGCGGTTCGCCAAACTTGGCTGTCGCTTTGAATGATTTGGCCGGCACGCTGGAAGTGCCCCCGGCGAAGAGGCGGTCGCTCAATGAGCGACGGGCTTGCTGCGACGCTGCCCCACACAGGAAAGGACCTCGACGGGTAAGGCCGTGAGGTCCTCTTTCCCTTTTGAGCTCGACCGGCATTCGCGGCTTGTGCGATTCCCTGCGCTTCGGGCGGGACATCCATCCATGGAAAAGCCAACCGCTTCGGGCTTCCCGTTTGCGCAGCTCTCCATTCGCCGCTTGATGCGGTCCTCCTGATGAGTGTCAGTCATTACGGGTCTCATTCACCTATGACGTCCGCCACGGCAAATGATCAAACCCGTTCATCTTGTCAGATTTTACGAAAAGCTGCCGACTGTTGCGCGGCACAACCGCAGCAACTGTCAGGCAATTCGAGGAACATCGGGCGGAGTCATTTTCCTAGACCTCCTTTCCACGTGTATAAAAGTATGCGCCCAGTGAAAGAGCGCGTCAATACTCTTGTTGAAATGGCGGCCGCGCACCAGTAACGTTGCGACTGGAACGGATAGGGACGTGCTGACCCTTACAGGAACGGAAGGACACATGGCGGTTCAAACTCCCATCTGCGAATTCGGCTGGAAGGCGCCGGATTTCGAGCTTCCCGGCACCGACATGCGGCTTTACACGCTGTCGGATATACGCGGCGAGAACGGCACGCTAATAATGTTCATCTGCAACCACTGCCCGTATGTCCGCGCGATCATCGACCGGCTGGTGCGCGACGTGCGCGAGTTGCAGGCGCTGGGAATCGGGGCGGCGGCGATCTGCGCGAACGACGCGAAGGCTTATCCCGACGATTCCTTCGAGAACATGAAGCGTTTCGCCGAAGAGCACGGATTCACCTTTCCCTATCTCCACGACGAAACGCAGAGCGTGGCCGCGGCCTATGAAGCCGTCTGCACACCGGATTTCTACGGGTTCAACCGTGACCTGGAACTGCAATACCGTGGCCGTCTCGACGAGAGCGGCAGGGAGCCGGCCACCCCCGATGCGCGCCGGGAACTCTTCGAGGCGATGAAGCAGGTCGCCGAAACCGGCCACGGCCCTGCCGAGCAAACCCCGTCGATGGGCTGCTCCATCAAGTGGAAGGCCGCTTGAGCGCTCGCCGTCGGCGCGTTAACCCTGTTTAAGCTGTTAGCGATAAATTTAGACGAATGCCGTTTAATCTGCCCGTCGCAACGGGGAGGTGCGTATGACGCTGGCGGATTACGCCCGTTTTGCTTTGTTGGTCGCGCTCGGCGTTCTGTCCTTCATCGTGTTTCTGGTCGCCGGGACGCTGGTGGGGTTGATGTTCATCGACCCTTACGGCTGCCGGTGCGTCCATCCGTTTCCGCCGGTGGGGCTGTACGTGCTGGGCCTTCTCGGCCTGCTTCTGCTCATTCCCGCGATCCGTACGGCCGTGATCGACGCCCCCGACTACCTGGAGAAGCTCGGCCTGACCAGCTACGCGACGATCACGCTGATCATCATTTCGATTCTCGTGCTTATTATCATCCTGTGACGTTCAAGTCCGATCGGTCGGATGACGCTGTCATCATCTCCGCAACAGTGCGATTTGACCGCGTGCATGACAGTACGCCCGCAGAACTTACAGCATCGGGCGGCAAATCCGGATCGCCCGATGCCGTAGAGTCTTTGGTTGTCGCGCCGGGTTTGCGAA
>JBKGZY010000256.1:0-3523 GCA_046543175.1 Dichotomicrobium sp.
GTTCCGGCCCGATACCGAAGGGTTCGTCCTTTCCTGTCCGCCTCGCCGGCCCGGCGGGGGCGTTCCACCATAACCACTGCTCTGGCGCCACGCGAATCCATGCCTCGAAACTGCCGAAAGATGGCCGCCGTGATGGCCCGCACATCTTCCTGCCTGTCGGCTGTCCGCTGCACCGTCAGTTCCTTCAGATCGATGCGTGAATCTTACGACCGAAGAACCCGACGCAGAGCACCACCAGACACGCGTCGAGATACCGGCTGCCACAGGAAGGGGCAGCAACCTGATCAGGACGACCGCCACGCGCAGCAAGCCGTATTCGACCGCGTGCCGGGCATCACGCATGAAGCGCATCAAGCGTTACTTTCCCGATCGTCTGGATTCCCTTGCGAAGGGCCTGGATGATCTCATCCTGAGCATCGTCGTCGAGATAGGCATGGATCGGCAGGCTGATCACGCGTTCGGCCAGCCATTCGGCGTTGGCCAGCCCCGCTGGCGACGCCGGGAAGTGCCTGTAGCCGCGCTGGGCGTGGAGGGGAACGGGATAATAGACCGCTGTCGGTATACCCGCCTGGTGACACAGCGCAGCCAACTCATTCCGCCCTTGCATGACCAGGGTATATTGCGCCCACACAGACGCCGCCCCCGCACTGAGCCGGGGCACCTGCACGACATCACCGAGTCCCGCGGTATAGCGTCGGGCTTTCGCCTGCCGCACCGCGACTTCGTTCGCGAATACGTCGAGTTTCGCCAGCAGGATGGCCGCCTGCAGGGTATCAAGCCGGCTGTTCAGGCCAATCCGGGGATTGTCATGCTTGCTTGGCCCTTGCCCGTGGACGCGCAGCGAGCGCAGGAGATCGGCGACGCCTGCATCGTCGGTGAAGATCGCGCCGCCGTCGCCATAACAGCCCAGCGGTTTGCTCGGGTAGAAACTCGTTGCGGTGTGATCGGCAAGCTTTCCAACCGGGCGCCCATGAAGCGAAGCGCCGAAGCTCTGGGCGGCGTCTGCGATCACGGTCATGCCGTGCGGCCCGGCGACGGCGTGAATGGCGTCGTAATCGGCGGGCTGCCCGAACAGGTCGACGGCGATCACGCAACGCGGCCTGAGCCCGCAGCGCTGCGCCAGGCCGATGGCGGCCTCGAGGCTCGACGGATCCAGGTTGAAGCTGTCCCGCTGGACATCCACGAAGATGGGCGTCGCGCCAACGAGCGGCACGACCTCCGCGGTCGCGACGAAGCCGAAAGCCGGCACGAATACCGCATCGCCCGCCCCGATGCCCTCCGCCATGAGCAGAAGTTGCAGCGCGTCGGTGCCGCTGGCGCAGGTGATGCAATGGCGCGCGCCGCAGAACGCGGCAAGCTTCCGCTCCAGTTGAGCCACTTCGGGGCCAAGGATAAACTGGCCATGGGCAATCACCCGGCCGATCGCCTGTTCGACCTGTTCGCCCAACAATTGGCACTGCTCTGTCAAACCGGCGAGCGAAACGATCGTGCTCTTGCCCCCGTCCTTGCTGATATGTTCTCCCATACGCCTCTCTCCGGCGCCGCTGCGCTCAGTAGAGCAATAACGCACATTTAGATTGTATTTGAGGCAAGAATTCGCCTGCGGACCGACTCGAGTCAATAAGGCCGGGCGATGCGCCAACAAGTTCCGCACGACGGAATAAGGTTGGCCCGCTACTTACCTGGCTTCAAAGCTCGCTCCATGGTGCATCTGCTTTCGGGTCAACTTGGCGAACCCGCCTTCGATCGTGTTGATTCAGGAAGTGGAATTGGGGATGCGGCGATGACGGCATGGCCGCCGGACCAGCCATGCTGACGCTGGCGTTTTCGCAGCGGCGTCGTTGTCGAAGACAAGGGGGTACCGATGTCTCTACAGATGCCACCGCATGAGTTGGGGGCGCAACAGGGTATGAGGCAGCGGGTACCCTGCCCCGTTTTTCACGGCGATGAACATTCGAACCGAGAAGGTGAGCGCCGAACTGAATGCGGCGTTTGACGAAGACCGGCCCCGGCAAGCTCAACGCGGGGGTACCACGTCGACTCGGAACGGTCTCCGCCCCCTGTCTGCTCCCGGACCGAGCGACCCTGTCACCCGGGCACAGCGCCGAAAGGGAGCTTCCTTTCTAAGGAAGCTCCCTGTCTCGGAACCCGTAACGTCCAGGGCGATATCTCAATAGACGACGACGCTACGGATCGACTTGCCTTCGTGCATCAGGTCGAACGCTTCGTTGATCCGTTCGAGTGGCATGGTGTGGGTGATCAGGTCGTCGATATTGATCTTGCCGTCCATGTACCACTCGACGATCTTGGGCACATCGGTCCGCCCGCGCGCGCCGCCGAAGGCCGTGCCGCGCCAGACCCGACCCGTCACAAGCTGGAACGGACGGGTGGAGATTTCCTGCCCGGCACCGGCCACGCCGATAATGACGCTTTCGCCCCACCCCTTGTGGCAGCACTCGAGCGCCTGGCGCATGGTCGTCACGTTGCCGATGCACTCGAAGCTGTAATCCGCGCCGCCACCCGTCAGGTCGACGATATAGGGCGCAACCTCTTCCGGCTTCATGTCCCTCGGATTGATGAAATCGGTCATGCCGAATTTCTCGGCCAGCGGGCGCTTGGTCTCGTTGATATCGACCCCGACGATCCGATCCGCGCCGACCATGCGCGCGCCCTGGATGACATTGAGCCCGATGCCGCCAAGCCCGAAGACGACAACCGTCGAACCCGGTTCCACCTTGGCCTGGTACACCACGGCGCCGATCCCGGTCGTCACGCCGCAGCCGATATAGCAGACCTTGTCGAACGGGGCGTCCTTGCGGATCTTCGCCAGGGCGATCTCGGGCAACACCGTGTAGTTGGAAAAGGTCGAGCAGCCCATGTAGTGATAGATCGTTTCG
The DNA here is from genome assembly GCA_046543175.1 of Dichotomicrobium sp. Taxonomy (GTDB): domain Bacteria; phylum Pseudomonadota; class Alphaproteobacteria; order Rhizobiales; family Rhodomicrobiaceae; genus Dichotomicrobium. The sequence goes on from JBKGZY010000256.1 coordinate 2,898, forward strand.
CCGCCGCGCGAGAAGCGGCTCGTGCCGTCCGGCATCAAGCCCTGCCCCTGCGTCGCGCGGACCTTCTGGCAGAGATTGGTCTTCGGATTCAGGCAGTATTCGCATTCGCGGCATTCCGGCGTGTAAAGCGGAATGACATGGTCGCCCGGCTTGATGCTTTTCACGCCGGTGCCGACTTCGCGCACGATGCCCGCCCCCTCATGGCCAAGGATCGCCGGGAACACGCCTTCGGGATCGCCGCCGGAAAGCGTGAACTCGTCGGTATGGCAGATGCCGGTCGCCTTGATCTCGACAAGGACCTCGCCCTCTTTCGGCCCGCCGAGTTCGACCGTCTCGATGCGGAGTGGCTCGCCGGCTCTGTATGCGACTGCGGCACGCGTTTCCATTGGTCAGTCCTCCCTGTCAGATCATTGTCCGCGGGCGCGCATTTGGCTTGACCCGCGGCGCCATGGCCGATGCACCGCTATTCGAGCCGAGAGCCAACGCGGTTTTAACGAAAACTATTTTTGCCGTGCTTTCCGCGAGACCGTCAAGCTGTGTGACCGGCGCTGACGGCTGATTTCAGACAAAGGAAGGAGAGGTTCAGGATCTCGCCGACTACAGCATCGGGCGATAAATCCGGATCG
>JBKGZY010000038.1:0-16559 GCA_046543175.1 Dichotomicrobium sp.
GCGGTTGTGAGTCATCGGACCTCCACCGGCGGGGCTTTGCCGCATCACCGTCACAATGTATAGTCCCGCGCATGACGAGCGCGCTCATCGATATCCGCACGGCGACCGCGGAGGATGCCCCGGCGCTGGCCGCCGTTCGCGAGGAAGCCTGGCGCGCGACCTATCAGGGGCTGATCCCGCATATCACCCTGCAGAAAATGATCGCCTCGCACACGCCGGGCTGGTGGGAAAAGCTGTTGAGCCTGGGCGCGTCGGTGCTGCTTCTGGACTTCGACGGCCAGACGCAGGGCTACGCGACCTATGGCCGCTCGCGCCACGGCCCGGCGGGCTACGACGGCGAGATCTACGAGCTTTATCTCATGCCGGTCTATCAGGGCGCGGGGCTCGGCCGGCAGCTGTTCGAGGAGTCGCGCCGCCAGCTCGCGCGGCGCAATCTTCACGGGCTGGTGGTCTGGTCGCTGCGCGACAATCATCAGGCCTGCGCATTCTACGAGGCCCTGGGCGGCAAGCCCGGCGGAACAGCCATCGAGCGGCTGGGCGGCCAGAAGCTGGAGCGCATTGCGTTTCTCTGGCCGTAACCCAACATAAACGCTGGTTGACGACGTCGCCGCCCTCGGCCAATCTGCCCACGATTTTGCACTGCAATATGAGCGCGCCTCAACGCGCCAGCGGACCACATTCATGAACAAGAGAAATATCGCCATCATCGCGCATGTCGATCATGGCAAGACGAGCCTTATCGACGTGCTGATGCGCCAGTCCGGCCTGTTCCGCGACAACCAGCAGGTCGCCGAACGCGCGATGGACACCAATGACCTCGAGCGCGAGCGCGGCATCACGATTCTCGCCAAGGTCACCTCGCTCGACTGGGACGACACGCGCATCAACATCGTCGACACGCCGGGCCACGCCGATTTCGGCGGCGAGGTCGAGCGCATCCTGAACATGGTGGACGGCGCCATCGTGCTCGTCGATGCCTCCGAAGGCCCGATGCCGCAGACCAAGTTCGTCGTCCAGAAGGCGCTCAAGGTCGGCCTGCGGCCCATCGTGGCGATCAACAAGATCGACAAGCCGGACGAGCGCCATACCGAGGTGGTCAACGAGGTGTTCGACCTGTTCGCCGCGCTGGACGCCAGCGAGGAACAGCTCGACTTTCCCGTGCTTTACGGCTCGGCGAAGGAAGGCTGGATGGCCGACGACCCGGCCGGGCCGCGCGAGGACATGAGCGCGCTGTTCGAGCTTGTGCGCCGCCATGTTCCCCCGCCCGACGTGGATAACGGCCCGTTCCGCCTGCTCGCCACGACCATCGACGCCGATCCCTATCTGGGGCGCATCCTGACCGGGCGCGTCACCTCGGGCACGGTCGCGCCGAACCAGACGGTCAAGGCGCTGTCGCGTGACGGTAAGGTCGTCGAGCAGGGCCGCATCTCCAAGGTGCTGGCCTATCGCGGGCTGGCGCGCACGCCGGTTGAACGCGCCGAGCCGGGCGACATCGTCGCCATCGCCGGGCTGAATACCGCGACGGTGGCGGACACGCTCTGCGCGCCGGAGGTGAGCGAGCCGATCCCCGCCCAGCCCATCGACCCGCCGACGCTGTCGATGACCTTCCGCATCAATGACGGTCCCTTCGCCGGGCGCGATGGCAAGAAGGTGCAAAGCCGCGTCATCCGCGAGCGGCTGTTCCGCGAGGCCGAGGGCAATGTCGCGCTGAAGATCGAGGAGACCGGCGACAAGGACGCCTTCCAGGTGTCGGGACGCGGCGAGTTGCAGCTTGCGGTCCTGATCGAGACGATGCGCCGGGAAGGCTACGAACTGACCGTCTCGCGCCCGCGCGTGGTGTTCCAGACCGATCCCGACACCGGCAAGCGGCTGGAGCCGATCGACGAAGCGATCATCGACGTGGATGACGAGTATGCGGGCACCGTCGTGCAGAAGCTCTCGGAGCGGCGCGGCGAACTGGTCGAGATGCGCCCGTCCGGGGGCGGGCGCCAGCGGCTGGTGCTGCACGTGCCCACGCGCGGGCTGATCGGCTATCACAGCGAACTGCTGTCGGATACGCGCGGCACGGCCGTCATGCACCGCATCTTCCACGGCTATGAACCTTATCGCGGCGAGATCCAGGGCCGGCGCACCGGCGTCCTGCTGTCCAACGGCCAGGGCGAGGCGGTCGCCTACGCGCTGTGGAACCTGGAGGATCGCGGCCCTCTGATGATCGATCCGCAGACGAAGGTGTATCAGGGCATGATCGTCGGCGAGCACAGCCGCGGCAACGATCTGGAAGTCAACGTGCTCAAGGGCAAGCAGCTCACCAATGTCCGCGCCGCCGGCAAGGACGACGCGGTGAAGCTCACCCCGCCGATGAAGATGACGCTGGAGCGCGCGCTGAGCTACATCAACGACGACGAGCTGGTGGAGATCACGCCGAACGCGATCCGGCTGCGCAAGCGCCATCTCGACCCGCATGAGCGCAAGCGGGCCGAGCGCCGCGCGGACACGGCGGCCTAAGCCGGATCGTCCAGTGGCCCCGCTGCGGATTCCCGCGCCGGCACGGGCCGGGTGAAACACGCGACCGTCACCACGCCGATCACCGCGCGCAACGTGTTCTCCAGGCGTCCGGCACTCTCCGCCACGCCGTCCAGCGTGATCTCCGCGACCATCGTTCCATCGCCTTCGCTGACCATGTTCAGGCGCTGCGGCAGGATATCCAGCTTGACCATCGGCTGAACAATGCGCGCCAGTATGTTCGGGTCGGCCTCGGCGGTGACGCGGATCACGCGGGCGAACGCGGTCTCCGGCGCGACGGCGTGGCTTCGGTGTTCGGCTGATGCGACGTCGGGGTAATAGTGCGCAGCCTCGGCGGCGCGCGGCATGGCAGTCATGGATGAAGTCCTTCCAGAATTACGAGCAGTTCCTTGAGAAAAGCGCTGGCGATGCGCGCAATGCCCTGCGGCTCCCGGCCCGCTTTACGCGGCCGGGCCCTTAAGTCGCAGGGCGCTCGTAATTCGGAAAGCTGTCATGGCCGCGAAAATGGCCTGTCACGCGCGCCGTGTCAACCGGCGGAACGCGCGAGCGACTCGGGCTCCGCCTTGGCGGGACGCGACAGCAGCGATTCGATGGCCGCATCGATGCTCATCCGTTCGCACAGCACCTCGTAGACCGCCTCGCAGATCGGCATTTCCACCTCCTGCCGGCGCGCCAGTTCGACGACAGCCTGCGCGGTATGGACGCCCTCGCTCACCGAGCGCCGCGCCCCCAGCACGTCGGCCAGGGTCTGTCCCTTGCCCAGCGCCTTGCCAAGCGACATGTTGCGCGACTTGGCGCTGGAACATGTCAGCATCAGGTCGCCCAGCCCCGACAGGCCTGTCAGCGTCTCCGGCCGGCCGCCGAGCGCCGCGCCGAAGCGCCGCAGCTCGGCAAAGCCGCGCGTCGTCACGGCAGCATGGGCGCTTTCGCCCAGACCGCGCCCGACAACGATACCCGCCGCGATCGCCAGCACGTTCTTCACCGCGCCGCCGATCTGCACGCCGCGCACGTCGTCGGTCCAGTAGAGCCGGAAATTGCGATGCCCGAGCGCTTCGGCCAGTTCACTGCCATGCGCCTCGTCGGCCACCGCCAGCGTCAGCGCGGCGGGCAGGTTGCGCGCCACCTCCGCCGCGAAGCTCGGCCCCGACAGGACGCCGAGCATTGCCTCCGGCAATGTCTGCGCCAGCACTTCGGTGAGGAACAGGCCGGTCTCCTGTTCGAAGCCTTTCGCGCAGGCCAGCACCGGGGTGCCCGGTTGCAGGTAGGGCCCGATCTCCGCGGAAATCGCGCGGGTGAACTGGGTCGGCACGGCCATCAGCAGCAGATCGCAGGTGGCCATGTCGGCGCTGCGCGCCGTCGCCCGTATGGCCCTGTCGATGTTCACGCCCGGCAGATAGACGCGGTTGGCGCGGTGCTCGTTGATCTCCTGCACGGTTTCGAGTTCATACGCCCAGATCAGCACGTCTCGCCCCGCCCGTCTGGCGGACAGGGCGAGAGCGGTCCCCCATGCGCCGCCGCCAACGACTCCGATCTTCTGAAACGCCATTTCCCGCATCTCCCCAGGTGTGGAATTCAAGCCTTGACGCCCGCGCCGATCGCCCTTGGGGCGTCGACGTCCAGCGGCCAGCGTGCCCGGACCGGCGCATCAAGCGGATCGGCACGACCGCGCGCCAGCCAAATGGCACCCGCCCAGGCCACCATCGCGGCGTTGTCGGTGCACAGGGCAGGCGCTGGAACGTGCAGCGAAAAGCTCTCCGCCGTGGCGGCGCGCTCCAGCCCGGCGCGCAGCGCGGCATTCGCCGCGACGCCGCCGGCAACGACGAAGCGACGCGGCGCATCCGGCCCCAAACGCGCGCGGTACTGCCGCATGGCCGTCGCGGCGCGGTCGCTCACCGCGCGCACGGCGGCACGCTGGAACGAGGCGCAGATATCGGCGACATCCTGGTCGCTCGCCGGGGCGAGCGCGTTCGCCGCCTGGCGGACGGCCGTCTTCAATCCGGCGAAGGAAAAATGCGCCTCCGGCCGCCCGATCATCGGCGTGGGAAAATCGAACCGCTCCGCATCGCCCGTGGCCGCCGCCCGCTCCACGGCCGGCCCGCCGGGATAGCCGAGGCCCAGCAGCTTGGCGGTCTTGTCGAACGCCTCGCCGAGCGCGTCGTCCACCGTCGTCCCGAGCCGCTCGTAAACGCCGACATCGCGCACGACGATAAGCTGGGTATGCCCGCCCGAGACGATCAGCACGAGATAGGGCGGCGCCAGATCGTCGGTCAGCCCGACGGTCAGCGCATGCGCTTCGAGGTGGTTGAGCGCGACCAGCGGCAGATCGTGAACCAGCGCGATGGCCTTCGCCGTCGTCAGCCCGGCGAGCAAGCCGCCGCTCAGGCCCGGCCCCGCCGTCGCGGCAACGCCCGACAGCGCGGACCAGTCGGCGCCGGCCTCTTCCAGGGCGGCGGCAACCAGCCTGTCGAGCACTTCGACATGCGCGCGCGCGGCGATCTCGGGCACAACGCCCCCGAAAGCGGCGTGATCGGCAATCTGCGAACGCACAAGATTGGACAGGATCTGACCGCGTCCCTCCGCGTCGCGCCGCACGACAGCCGCTGCCGTTTCGTCGCAACTCGTTTCAATGCCGAGCACAAGCTGGCCCGGGTCTGTATCAGGGGAGACCATTTTGATCAGCGTGCCGCTGGCAACGCGGGTTCCAAGCTGGTAAAGGCATCACAATAATGAGACGGCCTGTCCGCGCAACAGGAAAATCGCCGCGCTTTCGCACGCAAGGCGCTCGGGGCGACGCCGCGGCGATCGGGCAACGAAAGACGGAGGAGACGGGTTTTGACCGAAGCTAACCCGATACGCATCGGCACCCGCGGCAGCAATCTGGCGCTCGCCCAGGTGTACGAGATGCGCGACCGGCTGTGCGAAGCACATGGCATGGCCCAGGACGATTTCGAGGTCGTCGTCATCAAGACCTCCGGCGACATGATCCAGGACAAGGCGCTGCGCGAGTTCGGCGGCAAGGGGCTGTTCACGAAGGAGATCGAGGAGGCGCTGAGCGCCGGCGACATCGACATGGCCGTGCATTCGATGAAGGATGTTCCCACCTTCGAGCCGGACGGGCTGGAGATGGTGTGCATGATGCCGCGGGCGGATGTGCGCGATGCGTTCATCAGCCTGAAGGCCGAACGCCTGTCGGACCTGCCGCACGGCGCGGTGGTCGGCACATCCTCGCTGCGGCGGCAGGCCCAGGTGAAGCAGCTCCGCCCGGACATCGAGGTCATCACCTATCGCGGCAATGTCGAGACGCGGCTGCGCAAGCTGGAGGAAGGCGTTGCGGACGCGACGCTGCTGGCGGTCGCCGGGCTGCAACGGCTCGGACACGCCGACAAGATCACCGCGCCGGTCAGTCCGGACGAAATGCTCCCCGCGATCGCCCAGGGCGCCATCGGCATCCAGATACGCGAAGCCGACGACCGGCGGCGCAGGCTGCTGGAGGCCATCGACGACGCGCCGACGCAGGCCCGCGTCAGCGCGGAACGCGCTTTCCTGGCCGAGCTTGACGGCTCCTGCCGCACGCCCATCGCGGGGCTGGCTGAACTGGACGGGGACCAGATGCGCTTTCGCGGCGAAATCCTGCTGCCCGACGGGTCGCAAGCCCACCGTACCGAGCGGAGCGGCCCGGCGCGCGACGCCGCGGCGATGGGCAAGGACGCCGCGCAGGAGCTGCTGCGCCGCGCCGGCCCGGACTTCATGGCGCTGATCGTGTGATGCGTGTGCTGATTACCCGTCCGTTCGCAGACGCGGCCCCGCTCGGAGAAGCCGTGCGGAAGCTCGGGCACGAACCCGCATTCGCGCCGTTGAGCCATATCCGCTACCAGGCCCCCGAACCGCCGCCCGACACGCCCGCCGCGACGATCTTCACAAGCAGGAACGCCATCCGCGCGCTGGAAGATGTCGACTGGTCGTCGTCGCTGCACCGGCTGCCCGCTTATTGCGTCGGCGCGGCGACCGCCGGACAGGCGCGGGACGCCGGCTTCCTGCACGTCGTCGCGGGCGGCGGCACGGGCGCGCAACTCGCGGAACATATCGCTGACAGTCGCAAGCCGGATGATGGTCCTCTTCTCCATCTCACCGGCGAACACCTGGCCTTCGACATGGAAGAGGCGCTTGGCGCGCGGGGCTTCACGGTCTGGCGCCGCATCGTCTATCGTAACGAGCTTGTCCGATCGCTGGCGCTACCCGTCAGCGTCGGACTGGAAAAGGGCTTCTTCGACGCGATCATTCTCATGTCGCCGCGCGCGGCGTCGCATTTCGTCCGCCTCGTGCAAGCTGCTGGCGTCAGCGAACAAGCCGCGCGCCTGCGCTTCTTCTGCCTGTCGGAGCAGATTGCCGATGCGCTGGCCCCGCTGGAGGCAAAACAGGTCGCGGTCGCGCCCCGGCCCACGCAGGAAGCGCTTCTCGACTTGTTGGGGCCATCAAATGTTGCCTAGATCGTCGCTTATCCAGCAATGCGGCGACAACGCCCACGCGAAACGTTAACCTAAGCCGGTTACAGCAGCCCGCCACGGCAGGAATTGTGCGCGGCGGCCTTTCCGGCGATCATGGCAACGGGCTTTCCAGCCCTCTCATGGAGCTGAACACCGATGTCCGATGACAAGAAATCCGGACCTTCGACGGAAACGGGCGGCGCGCCGCGCCCGCATGCCACGCTCGATCTGAAGGCTGAACGCACCGATGAGGACCGTTCAGGCCAGGAAAACGCGTCCGTGGCGGAAGACACGGCGGATGCCCCCGGCGAGGCCGGCAGCCGCATGCCTGCCAATGAGAATGTTGCACCGCCGCCGCGCGAAGGCGGCGCGGCGCGCTTTCTCACCCATCTGGCGGCCGGGCTGCTCGGCGGACTCGCCGCGCTGGTGATCGGCTATTACGCGCTTGGCAATTTCCGCGACAGGCTGCCGTTCGTCTCCGAGATCAGCGCGGAACGGATCAGGGCCGAACAGGAGACGCTCGCGGAACGCATGAGTGCCATCGCCGAGAACAATACCCAGGCCCGCGCCGAGCTTGCCGACCGCGTTTCCGCGCTTGACGCGCGCACCGAGGGCCTGGCCCGCACCGACAACGCGGCGGTACAGGACTTGTCAGCGCGGGTGAATACGCTGGAACAACAGGTCGAAGCCGTCGCCGGTACCGGCGAGGCGGGAAGCGCCGAACAGATCGCCAGTGTCAACGAGCGGATGGCGCAACTGGAAGAAAGCGTCGCGTCGCTGCGCGACGATCTCGAGGCGGTGCGTGCGCAGAGCGCCCGGAATGTCGCGGCAGCGCAGGCCTCGGCGATGGCGGTGGCGCTCACCAATTTGCGCCGCGCGGTGGACCGCGGCGAAGCCTATGGCGCGGAACTGGAGGCCGTGCGCGAACTTTCGCCCGAACCGCTGGAGGCGGAGACCCTGGCGGCCGCGGCGCAGGACGGTGTGCCGAGCCTGCAGGCGCTGCGCGGCAGCTTTCCCAGCTACGCCAACAAGGCGCTGGAGGCGGCGGGCGCTTCGGGCGACGACTCGATCATCGGGCAGATCGTCGAGAGCGCGCGCTCGGTGGTGAATGTCCGCCCCGTGGGCGAGATCGAGGGCGACGGCCCCGGCGCGGTCGTCGCACGCATGGAGAACCGTTTGAAAGCCGGCGATCTTCCGGGCGTCGTGGAACAGAGCGACCAGTTGTCCGGTGAAGCGGCGGTGCAATTGCTGCCCTGGACCGAACAGGTGAAAAAACGCATCAACGCCGACAACGAGATGGACGCGCTCGAGGCCCGCGTCCTGGCCGCGATCAAGCAGTAGCCGGCAGCACAGCCCGGCCGCCACCCGCATCTGACGCCGAGAGAGCCCCGCATGCTGAGATTGTTGATCTACCTGATCGTCGTCGGCGCCCTCGGTGCTGTCGCGGCCTCGATGGCCGGGCAGCCGGGTAAACTGGTCATCACCTGGTTCGGCTATCGTATCGAGACCAGCGTGTTCGCGGCCCTCGCGGCAGTGCTGCTGGCGTTCGCGCTGGCCGTGCTGCTGTGGAGCGGCATCCGCGGGCTTCTCGGCGCGCCCGGCCGGTTGGTCAACCGGATGCGTGCACGGCGTGAGCAGCGCGGCCGCGACGCCCTGCGTCACGGGATTTTCGCCGTCGGCGCCGGCGATGCGCAACTTGCCGCGCGCCATGCCAGCGAAGCCCGCCAGGTTCTGGACAACGAGCCGCTGACGAAACTGCTGCGCGCACAGGCCGCCCAGATCAGTGGCGATCACGCGACGGCCAAGCGCATTTTCGAGACGATGCTCGACGAAGACGAGACGCGGCTCATGGGGCTGCACGGCCTATTCCTCGAAGCACGCCGCGACAACAATGTGGACGCCGCCGAACGATTCGCCGCCGGGGCCGTGGAGATCCGGCCGGCGCTGCCCTGGGCCAGCGAGGCGCTGTTCGAACTGCGATGCCGCAAGGGCGACTGGGCGGGCGCACTGAACACCCTCGGCTCCATGCGCCAGCACAGGCTGGTGGACCGCAAGACCGCGGATCGCCGCCGCGCCGTGCTGCTCACGGCGCAGGCCCAGGCCATCGAGATGACCAATCAGGAGCGGGCCGGCAACCTCGCGCAGGAAGCTCACGGCCTCGCGCCCGATCTGGTTCCGGCCGCCGAAATCGCCGGGCGGGTGCTCGCGGCGCAAGGCTACGTCTCGCGCGCTGCCCGGCTGCTGTCGCGCACCTGGGAGCTTTCCCCCCATCCCGATATCGCGCTGACCTATGCCTATGTCCGCCCCGGTGACTCCCCGCGCGACCGGCTGAACCGGGTGCGCGCGCTCACCCGGACCAATCCGGATCACATCGAAAGCCGCGTGGCGCTGGCCGCCGCGGCGGTCGATGCCCATGCCTGGGACGAGGCGCGCACGGCGCTGGAACCGCTGCTGGCCGAACGCCCCTCGCGCCGGGTCTGCACGCTGATGGCGCGGATCGAAGCGGGCGACACGCGCAATGCCGGGCGCGTGCGCGAATGGCTGGCGAAGGCGCTGCGCGCGCCACGCGATCCGGCCTGGGTGGCCGATGGCGTGGTCTCCGACCGCTGGGCGCCGGTCTCGCCGGTGACCGGACAGCTCGACGCATTCGAATGGCGCATCCCGATGGAGCGTGTCGCGCCGGCCGATCACGATGCACTGCCGCTGGAGATCGCGGAGTTGGACCGGCTCGAGCGACCGGACCAGTTGCAGGAGGTGACGGTCGATGAGCAGACCGGCCGCAACGATGACGACACATCGGCCGCCGAAGTATCGGAAACCCCGGAAGACACCGGCCGCTCCGCGCCTGAGAAGGACGATGCCGAGCCTGCGGCCGAACCGGGGCGCACGGACGGCGATGCTGGAAACGAGCGCGCGCCGCGCGCATCCGCAAACCAGGGTGCCGGACCCTCCGAAGCCGTGCAAAAGGCCGAAGGCCGGACGAACGGCGGCGCGGGCGCGCAAGACAAGGCGGTCGTGTTCCCGCTGCGTGCGCCCGACGATCCCGGACCGGAGAGCGATGACGAGAACGAGCGGTCGTGGCCACCGCATCGCGTGCCGGCGAAAAACACACGTTAAGACTTATGGTGTAAGAACACTTACACACGCCCCGCAGGACCAAGTTGCAATGCCTTGGAAATGACGTATAGCGGGTATTCGGTGTGTAAGCTGTCAGTAAGCTGGAACAGACCGTTGGCGGCGAACGCCAAGGCCCCCCAGCGACAAGGATCGAGAAGGTCGAAGAACAATGCCGGTCAAGTTCAAGCGTAACGCCGTGCCCGCCCTGGCGCTGCTCGCCGCACTCGCGGCGTATGCCGGCTTGTCGGCCACCTCCGCGCTCGCCGGCGGCTCCAAGGTCTTCGCCCGCTACGACATCGCCTTCAATGGGCTCAGCATCGGCACGTTCCGTTTCCACTCCAACTGGACGGCCAGCGGCTATCGTCTGCGTGCGGGCGCGCAGATCAGCCTGCTCAGCGGCGTCCTGTACGAGTGGAACGCGCGCACCGAAAGCTCCGGCCGGTTCACGGCGAACGGCCCCCGGCCGGAACGCTACAGCTTCGGCTATGAATCCGGCGACAAGGCCGGTTCGGTACAGTTGCGCTTCAACGGCTCCTCGGTCAGCCACGTCAATGTCGATCCGCCACCGAACGGCAAGCGCGTGCCGGTTCAAAGCCGTCACATGAGCGGTGTCCTCGATCCGTTGAGCGCTGTCATCGGCCTGTCGCAACTGCGCCGGCCCAACCGCGGGCCCAAGTCGTGCAACGACGAGCTGCGCATCTTCGACGGCAAGATGCGCTACGATCTCACCTTGCGTTACAAGGGCACGCGCCAGGTGAGCAGCGACGGGTATAAGGGACCGGCTTATATTTGCCGTGTCGACTTCCAGCCCATCGCCGGGCACAAGCCCGACAAGAAGGAAACCGGCTTTCTCGAAAACACCGACGGGATCGAGGTCTGGCTGATCCCGGTTCGCAAGGCCGGATTTTACGTCCCCTATTACATCTACCTGCCGCTGCCGATCGGCTCGGCCTCGATGACCAGCGAGGAGTTCCAGCTGGAGTCCGCGCGCGAGGGCAAGCTGACGGTGATTGGCGCAAGCTGAGCGGGCTCAGCCGGGGCATCGCAAGCCGCGCCGGAAAAAGCGCGCGATCAGAATTCCTTCCGCCGTTATTTCACATTGCCAACATGTTTTCCTGCTCCTAATTGGGTGGTGTGCGGTTGCATGTGAGCGAAGGAACGCCTTCATCCGCAGCATCCGCGCAAGGCGCATCGGTCGTCGTAGAACCGAATTGACCGACGCGCGACGTACCATCGTGCAGGAACAGCGCGAGGATACGTCAGGACATGGAATCTGGAGTGCGCCGCACCGAGCAGGGGTGCGTTGCCCTTCATGAACCCTTCGGCCATGGGGACAACATGCCGCACAATCCGCCCGCCTCCGCTGCCGCCCCCCGTGCCATCTCGAACCGACCGGACTGCTCGCGCAACGTCACCGCGGTGCTCGGGCCGACCAATACCGGCAAGACGCATCTCGCCATCGAGCGGATGCTCGGGCATGAGACCGGCGTGATCGGCCTGCCGCTGCGCCTGCTGGCGCGCGAGGTCTATGACAAGGTCGCGGCACGCGCGGGGGCCGAGAATGTCGCGCTCATCACGGGCGAGGAAAAGATCAAGCCGGCCGAGCCGCGCTATCACGTCTGCACCGTGGAATCGATGCCGCAGAACGCCGATGTTGATTTCGTCGCGGTCGACGAAATCCAGCTCGCCGGCGACCCCGAACGCGGCCATGTCTTCACTAACCGGCTGTTCCATGCGCGCGGCCGGCTGGAGACGATCCTGCTCGGCGCGCACACCATGCAGGGCGCGATCCGCGACCTGCTACCGGAAGCGAACTTCGTCTCGCGTCCACGCCTGTCCAAACTCAGCTATGCCGGGCAGAAAAAGATCAGCCGGCTGCCGCGCCGCTCCGCCATCGTGGCGTTTTCCGCGAGCGACGTATACGCCATTGCCGAGTTGATCCGCCGCCAGCGCGGCGGCGCGGCGGTCGTGCTCGGCGCGCTCAGTCCGCGCACGCGCAACGCTCAGGTCGAGCTGTACCAGTCCGGCGATGTGGACTTCCTGGTGGCGACCGACGCCATCGGCATGGGGCTCAACCTGGAGGTCGATCACGTCGCCTTCGCCGGGCGGCGCAAGTTCGACGGGCGCGTTCACCGCATGCTGACACCCGCCGAGACGGGCCAGATCGCCGGGCGCGCCGGGCGCTACATGAATGACGGCACCTTCGGCGTCAGCGGCGAATGCGAGCCGTTCGACGCCGATCTGATCGAAAAGCTGGAAGACCACGAATTCGAGCCGGTCAAGATCCTCCAGTGGCGCAACGCCGACCTCGACTTTTCCTCGCTCGAAGCCCTGCAGAACAGCCTGAACAGCGTTCCCGCCTCGCCGCGGCTGCAGCGCACCCGGGAGAACGACGACGTGGCCGTGCTCGAACGTCTCGCCGGCGATCACGAGATCATCGAACTGACGACCAGCCGCGAGCACGTCGCCCGGCTCTGGGATGCCTGCCAGGTTCCCGACTACCGCAAGGTTTCCCAGGCGAGCCACGCCGAACTGGTCGCCAACCTGTACCGCTTTCTCATCAGCGAGAACGGCCTGATCCCGGAGGACTGGATCGAGAAGCAGGTACGCCAGGCCAGTTCGACCGAAGGCGACATTGACACGCTGGCGGGCCGCATCAGCACGATCCGCACCTGGACCTTCGTTTCCAACCGGCAAGGGTGGCTCGCCGATCCCGAGCACTGGCAGGCGCGCACCCGCGAGGTCGAGGACAACCTGTCCGACGCGCTGCACCAGCAGCTTGCCCAGCGCTTCGTCGACCGGCGCACCAGCGTCCTGATGAAACGCCTGCATGACAAGAGCGCGCTGGATGCCGAGATCGAGGATGACGGCAGGATCTTCGTCGAGAACCACTATGTCGGCCAGCTCGACGGTTTCCGCTTCACGCCGGACACCCACGCCTCCGGCGCGCAGGGCAAGACCGCCCGGCACGCCGCTTCCAAGGTACTCGCACAGGAACTGGCACGGCGCGCCGACAAGCTGGCCGGCGCGAAACCCGAAGCCCTCGCCTTGACGCGAGACGGGGCCATCACTTGGAACGGAGAGGAGGTCGCGCGGCTGGAAGCCGGCGAGAGTTCCCTGAAACCCGCCATTCAGCTGCTCGCCGATGAACACATGAGTGCGCCGGACCGCGACAAGGTCATCGCCCGGCTGCACACCTGGACGGATTACCAGATCGCGCTGCGGATCAAGCCGCTCGTCGATCTGTCTGCCGCTGAAGATATCGACGGCATCGGGCGTGGCATCGCCTTTCGTCTCGTCGAGAATTTCGGCGCTGTGAAACGCGAGACGGTGGCCAGTGAAGTACGCGGGCTGGACCAGGCGGCGCGCGCGCAGCTGCGCAAATACGGTGTGCGCTTCGGTGCCTACAACATCTTTTTTCCCGCGCTGATGAAGCCGGATGCGGCGGAGTTGTTGCTGCTGCTCTGGGGGCTGAAGCACGGGACCGAGGCAGGGCTGGACCCGCAGGCCCTGCCGGCCATGCCGAAGCCCGGGCTGACATCGGTGTCGACGGAGCTTGCGCTGCCGGAGGATTTCTATCGCGCCTGCGGCTTCCACGTCTGCGGCAACCGGGCCGTTCGTATCGACATTCTCGAACGGCTCGGCGATCAGATACGCCCGCTGGTGTCGTGGAAACCGAACGGTGCGGATGCCGAGCCGCCCGCGGGCGCGCTGGGCGGCGGCGCGTTCAAGGTACAACCGGAGATGATGGCGATCCTTGGCTGTTCGCAGGACGAACTGACCGGGGTGCTCAAGGCGCTCGGCTACCGGCTGGAGAGACGGCCGGTCACGCCGCAGCCGGGCGAAGAGGCCGCCTCGGCGAACGGCCTGGATAGGTCCGCCACCGGGGAGGCGGACGACAGCAAGGCCGGGGACGGGCCGGCAGCGAACCGCGAGGGCGACGGTGGGCAGACGGGCGTTGAAGCCACGGAGGCCGCGTCCGGCTTGAACGCCGGATCTGAAGACGCTCAGGCCAGCGAGCCGGTTTACGAGGACATCTGGCGTCCGCGCCGCAGGCCGGAACGCCGCAAACGCCAGCGGCCCCGGAACGCCGAGGCAGCGCAAACCGACCGCAAGCCCGGCGAGGCCGACGCCCAGCCGGCCCGCGGCGAGAAACCGGAGCGACACAAGCGCGGCCCGAAGAAGAGACGTCCGGCGCCCGACCGGGACCGGGCAAAGCCGGCGCACGGCTCCGGCAAGGTAAAGAAGGAGCCTGTGGTCGACCCGGATTCGCCCTTCGCCGCGCTGAAAGACCTGAAGGAAAGGATGGAACGCGACATGCAGGAGCGCGCCTGAGTGCCGGGCAACGGCCGGAGACGCACCGCCCGGCGCGGTTCCAAGCCGGCGGAAACGGGCGAACACGCCGCGCCTGGAGCGGCGGACGGTGAGACGACGGTGCAGCGGCTGGACAAGTGGCTGTGGTTCGCTCGCTTCGCGAAGACCCGGACACTGGCGGCGCGGCTCGTCGAAGGCGGCAAGGTGCGGGTCAACCGCGAGAAAATCCTGAAGCCGGCGCAGAACGTGCGCATCGGCGACGTGATAACCGCCGCCGTCAGCGGGCGCGTGCGCGTGGTGAAGATCGCGGCGCCGGGCATGCGCCGCGGCCCGGCCGATGAAGCACAGGGCCTTTATGAAGACCTGACGCCGCCACTTGATCCCCCGCAAGCGCCGCCGCAAGGCGAAGCGCGCAAGCCGTCACGTCCACCCGGCGCAGGCCGCCCGACCAAGCGGGAGCGGCGCAAGCTGGACGCCCTGCGGACAAGCGCCGGAGACGCCGACAAAACCTGACAGCTTCAACAAAAAAATCTCTGTCGTTTAACCCACCGTCAAGAGTTGTACGCGTAAATGAATACAACCGAAGCGCGCAACACCACGCGACCGGATCGCGTTTCGGCCTGCTCCCGCACCCGCAGGAGCCCCGGTATCACCCCTTACCGGGGCTCCGCCCCCTTTTATCGCCCGATGCTGTAGTCACCGCGGTCCGGCAATGATGACGGCCGCGCCGGCGAGGCAGATCGCCGCGCCGGACACATCCCAGCGGTCGGGCCGCACGCCCTCGACGATCCACAGCCACAGCAGCGAACTGACGATATAGACGCCGCCATAGGCGGCATAGGCGCGCCCCGCCGCGGCCGTGTCGATCAAGGTGAGCAGGTAGGCGAAAGCCGCCAGCGAGATCAGGCCCGGCACGACCCACAACGGCGAGTGACCCAGCCGCAGCCAGGCCCAGAACGCGAAGCATCCGGCGATTTCCGCAAGCGCCGCACCCGCGTATACGGCGGCTGTCATCATCGTCCATGCCCCGATACGCGCCGGCCCCAGGCTGTCGGCAGGTCCACCCGGCTCAGCCGCCCGTCACGCTCATGTGCCGGGAGACAGCAGGCTGGTTGTGCTGCCGGTCGATGACGAAATCATGCCCCTTGGGCTTGCGCGAAATCGCCTCGTCGATCGCGGCGTTGAGAAGCTCGTTGCCCTCGCTGGCGCGCAGCGGCGCGCGCAGATCGGCGGCGTCCTCCTGGCCGAGACACATGTAGAGCGTGCCCGTGCAGGTCAGGCGCACGCGGTTGCAGCTTTCGCAGAAGTTGTGCGTCAGCGGCGTGATGAAGCCGAGCCGGCCGCCGGTCTCCGCCACCTGGACATAACGCGCCGGACCGCCGGTCTTGTAGGGAATGTCCTCGAGCGTGAACTTCGCGGCGAGCCGCGCACGCACCGTCGACAGCGGGAGGTACTGGTCGGTGCGGTCGCCGTCGATGTCGCCCAGCGGCATCGTCTCGATCAGCGTCAGGTCCATGCCGCGGCCATGCGCCCAGCGCAGCATCTCCTCGATCTCGTCCTCGTTCACGTCCTTGAGCGCGACGGCGTTGATCTTGACGTGCAGCCCGGCTTCCTGCGCGGCGTCGATGCCGGCCATCACCTGTTCCAGCCGGCCCCAGCGGGTGATCTTCTGGAATTTCTCCGCATCGAGCGTATCCATCGAGATATTCAGCCGCCGCACGCCGGCATCGTAAAGCTCCTTGGCGAAGCGGGGCACCTGGCTGCCGTTGGTCGTCAGCGTGATCTCCTCGAGCGCGCCGCTGTCCAGATGGCGCGAAAGCGAGCGGATCAGCCACATGATGTTGCGCCGCACCAGCGGCTCTCCGCCGGTCAGGCGCAGCTTGCGCACGCCCTTCTCGACGAAGGCGGTGCAGAGCCGGTCCAGTTCTTCCAGCGTCAGCAGGTCTTTCTTGGGCAGGAATGTCATGTTCTCCGCCATGCAATAGACACAGCGGAAATCGCACCTGTCCGTGACCGAAACCCGGAGATAGCTGACCGTGCGCCCGAACGGGTCGATCATCGGGGCTTGTCCGGGCGTGGCGTTCGCATTCATGTCCATATTACGCGTCCTCCCTTGAGCGC
>JBKGZY010000257.1:0-3488 GCA_046543175.1 Dichotomicrobium sp.
TCGCGCCCGCCGCCCTGCGCGCCGTGCTCGCCCCCGCGCGCCAGCAGCTTCTCCAGCGTCATGACGCCCGCGGCGTCGGCCGCCAGCGAGGTGGCGATGTTGCCCTCCACGCGGCTCAGCACGCCGCGCGAGACCAGCCCCTCGATCTGGTCGGACACGGCCCGGATGCGCTGCGCCGCCTGCGCCTTGCCCTGCACCGGGTCGGCGCCCTTGGGCGCGAGCTTGGCCATCTCGGCCTGCGGGTCGATCGGCTCCTGCAGGATGCCCTTGTCGTTGAGCTGCTGGTAAAGCTCGGCGATCGCGCCGTTGAACTGCGCGTTCGACATCCCCTGCTTGTGGGCGATCTCGCGCCAGATCGGCAGCACCTCGTCCTCGCTCAGGTCGCCGTACTTGTCGGTGAACTCCTTCGGCAGGTCGAGCTGGTAGCCCTCCGGCTTCTCCGGGGCGGCCGGCTGGTCCTTGAGCGCGGCGGTCAGCTTGTCGATCGTCTCGCGGTCGTTCTCGCCCTTGTAGCCCGCCAGGCTCTCGGGCAGACCCTCGGGCCAGTAAACCTCCGCGCCGCCCTCGCCGCCCTTATCGGCGCTTTTGTCACCCGGATCGGCGCTTTTGCCGCCCGCATCGGCGTTTTTGTCACCGGCATCGCCGGCGCCGTCCTGCTTGGCCGTCTTGCCGTCCTGGCCGCCCTTGTCGCCCGCATCGGCCTCCTTCGCGGCCTTGGTCAGCGACGTGCCGGCGGCCTCGCCGCCGCCTTCGCCCTCGCCGGCGCCGGCGCCCGCGCCGGAACCGTCCGCGTCGCGGAACATCGGAAATAGATTTTCGTAGTGAAACATGTCAGCTCCCGTTATTGCCCAGGCGTCTGCGGCGCATGCAGCGCCTGCATGATCAGGAACAGCACCTGGTTCTGCCCCTCGCGCCGCGCCTTGGCGATGGCGTAGGCCTCCGCCGTGGCGGCGCCCTGTTCCTCCGGCGACGGCGGGCGCAGCAACGTCTTCGCCGTCAGCCAGTCGATGAACTTTCGCCCCTGCGGCGTGTCGAGCGCCGCCTGCACGATCGCCGCCTCCTCGAGACGCTTCTGCTGCATCTGCTCGTTCTGCCGGCCCGCGTTCTGGGCGAGCTGGTCGAAGTCGAGCCAGGACCCGCTGCGGATCGAGTCCATCATCTGGCGGTGCATCGGGTGGTTCACATCGCTCATGACGCCCCCCTGTTCATCACCTGGCGCGCCGCCTCGCGCGGATCGCGCCCGTTCGCCGCCTGTGCACCGTTCTGGCCCTCCGGCTGGTCCTGCTGCTGGGCCATCATCTGCGCGAGCGCTTCCTGGAGGTTTGTGATTTCCTCCTGCGAGCGGATGAAGCGCTCCTCCACGCCCAGCCAGCGCGCCAGCTCCGGCACGATGGCCTCGGTCCGCGCGAACATGTTCACCGCCTGCGGGCCGAAGATCATGCCGATCATCTCCAGCCAGCTCGTCGTCTGCTGCACCTTCTGGGCCTGCTGGCCCGCGGCGATCGGCGCGACCACGCGCACCTGCGTGACGAGCTGGTCGATGGTCAGCGTGGTCTGCAACGCGCCCATCTGCTCCAGGATGTCGATGACCCGCTGCACCATCGGCGCGACGATCTCCAGCGTCAGCCGGCCGTAGACGCCGCCGAGGTCCTGGGAAAGCTGCGCCATGCGCTCGGCGATCTCGGTGGGCGAGCGCACCGAGCCGGACATCGGCGGCAGCGCGTCGTCCATCATCGCCATTTTCATCTGCTGGCGCTCGTCCTCGATGACGAAGCTGGAGATGTCGAAGTTGTGCGGCACCTCCAGGCGCTGGAGCGTCGGGCCGAGCGGGCCGCCCGTCGATCCCACCTGCCACATGGCCAGCGGCTCGAAGGTGGCGGTGTCGGGGTTGAACGTGCCGTCGTCGCGCCGCGCCCACAGCCCCATCACCGCGAAGGCCGCGGCCATCAGCGCCAATTCCCTGGCCTTGTTGGTCGTCTTCGCACTCGGCAGGCCGAGATGCGCCAGCCCGCGCCCGTAGGGCTCGCCCGGCACCACGAAGAACCGCGGCGTGATCCACGGCCGCGTGCGGTAGGTCTCCTCGAAGAACTGCTCCTGCTGGTCCTGCCCTTCTTCCCACACCTTCAGCTTCCAGCGCCGTTCGCTCGCCTCGTAGAAGGTGTGCTGGTGGATGGTCAGCTCGGCCTCGCCGTTGCTGTCCATCAGGTCTTTGAGCCGGCGCGAGAAATCGCCGTCGGGCCAGCGGCGGCGCAACTGGCGCGCCTTGTAGATCTTGCGCCAGTCGGTGCCGTCGATCTCGCCGTCCCCGTCTTCCTCCAGCGCGATTTCCGTGATCGGCGCGGCGCGGAACTTGGCCGGCTCGGCCTGGTCGCCGGCGCTGATGTTGAGCGCGCCGGTGCCCGCGAACAGGTCCATGGCGATCTCGTGAAAGCGCATGTGGAACTTGCCCGAGGACAGCACGCCGTTGGCCATCTTCCCGATCCGCTGGAACTCCTCCGTCAGTTCCTTCTTCTGGTCGCCCTCGGGCACGAGCGGGCCGGCCTCGATCGCGAAGAACTCCTGGAACAGCGGCGCGAGGTCGCGCTGGAGCCGGCCGGCGAAGCGCAGCGCCGCCGAGGCCATCGTGCCGTCGAAGATCTTGTCGGTGCGCTGGTCGCCTTCCTGGGTCTTGGTGAGCGCATGGATGCCGGACGGGTCGCGGAACGGCAGGCCGTATTCGTAGATCTCGCGGAGCTGCTTTTCGTAGTGGATCTTGCGCTGCCAGGCATCCTTCGAGCGCTCGCGCAGCTCCTTCACCGTCGTCTCGGTCAAGACGCGCCCCCCATCGTCCTGGCGGCCTCGGTCAGCGCCCCGCGCCGGCGCGTGCGGCGACCACCGCCGCCGCCGAGCGAGGTGCCCATTTCGTCGTCCACGAAGGCCAGCAGGCCGCGCCCGCCGCTGCGCAGCGCCGCCTGCCCGGCCTCCACCGCGTCCTGGCGGCGCTTCTGTTCCCGGAGCCGGCGCATCTGCGCCTTTTCCGCGTCGCTCGGCCCGAACACTCCCTCAACGACGTCCGACATGTTCGCCTCCGTAAATCCAGATGCGCGCGCCGTTCAGCACCAGCGCGCTCGCGCGGAACCCGGCGAACCGGGCCATCACCTCGCCGGCGCGGTTGCCCGGCCGCACGCGCAGCAGGATCGCCGCGCCGTGGCCCCGCGCCACCTCGCGCAGCGAGCGCCGGAACGCCGCGCAGATGCCCGTCATGCAGCCCCGCGCCTCGCGGTCGCGGGTCATGAACCACGCCTCGCTCGGCCGCCCGGTCCATGCCGGCCAGCGGTACAGCCCGACGATCGCGAGCGGCGCCTCGCCCTCGCGCCGGCGGATCGCCCGCGCCGTCCCGGCCGTGATCTGCACGAGGTGGCGAGCATAGACGCCGCGCGGCAGCGTCAACCGCTGCGCGCCGATGAATTCGGCCAGGTCGTCAATGCCGCACGTCGTGACCCGCATCA
>JBKGZY010000258.1:0-3437 GCA_046543175.1 Dichotomicrobium sp.
CGAGATAGGCGGCATAGGCGAACATGAAGACCGCGCCTTCCAGCCGGGTTATCCGCCAGTCCGTGATGGCGAACCAGACCAGGCCGAGCGTGGCGGCGCTCATCACCCAGATATCGAAGGCCGCGATTTCCCCGGGGATCGGCACGGGGGTGACGAGGCCCGCGATCCCGAGGATGCCGAGAATGTTGTAGATATTGCTGCCGACGATATTGCCGAAGGCCAGATCGCCGTGACGGCGCAGGGCCGCCATGACCGAGGTCGCGAGTTCGGGCAGCGATGTGCCGACGGCGACGAGGGTCAGGCCGATGACCGTCTCGGACACGCCGAAGCGCGTCGCGATCTCGACCGCCGCGCCGACCAGCAGACTGGCGCCGATGACGACGCCGACAAGGCCGCCGGCCGCCAACATGAGCGCGGCGGGCAGCGACATGCCGGCCCCTGTGACAGCTTCGATGCCGTCGGGGTCGCGTTCGTCCGCGCCGGCGTGCCAGCGTCTTTCGGTAATGTACATGACGATCGTGTAGGCCAGCAGCAGCGCGAGAAAGCCCAGGCTCGTCCAGGCGCTCAGGACGCCGTGCAGCGTGACGAGCACCAGCAGGGCGCTGGCGACGACCAGCACCACGCCGTCGCGGCGGAACGCATGCTTGGTTGTCGCAACGGGGTAGATCAGCGCGGACGCGCCGAGAATGAGGAGCACATTGGCGATATTGCTGCCGACGATGTTGCCCACCGCGATGCCCGGCGAACCGATCCAGGCCGCCTCGATGCTCGCGACGAGTTCGGGCGTGGACGTGCCGTAGCCGACAAGGGTGAGCCCGATCAGCAGGGGCGAGACGCCCAGCCGCGTGGCGATGGTGGCCGCGCCCTTGACGAGGGCCTCCGCCCCGCCCAGCAGCAGCACCAGCCCCACAAGCAACCAGACATATACCATCTTTGCCCCTCCGTGGTCGTTGCTGTAGATGATCGCGGGGAGAAGGAATACAAGCCGTTTTGCGGACGTCCCGTGCGGCTTCCGGCGCCGGCATGTCGGCGTGGTCTCGCGGATGTGGAGAAGGCATATGACGACGACCGCCGCGCCGGGGCCGCCGGACACGACGGCGTCCGCCGCGCTCAGGATCTGGGCGCTGCTGTTCGGCATGGGCGCGATGCTGGCAGGCAATGGCCTCCAGTCGAGCCTGCTCGGCCTGCGCGCGGACGCCGAGGGCTTCGGCGACAGCGTCACCGGCCTGATGATGTCCGGCTTCTATCTCGGCTTCCTTGCAGGCTCGATGCTCACACCGGTATCGCTCCGCAACGTGGGGCATGTGAGGACCTTCGCCGCTCTTGCCTCCCTCGCCTCGATCGCCATCCTCGTACACAGCCTCTACGTCACCCCGGGCGTCTGGACGGCGATGCGCTTCGTGACCGGCCTCAGCTTCGCCGGCCTCTACGTGGTCACGGAAAGCTGGCTCAACCACAGCGTTTCAAACAGGCTGCGCGGCAGCGTACTGGCATTGTACTGGGTCATCGGCTATCTGGGGCTTGCCGCCGGCCAGGGGATGCTCAACGCCGCGCCGCCCGAGACGCCCGACCTGTTCATCCTGTGCTCGATCGTCATTTCGTTCGCGCTGGTGCCGATCCTGCTGACCGCCACGCCCCAGCCGGACGTCTCCACGCCGCGGTCCGTCAGCGTGCGATTTCTCGTCCGCAGGGCACCGCTCGGCGCAATCGGCTGTTTTGCCACGGGCATCGCCCAGGGCGTGATCCTCGGGATGGCGCCGGTCTATGCAAGCAGGCTTGGCCTCTCGGTTGGAGAGGTCTCCGTCTTCATGATCTCGTTGGTCATGGGCGGGGTCGTGCTGCAATGGCCGCTGGGCAAGCTGTCGGACATTTTCGATCGGCGCAAGGTGATCCTTGCCATTGCGCTCGGCGCCGCCCTGGCCGCCTTGTCGATGGACGCGGTGGCGGGGGTCTCCTTGCTGGCGCTGCTGCCGGCTTGCGCGCTCATGGGCGGGCTGGTGCTGAGCCTTTATCCGATTTTTCTTGCCTACACCAATGACTGGCTCGAGCCCGACCAGATGGTGGCGGCAAGCGGGACGCTCGTGCTGCTGTTCGGCGCGGGCGCGATCCTGGGACCATCCGGTGCAGGGTGGCTGATGAGCCTGTTCGGGACGGAGGGGTTTGTTGCCTACCTGGCGCTGATTCACCTGGGTATCGCGGCGTTCGCGATTTACCGCATGACGCGGCGTCCGGCGCCGGAGGAGCAGGGCGACTACGTCCTCGGTCCGTCGCAGCCCGCGCCATCCGCGACACTGTGGGCCGAGGAGCTGGCCGAAGGCGAGAGTGATACGGCCGACGGCACGTCTTCGGCTTCGGGCCCGGCCGGGCGTTGACCGGATGCGGGGGTGACCGCCATTCCCCATCCCCCGTCACTTCAAGTGCTCGCAAAAGTGCTCGGGTCTTTTACGCCAATCCAATCCGCCGGCGGGCATTCGGATTGCCGGCGGCAAACAAAATATCTTCCGCTGACTCAGTATGCCCCGCCTTCGCGGGCGGGCCAGCTTTTCCGCCACGGCCTTCCACTTGACCGAACGCTGGTGAAGGTCTGCGCGCAATAGCCCAAAACCCCATCGACAACCGGCTGAAAGTGTTTTATCACCGTCTGCGAATTTCCCACGAGATGGCGAAAAGGTGAGTGGCGGCGGCGCGTTTCGCGCGGCCTGCGGCAGAGGGTTTGAAACATGAACATCATCGAGGACATCGAGCGGGAACAGGCCGCCGCGCTTGAGCAGAAGCGCCGCATCCCGCAGTTCCAGGCCGGCGATACCGTGCGCGTCAATGTCCGCGTCGTCGAGGGCAACCGCGAGCGCGTGCAGGCCTACGAAGGCGTGTGCATCGCGCGCAGCGGCCGCGGCTTCAACGAGAGCTT
This sequence comes from Dichotomicrobium sp., assembly GCA_046543175.1. GTDB lineage: Bacteria > Pseudomonadota > Alphaproteobacteria > Rhizobiales > Rhodomicrobiaceae > Dichotomicrobium. The sequence continues at coordinate 2,909 of JBKGZY010000258.1, forward strand.
TACCGTGCGCAAGATCAGCTACGGCGAGGGCGTCGAGCGCGTCTTCCCGGTCTATTCCCCGCTGATCGAATCCATCGAGATCGTCCGGCGCGGCAAGGTCCGGCGCGCGAAGCTGTATTACCTGCGCGGCCTGCGCGGCAAGGCGGCGCGCATCCCCGAGCGCCGCGACGTGCGTCTGCGCGAGGGCCAGGGCGGCAAGAAGTTCAAGGGCTTCACGCGGCCGAAGGGCCAGCCCGACGACTTCACCCGCATCACCGGCATCGACAACGACATCCAGGCGCGGCTCAGGAAGCTCGGTGTCATGCAGTATCACCAGATCGCGGCGTTTACCGACGAGGACATCGCCAGGGTGGATGACGCGCTGGGGCTCGACGGCCAGATCGAGCGCGACAACTGGGTGGACGAGGCGCGCGAGCTGATGGCCGAGGCCACGCTCCACGAGGTGCCGGCCGAAGAGGACGAAGCGGTGCCCGAAGGCGCCGAAGACACTGCGGGCGAGCAGGATAAGTCATAAGGCCGCCGGGGCGTG
>JBKGZY010000039.1:0-16339 GCA_046543175.1 Dichotomicrobium sp.
CCGGGCGACTCGCTGAAAGCCACAATTACCCCGGATTGCCCGCATGGGGGCCGTCGATAAAATTGAAGCCGGTGCCGTAAACGACGACCTCCACGCCGCCTTCGACGAGGCTGGGATGGCTGATCCGCACCGCGAGGCAGCCGTCATAGCCCTGCGCGCGCGCGTTCTCCTCCAGCCGCGCCAGCGCGCGCTCGACCGTCTCCTCGACAAGCATCTCGTAGCGCGCCATGCGCCCGCCGAAGGTGTTGGTGATCTTCTCGCGCACATCCTTGATGATGTTGGCGGCAGTGACGGCATAGGCCGTGACCAGCCCGCCTTCGCGCACCTTCCGTCCGGACAGCCGGTCGACCGTGTAAAGTGTCATTCCTTGCCGCGCCCGATTTCCCGACCGTGCCGGTCCTCGACGATGATGGTGGTCCGCCTGCCCCGGATGAGGCGGGCGACGAGTATCAGGAAGATCAGAAGCGCCGCCGCCGCGACGGCCAGGGTCCACGTATAGGCCTCGACGAACACGCGCGGCTGCACCTGTCCGGCGCGGACCTTGCCGAAACTGTCGACCATGCCGAACAGGCTGAAAGTGCCGCCGGGGTTCAGCAGCATGTCCACCGCGGCGTTCTCGTCCGCGCTGGTCAGCACCGCCTCCTGAACGCCGCGGCGCGCAAACTTCTCCATGCGCTCCGGATTGGCAGAGACGGAGTCCAGCAGGGCGCGGGAGGCGGCATCCGGCAACTCGTTCTGATAGCGCGACAGTGCCAGAAGCTCCGCTTCCTCGAGGCGCTGCGCGAGGCTGCGGATTTCCGCCGGCGGCAATGACAGCAGCCGCTCGCGCGCCTTGCCGGGCAGGGCGGCGAGCCGGTAGACAGCGGTTCTGTCATCCACCGCGATGAGGCGGTCCAGTTCGGCGCGCGAAATCTGTTCCGGCATGATCCGGCTGTAGATGTTGAATTTCAGCACGTCGCCGATCCGCTCGCCGGCATGCTTCGACCAGGCGATCGCGGTGTCGAGGGAGCGTGTCTGCCGCGCGATTTCCACGCCATCCAGCGTCAACTGGTCGAGCGCGGTCGTCAGCGAGCCGTCTTCCAGCCGGCGGAACACCGCCGCCTCCCCCTCCTGCTCGACGACGAGCTCGACGATCTCGCCCAGCTTCGCCAGTTCCTGTGCTTCGCGTTGGCTCAGGAATTCCTTGAACGCGGCATTCTTGTCGGCCAGCGACAGCAGCAGGTCGTAGCGCTCCTGAAACGACTGCCACATGGCGAACATGTTGGACGCGGTTTCCTGCGAGATGCTCTCGACGTTCTCGTCGACGAAGCCCGAAATCGCTTCGGCGATCTCCGTCTTGATGAGCTGCTTCGATTCGTCGGACTTCATCCGCTCCTCGATCAGCGGGAACACGCCCCTGCCGGCGTCGATCAGGTCCTTGACGATCAGCGCAAGGCCGATGAAGCCGGTAAACGAGGACACGATGCGCGTCGCGATGGCGCCCGCCAGCCGCCGGCCCATCTGCGCGACCATGCGCGCGATCATCCGCCGGGTCATGACGAGCAGCAGCCCGCCGATCGCCTCGCTGCCCTGAAACACGAGATCGCCCGTGGTGATATCCGGCGTGCCGCTCTGCGATGCGACATCGAGCGTCTGCTCCGACTGCTGCACGAAGGACTGGGCGATGGCCCCGCCGTAGCGCGCTTCCAGGGCCAGCCGCATGCAGGACACGGCCGGGCCGGAGGCGTCGGCGGCGGCCCGCTCGAGGCGCCCGCCGATATCCTCGCCGATGGCGCCGGTGAGATCGGCCATGGCGTTGCGGAAGGCCTCGGAATTATAGGTTTTTTCCGCCACCGCGACGGCGAACTCTTCCGCCTGCGACTTGCTGATGGTGGAATAGGCGCGGTCGAACCAGTCGGTCTCGTCGCGGACTTCTTTGATGGCCGTGTCGATCTGTTCGTCGATGCGCCGCTCGACACTGGTTTCCGCCCAGTGCTGCTGCACCAGCGCGGCATAGTTCAGCCCGCTGAGCTCGGCTGTCAGGCGCTGCTCCGTGATCGATTCGATGGCCGCGCGGACGCTGTCGTCGTCGAGCTGACGGCACTCCGACGGCGAGGGCCGATCGGTGATGATCGCTTCCTGGCGCGCCTGGGACTGGGCGATCACCGGGCGCTGCGGGATGACCAGCGTCAGCGCCATTGCGGATGCGGTAACAAGCGCTGTGGCGGACCTTAAAGAGCGGCGCATCACGGATTCCGGCCTCAATAACAGCAGCGCGGCGATGGCGGGCGGGCCGAGCGTCAAGTCAAGCGTAAGCCAAAGCGCCGGGTCTCACAACGCCGCCGCACGAACGCCGCCTGTCTCGCCGCGCTTTCCCGCCTAAAGCCGGAAGGTCACTCCAAGGAACAGCAGCGCCCAGGCAACCAGCATGATCTCGAACGGGCTGCGGTCCACGATCGGGGTGAGCACCGGGATGATCACGCCGAAATACCGGGACAGTATGACAAGCACGACGAGGATAACCGAAAGAATGAAAATCAGATACGATGGCGCACTTAACCTCATGATGCCCGGACCTTCATTTTTCGCGGTATTTTAGCAAATAGCAGCATGGACGCCGCGTTTCATCCCAAAGCCGCGGCGGGTGGCGCAGCGCGGGCGGATTTTCCCGCCGCGGCGTGGCCCATCCGGCACAGCCTGCGTGAGACCGTCAGCGCGGTCCGCTTGCGGGCGGACGGCCCTGTTCCAGTGCCTGCGCCACCGGCGCGAAGGAACGGCGGTGATGGGTCGTGACGCCATGGCGCATCAGTGCCGCCGTGTGCTCCGGCGTCGCATAGCCCTTGTTGCGACACCAGCCGTAATCCGGGAAGTCGCCGTGCAGCGCGGTCATCAGGCGATCGCGCGTGACCTTGGCGACGATGGAGGCGGCGGCGATGGAGACGGACTGGCTGTCGCCGCCGATGCATTCGCGCGCGGGGCAGGGCAGTTCGGGCGCGCGGTTGCCGTCGATGAGCGCGCATTGGGCAGGTGTTGGCAGGTCCAGGAAGGCCTTGCGCATGGCCAGCAGGCTGGCCTGCAGAATGTTGATCCTGTCGATCACCGCCACATCCGCGATGCCGACACTCACGACGGCCTTGGCGCAGATCTCCTCGAAGAGCGCCTCGCGCACATCCTCGGCCAGCCGCTTGGAATCATCGAGAGCGGAGAACCGGACTGTCTCGTCGAGGATCACCGCCGCCGCGACGACCGGGCCGGCCAACGGACCGCGCCCCGCCTCGTCGACCCCGGCGACGAGCCCGCCATGCTCCGCTCTCGCGGCGTCTTCCAGCGTGAAATCCGGCATCGCCCACCCGCTCGGTCCGCAAGGCCATAGCAATGCCGATTCTGATGGCGTCATCAAGGCTCGGCGAACAGGTCGAACTGATCCCGCGGCCGCGGCGGGCGGAACAGGCCGGTGCGCAGCGGCGGATGCTCCCGCGTCAGGCCGAAACGGCGCCGCGCTATGGCGAAGCGCGCCGCGAGAGCCTGCGCATAGGGGCCTTCGCCGCGCTTGCGCACGCCGAAGCGGGAATCGTAGTCCTTGCCGCCGCGCATGTCCTGGATGAGCGACATGACGCGGCTTGCCCTGTCCGGATAGTTTTGCGCCAGCCATTCGCGGAACAGCGGCGCGACCTCCAGCGGCAGGCGCAACAGGATATAGCTGGCGGCCTGCGCGCCGCGCCCGGCCGCGGCCTGCATGATCCGCTCCATCTCCGCGTCGTTGAGCGCGGGGATCATCGGCGCGGCCATGACGCGGGTGGGCACGCCGGCTTCGCTCAAGGCACGGATCGCCTCCAGCCGTTTCATCGGTGCGCTGGCGCGCGGCTCCATGACCCGCGACAGCCGGTTGTCCAGCGTCGTCACCGAAATCGCGACATTCACCAGACCCTGCTCGGCCATCGGCGCGAGGATGTCGAGATCGCGGGTCACGAGCGCCGACTTGGTGACGATGCCCACCGGATGGCGCGCGCGCTCCAGCACTTCGAGGATCGCGCGGGTGATGCGCCGCTCGCGCTCGATCGGCTGATACGGGTCGGTGTTGGTGCCGAGCATGATCGGCTTGACCTGATAGCGCGGATTGGCGAGCGCCTTTTCCAGCAGTTCGGCGGCGTTGACCTTGGCGGTCAGCTTGGTCTCGAAGTCGATGCCCGCCGAATAACCCAGATGGCAGTGGGTCGGCCGCGCGAAGCAGTAGATGCAGCCGTGCTCGCAGCCGCGATAGGCATTGATCGACTGGTCGAAGCCGATATCGGGACTGTCGTTCGTGGCGATGATGCTGCGCGCGGTTTCCTCGCGCACTTCGGTCCTGAAGGCGTCCAGTTCACAGAGGCTTTCCCAGCCGTCATCGAACACGTCGCGCCGCTCGCCCTCGTAGCGGCCCGCGGCGTTGGAACAGGCGCCGCGCCCGCGACGGCGCTCGGAAAAGGCGGTTTCCGCATCGTGCCGGGCCGGGGCAGGTGGTTGTGTAGCGCGCTTGGTCATGGCCGCAGATTAGCGCGGCCGTCGGAACAAATAAAGAACATCCGTGCTGGCCGCGCGAAAACCCTTGTGGCACAGGGCGCCAGACGTATCATCGCGGTGATGATCTCCGTTGTGATCCCGACTTTCAACTCTGAAGGCGAGCTGGCCCGCAGCCTTGCCGCGCTGGTGCCCGGCGTGGTGGACGGGGTGGTTCAGGAGGTCATCATCGCCGATGGCGGCTCCACCGACGAAACGCCGCAGATCGCCGATGCCGTGGGCGCGAAGTTCGTGAGCGTGGCAAGGGGGCGGGGGGCCCAGCTGGCCGAGGGCGCGCGCGCGGCGAAGGGCGACTGGCTGCTGTTTCTCCATGCCGATACGGTCCTGGAGCATGACTGGCACCGCGAAGCCGAGCGTTTCATGCAGGAAATGGTGCGCAGCCCGCGCCCGCGCGCGGCGGCGTTCCGGTTCGCGCTGGATGATCGCGGCGCGCGGCCGCGCTACCTGGAGGCGATGGTGTCCCTGCGCTGCGCGCTTCTGCGCCTGCCCTACGGCGATCAGGGGCTCTTGATCGCGCGCGCGCACTACGAGAGTCTCGGGGGCTTTCGCGATCTGCCGCTCATGGAAGACGTGGACCTGGTCGGACGGATCGGCCGGCGCGACCTGTGCTTCCTGCGCAGCCGGGCGGTAACGAGCGCGGCGCGCTACCGGCGCGACGGCTATTTCGGGCGCATGCTGCGCAACCTCTCCTGCCTGACGCTCTATTACCTCCGCGTGCCGCCGCGCTATATCGTCAAGCTCTATGGCTGAGCGCGCGACCGCTTGCCTGATGGTCAAGGCGCCGCGTCCGGGCCGGGTGAAGACGCGGCTCGCGCGCGAGATCGGCGAGATGGCGGCGGTGCGCTTTCACCGGCACAACACGGCGACGATCATCCGGCGGCTTCGGGACGATGCGCGATGGCGGCTGGTTCTGGCGGTGACGCCCGATTCGGCGCGGTGGGCGCGCTGGTGGCCCGGCGATCTGCCGCGCATCGGGCAGGGCGGCGGCGATCTGGGCGCGCGCATGGCGCATGTGTTCGCGCAGGCGGGTCCCGGACCGGCGCTCATTGTCGGCAGCGATATCCCCGGTGTCACGGCGGCGCGGACCGGTGCGGCGCTCAAGGCGCTTCGCGGGCACGACGCGGTGATCGGTCCCGCCCCGGACGGCGGCTACTGGCTGATCGGGCTGCGGCAGGGCGTCATGCCGTGCGGCCTGTTCGACAGTGTGCGCTGGTCGGGAAAGCATGCGCGGGCGGACACGCTTGCCAATCTGGCGGCGCGCGGCCTGAGCGTCGCCTTCGCCGGCGAGCTGAGCGATGTCGATGATGCCGCCGGCTACCGCGCGACCGGCGCGGCCAACACCCGCGTGGTGCCTCCCGTGACCGGTGCGCGTTGACGCGCGTTCCGCCCGCCCCCTTCACATCATGGCGCGACCCGGCTCGGCCGAAGTGATCCCGCCGCACCCGATCATTGCGTGGTTCGCCGTCATCCCGTGCGCGGTGCGGCACGCAATCGAAGATTCCGTTAACGGCAAATGACACGCCGCGCGACACGGGACCGGCTCGTTGCGAGACGAACTGCGGCCGGTCCCGGGGCAGCAGCGCACCACCGCCGAGCTGCCCCCGGGACGACGGCTGGCGTCTCAGCACTCCGGCGATGTGGCGCTTGTCGCTGGATTGCGTCGTCGCTTCGCACCGGCCTTCGGCTGCCCAGCGCGCGGAATGACGTCGGTCTGAATGACGGGAAAAGGCGGGTTAGCGGGACTGTTGGATCGCTTCCGGGCTGAGCGGCGTGCCGGTGCGTCCCGCTTCTTCTGCGGGCACTTCCGCGCCCATATGCGCGTAAAGCGCCTGTCGGAAAGCCGCGTATTCCGAACCGATGCGCGCTGCCAGCGCGGGATCCGGGACCGTTCCCCCGCCGCGCTTCTCGTTGCACAAGGCCGCCAGGCGCGCCGCGCCGATGGTGTTCGCGCAGCTTTTCAGCGCATGGAGCGCATCGCGGGCGGCCGTACCGTGGCCGTTGCTTATGGCCGCCTGAAGGGCGTCCAGATGCCGCTCGAAATCGGCCTCGAACAGCGCCGCCATGTCCTCGCGGAAGGCGTCCGGACCGAACAGCGCGATCATTTCGTCAAGCTGGCGCGCATCCAGTATCGGCGTTTCCGCGGTGTCCCGATCGCCGCGCCGGGTGGCGCCTGCGGGCGCAATTGGGCGCACATGCGCGCGGAGCGTCTCGCGCAACTCGTTGATCTGCACCGGCTTGTGCAGGACCGCGGCCATGCCCGCGCGCAGGCATGTCTCGCGGGTCGGTTTGGAGATATCCGCCGTCATGGCGATGATCGGGATGTGCGCCTCCGGCTCGACGGCGAGCTGGTAATCCTTGCAGATCTCGATGCCGTCGCCGCCGGGCATGTTGATATCGAGAAACGCCACGTCCACGCCGCCGTGTAAGAGAAGGTTCAAGGCCTCTTCGCCCGTATTGGCCAGCACGACATGATGCCCTTCCAGGCTGAGAAGTTTCCTGGCCACCTCGCGATTGAACGGATTGTCATCGGCCACCAGGACGGAAAGGGGCGCGACGGCGGGCCGGGCTTGGTCGTCGCTGGCGGGCGCGCGTGGCTTGTGGCCATGCCATTTCGCCACCGTGGCAATGAGGGCGGCGTCCACCTCGGGCGCGTCGCGAAGCTGCCCGTTGGCCCATTCGGCCAGGTCATGGCTGCGTGACGTCACGATCAGTGCCGGCGGGATCGCCGCTGTCATCAGCACGTGGCGGATGTCCGAGATGGCGCGCGCATCGAGTTCCGGTTCATCGACGACGAGGACGAAGCGCCAGAGATCACCGGAGGTCGCATGCGCCTTGACGAAATCGCGCGGGTTGGAGATGGCATCGCCGGTATCGACGCCGATGGCGGACAGCGCCTGATCGAGCCTGTCGCGGTATTCGAGCCCGAGGAGCAGGGCGACCCCGGAGGCAGTGTCCGGCGGCGCCGCAGGCTGTTCGGCGATTTCGGCGGGCACCTCGAACCAGAACGTCGACCCGGCCCCCGGTTGGCTGGAAAATCCGATCCGCCCGCCCATCAAATCGACCAGTGAGCGGCACAGCGACAGGCCGAGCCCGACGCCGCCCTCGCTGCCGCGCCGGCTCCCGGCGGTCTGGGCGAAGCGGTCGAACAGGCGGTCATGCTCGTCTTCGGGGATGCCCTTGCCGGTATCGCGCACTTCGAAGCGCAACATCGCGCCCGTGCTCGCTTCGATATGCGAAACGGTGATCCGGATGCGCCCCTGCTCGGTGTACTTGATGGCGTTGCTGCCGAGATTGAGCAGGACCGTCTTGAGGTGATCCCTGTCCCCGAGCACCTGCGCGGGAATCGGCGTGGCAAAACGGATGTGGAGCCTCAGGCGCTTGCGCTGCGCAAGCGGGCGCAGGAGCGCCTCGGCATCCTGAAGCAGGCCAGAGATATCCAGCGGCTCCCTGCATACCCTCACCGCGTGGTTTTCCACCTTCTGAAAATCCAGGACCGTATCGACCATCTCCAGGAGGCGGTTGGCGGCGCTGCTGATCGACATCACGGACATCTTGTCCTGCGGGCTCTGCGCCGTACGGTCCAGCACTTGCGACAGGCCGATGATGGCATTGAGCGGGGTGCGAAGCTCGTGGCTCATCGTCGCCAGAAAATCGCTCTTGGCGCGGTTGGCCGCCTCGGCTTCGGCCATCGCGCTTCGCAACTCGCGGATCAGCCGCGAGACATACAACGGGATGATCAGGAGCGACAGGACCACGCCGCCGGCAAGCGCCCATTCGGCCCGCCAATGCGGCGTGAACGCCACGACGAAGAGGAAGCACGCCGTATTGGCCGCCATGCTGGCGTACATGTAAGGCAGGCCGAAACGGAAGCCGTTGCCGAGGATGACCCACAGATAGACCGGAAAGAAGATCGAGGCCGCCGCGCCGCCGAGATGGATGAACAGGGAAAGCGTGACGGCATCGAAGACGATGGTCGCGGTACGGCGCGCGATGCGCTGCTCCGGCCACAGGGCGAAATGCAGCATGAAGCCGGCGGCGACGAGCCAGGCGGCGGGAATGAATATGCTCAGCGCGAGAACCTGCCAGGCTTCGAGAACGCTGTAATACCAGGACAGGATCGCACAGCTCGTGGTGAATACGCCGATCAGGTAGCGCACCACGAGCTGCTCGAATTCCAGCGGCTCTGCGCGCCGCGCGTCGTTGAGCGCACGGCGCAGACGCGCCGGGGATCGCAGCGATTGGCGATTGAAGCGCGCGGAAGGCGTGTGCGCCATCGTCAGCGGTCCGCGCTGGCGTGGCAAGGCAGGCGCGCCTCCCCTGCCGTTTCGGCCGGCGGGCCGGTCTGTTTGACGATACAGCGCGGCGGCAGCCACAGGCGCACGGTGGTGCCGGCGCCCTTGGCGCTTTCGATATCCAGCGTACCGCCCATCAGCTTCATGAATCCCGCGGAAATCGGCAGGCCCAGGCCCGTGCCGCTCTTGGGTTCTTCAAATGTCTGCTCCAGGATTTCCCCGAAGCTCGTCAGGGCCGTGCCCATTTGTTCTTCGCTCATGCCCGCGCCGGTGTCGGTAATGCGGATTTCGACGCCATCCGCGTGCGCGCAATGCTCCTGCGTGTTGTCTGAACCGACGCACAGTTCAACGCGGATCGTGCCGTTTTCGGTGAACTTGTTGGCGTTCGACAGGATGTTGATGAGGACCTGCCGCAGCTTCTGCTCGTCGGTCCACAGCACCACATCGGGTTCCTCAGGCACGGACAGCGCATTGCCCCGCTCGCCGAGCTGGGCGTTGAGCATGCCGGAGACCTGGTACAAGCAGTGATGCAGCGAGAACACCGTCTCCTCGACCCGCGTCTTGCCGGCCTCCATTTGCGCGAAATCGAGAATGCCGTTGATGATCGAGAGCAGGTGCCGCGCGCTGTACAGGATGCTGTCGAGATACTGGTTGTATTTGTCGTTGGGGATTTCGCCGAACAGCCCGGAGCGCATCATGTCCGCGAACCCGATGATCGCGTTCATCGGGGTGCGCAGTTCATGGCTCATATTGGCGAGGAAGTTGCTCTTCGCGCGGTTGGCCGCCTCGGCCTCGTCCTTGGCGATGCGCAGCGACAGCTCCGCCGCCTTGATGCTGGACACGTCGAGCGCGGAGACGACGTTGGTCGCGCCGTCGCCTTCGGGCGTTGCGGTCTTGCGCGCCACGACGAGAAACTCCCGCGCCTGGCCCGCGCCGTCGGTCAGCGTCAGTTCGGCCTGTTGCGGGGACCCTTCGGCAAGCTTTTCCAGGACGCCCGTCGCGGCGACCCTGTCGAACATCTCCCTCAGGTCCGAGAGACTGCCCGACTCGCTGCGGCCCGCGAAGTCGAAACAGTACTGGTTGGCGAATATGCAGGTGCCCTCCTCGTCGAGGGCGTAGACCATCGCCGGAACCGAGTCGATCACACCCAGCATGTGCTCGCGCGTGCGCTTCAGCGTTTTCAGCGAGCGCAGGCGATGGCTGACAAGCCGGTCCTGCAGGGCGAACATGCGGCTGCGCAGCAGCTTCTGATGCAAACCGAGCATGAGCAGGTTGCGTGCGCGCGTACGGAACTCGATGGTGTCCACGGGCGTCACGAGAAAGTCGGTCGCCCCGCACTCGAGGGCCTTGTAACGGATGTCACGCTGTTCGTAGCTGGAGACTACCATGACGGGGGTCTCCTCCAGCCCGCTGATCTGTCGAAGGGCTGTCAGGCACTGCGCGGCATTCATGTCCGGCATATTGAAGTCGGTGACGATAAGATCGGGCGGATCTGCGGCAAAAGCGCGCAGCGCCTTGGGCGCGCCCGCGAAGCTCTCGACACGCCCCACATCCTCCACCGACCGCGCAAGCCGCTCCAGATAGGCCCGGTTCGCCGAAAGATCGTCGATGATTGCGATGTAAGGGCTTTCCGGCATAGTCTATCTGTGGTTACGGAGCTCCGTATACATTGCCACTCGGTCATTTAATTCGTGTGAACGCGATTATACACTTTTTTAGCCGACAAAAGTGATCGCCTAGCCAGCCGTCGTTAATATTCACCTGATTTCGTCACAACAAATTCAGACAATATCGCCGAAAAATTTTCTTGAATATTAATAAACAGCGTCGCATCTGCGTGTGACCGTGACCGGCTATGCGCCAAATGGCTGGCTGTCGTCGCTCAGACGTGCTACTCCGAGTTGTGTAAGGTTAACGGAGTATGAACACGCTGATGAGACGTCCCCTACATCTCGTGCAAGGTGAATCGAACCCCGCTTCGACAATCCGCTTCGACCGCGAGGCCTTTTCCAAGTTCAGCGCCGAAGCGATCCGCTTCCCGCGTCCGCCGCGGTCATCGGATACCGCGGCCCGGCAGCCGGAACTGGATTTCCAGGAACCGGGCGAGGCGCGGAGAGCCGCCGCGGCGCGCCTGGCTGCGCGTTTGCAGGCGCTCGATCTGCGCGAACTGGAACTGGAATACGATCCGGCAACACGCGCGGTATGGGGCTTCCAGGCCCCTCACGAGCGTCCGTCCTATACGCCACAAATGCTCAAGGACATTCAGGCGGTGCAGCGCGCGTTGCGGACATTTCACCGGGAAAGCCCGCGCGACGCAGCGCTCGCCGCGCGGTTCACCGTGCTGGCCTCCCGCACGTCCGGCGTCTTCAATCTCGGCGGTGATCTTCAGTATTTCGTGTCCTGCGTCAAGGCGGGCGACGAGAACGCGCTGCGCGATTACGCCATGTCCAGCATCGACATCTGCTACCGCAACTACCACGCCTGCGAGGCGGGCATGGTGACGACCGCGCTGGTCTGCGGCGACGCGCTGGGCGGTGGCTTCGAGGCGGCGCTGGCCTGCGACGTGATTGTCGCGGAAGAGGGCGCGCGCTTTGCCTTGCCGGAGATGAGCTATGGGCTGTTTCCGGGGATGGGTGCCTATACCTTCCTCTCCCGGCGGTTGGGGCAGGCCCGCGCCGAGCGTGCGATCCTCGAAAGCCCGGTATTCAGCGCGCGGCAGCTGCACGATCTCGAACTGGTCAACGCCATCGCCGAAGACGGAGAGGGTATCGTGGCAATGGACCGGTGGCTCGCCTGGATGTCCGAGCGGTTCGATGCCGTGTTCAGCGTGTTCGAGGCCCGCCGGATCTCTCACCCGGTCTCGCGCGCGGAAATGGAAGACATCGGCGAGCGCTGGGTGCGGCTGGCCATGCGGCTGCCGGAGGAGCGGCTGCGCAAGATGGCGACGCTCGCCAAGGCCCAGCGGCTAAGGCTGCGCCGGCAGGGCACCGCGTAGCACTGGCCTGTTCGCCAAGCACGCGGTGGGAGTTTTTGGACACCAGGGGGTAGCGGAGCACCCGGCGCCGCCTGTCCCGGCCATGAGCCGGGATTGGCGCGGATTCAAGTCACGAATTCAGTGCTTGAGGCGCTTCCAGAGCAGTCGCTTGGACATGTAGAGCAGGACAGCGAGAATGATGAGATAGAGCATCACCTTCGCGCCGATCTGCTTGCGTTCTTCCAGCGTCGGTTCCGCCGCCCACATCAGAAACGCCGACACATCCTTGGAGTATTGCTCCACCGTCGTCGGCGTGCCCTCCGGGTACTCGACGGCATCAGAATGAATCGGCTGGGGCATCGCGATCTGCTGGCCGGGGAACGCAACGTTGTAATGCGAGCCGGCCGGCACGTCTTCGCCCTCCGGCGGCTCGCGGTAGCCCGTCAGGAGCGCATAAAGATAATCCGGCCCCTGCTCGGCGTACATGGTCAGCAGGTCCTCGGCAATCACCACGGGCGACATGTACCACGCGACATCGCGGCTGACGCCCCGCGCCTCGGCCATCAGGGACAGGTCGGGCGGCACGACGCCATTGTTCGCCAGCGCGGCTTCCTTCTCGTTGCGATAGGGGTCGACGAACGAGTCCTGAAGCGTGGCCGGGCGCTCATACATTTCGCCCTGGTCGTTGGGGCCGTCGGTCACCTCGTACTGCGACGCGATCGCCTCCGCCTGCGCTTCGGGCAGGTTGGGGCCGTCCGGGTCCGTCAGGTCGCGGTATTTCAGGAAGCGCATGCCGTGGCATGAGGAGCAGACCTGCTGATACACCTTGAAGCCCCGGCGCAGCTGGTCCTCGTCGTAGAACCCGAACGGCCCGGCGAAGGTCCAGTCCTGCTTCTCGATAGCGGCCCCTCCTTCAGCTGCATGAACATGATGCGACGCAGCGCCGGCGAGGATCAACGCCGCGGCGGCAAGCCCGATCCGGGCAGGCGATACAAGGCGCGCAAGGCGAATGGTCATGGCCGTCGTCTCCCCGTCGTCTATCGTTTTTCCGGCGCGGCGGGCGCGGCGGCTGGCTCCGCCCCGCGGCCCATGCGCGACCCGCCCAGGCTCTCGCTGATGCTCGATGGCCGCTGCTTCGGCCGCTCGATGATGCCGATAACCGGCATGATCAGCAGGAAGAAGATGAAGTAGTACGCCGTGAAGAACCGCGCGGCGATGACGTAACCGCCCTCCGGCGGCTTGGCGCCGAGATAGCCGAGCGCGAGGCAGGTGAACACGAACAGCCAGAAGAACGGGCGGAACAGCGGCCGGTAGCGGGCCGAGCGCACGCGCGAGGTGTCGAGCCAGGGAATGAAGAACAGCACCAGGATCGCGCCAAACATCGCGATGACACCGCCGAGCTTCGACGGGATCGCGCGCAGGATCGCGTAGAACGGCAGGAAGTACCATTCCGGCACGATATGCGCGGGCGTCACGAGCGGGTCGGCGGGGATGTAGTTGTCCGGATGGCCGAGATAGTTCGGCATGTAGAAGACGAAATAGGCGAAGATGATCGCGAAGATCGACAGCGCGAAGCCGTCCTTCACCGTGATGTAGGGGAAGAACGGCACCGTGTCCTTCTTGACATCCTTCACCGAGACGCCCGTCGGGTTGTTGTTGCCCGGCACGTGCAGCGCCCAGATATGCAGGCCGACGGCCGCCGCGATCAGGAAGGGGAACAGGTAGTGCAGGCTGAACAGACGATTGAGCGTCTGGTCGCCGACGGAGAAGCCGCCCCAGATCCATTGCACGATGGTGGTTCCCAGCCCCGGAATGATCGCATCCAGCGAGGAGAACAGGTTGGTGATGACCGTCACCGCCCAGTAGCTCATCTGCCCCCACGGGAGCGAATAGCCCATGAACGCGGTGGCCATCATCAAAATCAGGATGATAACGCCCAGCATCCAGAGGACTTCCCGCGGTGCCTTGTACGACCCGTAATACAGACCGCGGAAAATGTGGATATAGACCGCGACGAAGAACATCGACGCCCCGACGGCGTGCGTGTAGCGCATCAGCCAGCCGTAATTCACCTCGCGCATCAGGTTCTCGACCGACTCGAACGCCATCGAGGCGCTCGGCACGTAGTGCATTGCGGTGATCACGCCGGTCAGGATCTGCACGACGAGCACGAATGTCAGGATGCCGCCGAACGTCCACATATAGGTCAGGTTGCGCGGCGTCGGGAAAGCGAGGATCTGGTCGTGCAGCAGGCGCGGAAGCGGAAGGCGCTCGTCCAGCCAGCGCTCAAATGCCGAATTCGGCTTGTAGGTCGTCTCGGGCTTCATGGAAAAGTCCTTAACCGAGCTGAATCGTCGTATCGGACGTGAAGGAATAAAGCGGCAATTCGAGATTGCGCGGGGCCGGACCTATGCGGATGCGCCCGGCGGTGTCGTAGTGCGAGCCGTGGCAGGGGCAGAACCAGCCGCCAAAATCGCCGCGCGGCGCGTTCGACTTCTGCCCCTTCGGGATGCAGCCGAGATGCGTGCAGATGCCGATCACCACGAGCCACCGCTCATGGCCCGACTTGGTGAGGTTTTCATCCGTCGCCGGCTGCCCGGCCTCCTGGCCCATGGCGTTGACGAGCGGATCCTTCAGGTCGGAGACATCCACCGCCTTGGCGGCCTCGATTTCCTCGTCGGTGCGATGGCGCACGAAGACCGGCTTGCCGCGCCACATGACCGTGATCGCCTGGCCCTGCTCGATGGGCGAGATGTCGACGTCCACAGTGCCCGCCGCGAGCGTCGCCTCACTCGGGTTCATCTGGTCGATAGCCGGCCACAGCGCAGCCGCGCCGCCGATGACGAGGAACGCGCTTGTCGCGATGTGAATGAAATCACGCCTGTTGGGATCGTCGGCAGCAGATGCCATGAGCCATCCTTTCGCACGCTTTTCGTTCGATGACACTCCGACGCGGCGCCGGGGCATTCTGGTCCGGGCCGCGTTTTGTCAGCCTCGCCTTATAGTGTCACCGAGCGAAGCGAGTCTAGGTCAAATGCGGTGACAAAGTGGCGCATTGACCACAGTTTATGTTGAGAAAATTCGATTGGAACGGGCGCTGCGATGCGCGCGCCAAAACGTGGAGAGGACAACTGAGACTGGCTCTCTATCAGCCTGATATTGCGCAGAATACCGGGACGATGCTCAGAATGGCGGCCTGCCTCGGCGTGCCGGTCAGCGTGATCGCGCCGGCGGGCTTCGACATGTCGGACAAGGCGCTGCGGCGGGCCGGGCTGGACTATCTGCAACATGTCGCGATCGAGCGCCATGCCAGCTTCGAGGCGTTCCGCGACGACATGCGCGCACGCGATGCGCGGCTCATCCTGCTCACGCGCTATGCCGGAACGGCTTATTGCGATTTCGCCTTCCACGAACGAGATGTCCTGCTGCTGGGCCGGGAAAGCGCTGGCGTACCTGACACCGTCCATCAGGCCGCCGACGCGCGCGTCACCGTTCCCATGCGCGCGGGCCTGCGCTCGCTCAACGTTGCGGTCGCCGCGGCGATGGTGTTAGGTGAAGCCCTGCGACAGACCGGCGGTTTCCCCGCGAGCGAGACCCCAAGCGAGACCCCATGAGCATGCAGCCCGCCACCCGACACGACGCGCCTGAAACGCGCTTGGAAGGTTTGGAGGGCCGGTGCGCGCGGGCCAGCGCGTGGTTCGAGGAATTGCGCGATCGGGTCTGCGCGGCGTTCGAGGCGCTTGAAGACGAGCTTGGCGAAGGGCCGCGCGCCGATCTGCCGGCCGGACGGTTCGCGCGCACGCCCTGGAATCGCACCGACCATACCGGCGAGCCGGGCGGCGGCGGCGTGATGTCCATGATGAAGGGCCGCGTTTTCGAGAAGGTCGGTGTCCATACCTCGACCGTACACGGCGCCTTCGCGCCGGAGTTCCGCGACCAGATTCCCGGCGCGGCGGAGGACCCGCGCTTCTGGGCCTCGGGCATCTCGCTGATCGCGCATCTGCACAATCCGAACGTGCCGGCGGTTCACATGAACACGCGCTTCGTCGTCACGACGAAAAGCTGGTTCGGCGGCGGAGCGGACCTGACGCCCGTGCTGGACGCGCGCCGCACGCAGGACGACCCGGACACGCGGGATTTCCACGCGGCGATGCGCGCGGCCTGCGCGCCGCACGAAGTCGCCGATTACGACCGCTACAAGGCATGGTGCGACGAGTATTTCTACCTGAAGCACCGCGGCGAGATGCGCGGCACGGGCGGCATCTTCTACGATTACCTCGACAGCGGTGACTGGGAGGCCGACTTCGCCTTCACGCAGGATGTCGGGCGCGCCTTCCTCGCCATCTATCCCGAACTGGTCCGGCGCAACATGCACACGCCGTGGAGCGAGGCGCAGCGCGATGAGCAGCTCATCCGGCGCGGGCGCTATGTCGAGTTCAACCTGCTGTATGACCGCGGCACGATCTTCGGCCTGAAGACGGGCGGCAATGTCGATGCGATCCTGTCGTCGATGCCGCCGGTCGTGAAATGGCCGTGA
>JBKGZY010000001.1:0-47041 GCA_046543175.1 Dichotomicrobium sp.
TCCTCAACGACGCGGCCCTTCGGAAATCCCGCTCGCTTCAGATCCAAAACCGTCAACAGCCATCCTTTCGCAGCACTTTGAAAGGGCTAAGCCATTCAAAGAAGTCCGGCCGCGCGCGCCCATCTGTATTTCGCCCCGAGCACTTCGACCGGCACTTCGGTCGTATAGGGATAAGCGACGATACCGTGGTCATAGAGCTTGTCGCACGCCTCTTCGACCTCAACGTCGCCCACCAGAGACGCCACGATCGGCTTGTCAATGCCCTTGTTACGGGCCTCGGTCACGACCTCGATCATCTTGTCGGCGAACACCATCGGGGGCGTCACGATCGTGTGCCAGTAGCCCAGAATGAGCGCGTGAATGCGTTCGTCTTCGAGGCCCAGCCGGACAGTATTCTGATACGTAACCGGGGGCTCGCCGCCCGTAATGTCGACGGGGTTGCCCGCCGCGCCGAAGGGCGGGATGAATTCGCGGAAGGCCGCGTCCAGATCCTCCGGCATCTTCATCAGGTTCAGACCGTTGTCGTAGCAGGCGTCGGACAGGAGGACGCCCGAGCCGCCCGCGCCGGTGATGATGACGACATTCTCGCCCTTCGGCGTCGGCAGGACCTGCAAGCCGCGCGCGTATTCCAGCATCGAGCGCAGTGACGGCGCGCGAATCACGCCGGCCTCGCGAAGCACGTCGTCATAGATCTTGTCGTTGCCGGCCAACGCCCCGGTGTGGCTGGCGGCCGCTCGCGACCCGTAAGACGTGCGGCCTGCCTTGAGCATGATGACGGGCTTCTTCTTGGAGACCCGGCTGGCGACCTCGGCGAAGGCGCGGCCGTCCTTGAGGTCCTCGCAATGCATGGCGATCGCCTGCGTGTTCGGATCCTGTTCGAAATAGACGAGCAGGTCGTCCTCATCGAGATCGGCCTTGTTGCCCAGCCCGACGATGGCCGAGACTCCCATCTTGGTGGAGCGCGCAAACCCGATGATCGACATGCCGACGCCGCCCGATTGCGACGACAATGCCGCCTTGCCCTTGACGTCGAAGGGCGTGCAGAATGTCGCGCAGAGATTTTCCGGCGTGTAGTAGAAGCCGTAGATATTCGGCCCCATGACTCGCACGTTATGCTTGCGCGCGGTGGCCAGAAGTTCGTCCTGAAGCTCCTGATTGTCGGTTTCGGCAAATCCGGACGGGATCATCACCGCGCCGGGGATGCCCTTGCGGCCGACCTCCTCCATCGCCGCATTGCAAAGATGGGCCGGTACGGCGAAGACGGCGACGTCAATCTCGCCCGGATAGTCGAGCACCGAACTGTAAGTCTGCACGCCGCAGACCGATGAAAGCTTCGGATGGACCGGCACGATGGTGCCCTGATAGCCGCCATTGATCAGGTTTCTCATGACGGAATTGCCGATCTTGCCTTCGGCCTCCGACGCGCCAATCACGGCGACCGCTTTCGGATGGAAGATCCGGTTCATCGCCGCCAGGATTTCCTCTTCCTTCGGCCGGTAGCGTTCCGCGCGAGCCTCCCAGTCGCAGACGATGCGCGCATCGACCGCCGTCGCGCCCCTGTCGGTCGCGAAGACCGGGTTGAGGTCGACCTCGACGATCTCGGGGAAGTCGGTCACCAGCTCGGACACCTTGACGATGACCTCCGCCAGCGCGCCGCGGTCAACGCCCGGCTGGCCGCGCACGCCTTTGAGTACCTCGGACGCCTTGAGCCGGTCCAGCATGGATTCCGCGTCTTCCCTGGCGGCGGGGGCGAGCTGGAAGGTAATGTCCTTGAGAACCTCGACAAGAATGCCGCCCAGTCCGAAGGCGACGAGCTTGCCGAAGGAGGGGTCGGTGATCGAACCGACGATCACCTCGGTTGCCCCCGAGGGCATCATTTGCTGGACCTGGACACCTTCAATGGCGGCGTCGGCCTTGTAGCGCTTGGCGTTATCGACAATGCTTTGGAACGCGGCGCGCGCCCTGTCCGCCGTTTCGACGCCGACCACGACACCGCCCGCATCGGTTTTGTGCAGTATGTCCGGCGAAACGATCTTCATTACCACCGGAAAGCCCATTCCCGAGGCCAGTTCGGCCGCTTCGTCCGCCGTCCTGGCCAGCCCTTCGCGCGGCACCGGAATCCGGTAGGCATCGCAGACAAGCTTGGCTTCAGGCGCCGTGAGAGCGGTTCGTCCCGACGCCTTGACCTGATCAAGCACATTCCGGACGGCCGATTTATCGCTCATCTGTTCCTCCCACTCCCGCCCTGCTGGCGGTTGACATTGACTTCCGACGGATTGAGTCGGCTCCAAGATGCCGAGGCACCACGCGCCAGCGCGGCGGCCCGTTATTCGGCCGCGCTCTGCTGCGGGGGCCGCGTTGCTCCCGTGGCATGGATCGAGGCGATCTCCTCGTTTGAATAGCCGAGGACATCGGCGAGGATTTCATCCGTGTGCTCGCCGAGCAGCGGCGAACGCCTTACCTCGACTTCGCTACCCGACAGCTTGATGGGACAGCCGACGCTGAGATATTTGCCGCGCTCGGGATGATCCACTTCGACAATCGTGCCGGTGCTGCGCAGCCCCTCATCCTCGGCGATCTCCTTCATCGACAGGATCGGGCC
This sequence comes from Dichotomicrobium sp., assembly GCA_046543175.1. Classification (GTDB taxonomy): domain Bacteria; phylum Pseudomonadota; class Alphaproteobacteria; order Rhizobiales; family Rhodomicrobiaceae; genus Dichotomicrobium. The sequence goes on from JBKGZY010000001.1 coordinate 2,603, forward strand.
AACCGGAATGCCCAGCGGATTGCAGATCTCCATGACCTCGAACTTGGTCTTGGTCATGGTCCACTGCTCGATGGTATCGAACACTTCGTTCAGCCGCGGCAAGCGCGCCTCCGGCGTGGCATAGTCCGGGTCCGTCTTCCACTCCGGCTTGTCGATCACGTCACAGATCTTGTCCCACACCGGGGCCTGGGTAATGAAATAGGTATAGGCGTTCGGGTCGGTCTCCCAGCCTTTGCATTTGAGAATTCGGCCCGGCTGTCCGCCGCCGGAATCGTTGCCGGCGCGTGGCACCGCGTCGCCGAAGCGAATTCCCTCGCCATACTGCGAATATTCCGTGAGCGGCCCGGCGGCGAGGCGCTGCTGGTCGCGCAGCTTGACACGGCAGAGATTGACGACGCCGTCCTGCATGGCCGCGAGCACGCGCTGGCCCTGCCCACCCTTCTCCCGCTGGAACAGCGCCGCCACGATGCCGAGCGCCAGATGAAGGCCAGTGCCGGAATCGCCGATCTGCGCACCGGTCACCAGTGGCGGCCCGTCACGGAAGCCCGTGGTCGAGGCGGCCCCGCCGGCGCATTGCGCGACGTTCTCATAGACCTTGCAGTCCTCGTACTGACCGGGGCCGAAGCCTTTCACCGACGCCATGATCATGCCCGGATTGAGCCTCTGGATCTCTTCCCAACCGAAGCCCATGCGGTCCAGCGCGCCCGGCGCGAAATTTTCGACCAGAACATCGCAGGCCTTGATCAGACGCCTCAGCACCTCCTTGCCGGTCTCGTTCTTGGTATCGAGCGTGATGGAGCGCTTGTTGTGATTGAGCATGGTGAAATAAAGGCTGTCCACGCCGGGTTTGTCGACGAGTTGCTTGCGCGTGGCATCGCCGACGCCGGGGCGCTCCACCTTGATCACATCCGCCCCCAGCCACGCCAGGAGCTGGGTGCAAGTCGGCCCGGACTGCACATGGGTGAAGTCAAGGATTCTTACGCCTTCCAGGGCTTTCATCGCGTCCTCCGATCGTCAGGGAGTCGGCCCAGTTGGAACCGAGTTAATTCTTGGAGATCGTGCTTTGCGGATTCAGATTGCCGATGCGGCCGCTTTCTGTGCCGGCAGCTTCGTCGATGACGGCATTGATGAGCGTCGGTGTGCCGGCATCCATCGCCTCATTGACTGCACGGCTGAGTTCATCCGGCGAGGTGACATGGACGCCGACGCCGCCGAAGGCTTCCATCATTTTCTCGTAGCGGGCGTCCTTGACGAAGACCGTCGTACCGGGATCGCGCCCGGTCGGGTCGACATCGGTTCCGCGATAGATGCCATTATTGTTGAAGACGACCACGCAGACAGGCAGCTGGTAACGGCAGATCGTTTCGATCTCCATGCCGGAGAAGCCGAAGGCGCTGTCGCCGACGACCGCGAGGACCGGCTGACCTGTTTCGACAGCGGCGGCCACGGCAAACCCCATACCGATACCCATCACGCCCCAGGTACCGACATCGAGCCTCTTGCGAGGCTTGTACATGTCAATCACGGCGCGCGCGAAATCCAGCGTGTTGGCGCCTTCGTTGACGAGAATGGCGTCGGGCCGCTCCTTGATGACCGTACGCAGGGCGCCCAGCGCACCGTGGAAATCCATCGGCACGTTATTGTTGCGCAGCCGCGGCGCCATTTTCGCGATATTGCCCTCGACCTTCTCCCGGACGGCGGTGATCCATTCGGCAGGCGGCGCCTGCCAGTTCTCGCCCATGCCATCCAGGAGGGCGGAAACGCAGGAGCCGACATCGCCGACAAGGGGGGCCGCGATCTCGACATTCGAGTCCATTTCCTTGGGCTCGATATCGATCTGGATGAACCGCTTGGGCTCATCTCCCCATGCCTTGCCCTTGCCGTGCGACAGCAGCCAGTTGAGGCGCGCGCCGATCAGCATCACCACGTCGGACTCCTTGAGCACAAGTGAGCGCGCCGCGCCGGCGGATTGCGGGTGGTTGTCGGGCAGCAGCCCCTTGGCCATGCTCATCGGCAGGTACGGAATTCCGCATTTCTCGATCAGGGCGCGGATCTCGTCATCGGCCTGCGCGTAGGCGGCCCCCTTGCCGAGAATGATCAGCGGGCGCTTGGCGCTCTTCAGAAGGTCGAGTGCGCGCGTCACGGCCTGCGGCGCCGGGATCTGGCGCGGCGCGGGATCGATGACCTTGACAAGCGAGGCGGCCCCGGCTTCGGCGTCCATCGTTTCTCCGAGAAGCTTCGCCGGCAGGTCGAGATAGACCCCGCCCGGCCGTCCCGAGCAGGCCGCGCGTATGGCCCGGGCCACGCCGATACCGATATCCTCGGCGTGCAGCACACGATACGCCGCCTTGCAGAACGGCTTGGCAACGGCGTACTGGTCCATCTCTTCGTAATCGCCCTGCTGCAAATCGACGATCTCGCGCTCGGAAGAGCCGCTGATGAGGATCATCGGGAAGCAGTTCGTCGTGGCATTGGCGAGTGCCGTCAGGCCGTTGAGAAAGCCGGGAGCGGATACCGTCAGGCAGATCCCCGGCTTTTGCGTCAGGAAGCCCGCGATCGCGGCTGCATTGCCGGCATTCTGCTCATGCCGGAAGGAGAGCACGCGCATGCCTTCGGCCTGGGCGAGTCGCCCGAGATCGGTGATTGGAATGCCCGGCACGCCGTAAATGGTATCGATGTCATTAAGCTTGAGCGCATCAATGACAAGATGAAAACCGTCCGTCAGCGCGCGCTCGGTGCGGGCTCCATCCCCCCCCGATTCCGTACTCTGCGCTATTGCCGACATTTCGCATCCTCCCGTTCAGCAGCGCTCATCGGCCAATCAATCGAGATCGACATGGTGTTCGACATGGTCACGAAGCTTCAGCGTGTGCTCGCGCACCAGACGTTCCGCCCGTTCCGTGTCGCGAGCTTCGAGAGCGGCAATGATTTCCTTGTGATCCTCAATGGAGCGTTTGACCCGTTCATTCTCGAAAATCGTCCGGTGCCGGATGGCGCGCACGTGGAAGAACAGGCCGTTGGTGATCTTTGCGATCAGGGAACATCCGCCGAAGCCGATTATCGCCTGGTGAAACCGAATATTGGCGTCTGAATATTCGCCCGTCCTCTGCGCAACCTCGTCAGTGTCGAAGTCGTCAACCAAGCGATGGAGGCTGGCCAGTTCCTCATCGGAAGCCCTCATGGTGGCGAGGCGGGCAGCCATGCTCTCAAGCGCGGCCCAGACCGTAATCATGTCGAGGATTTCGGCCTTGGACTTGCGGACAATGTAGATGCCGCGGCGCGGCACGATCTTGATCCATCCCTCCTGATCAAGACGTGCGAGCGCCTCGCGAAGCGGTGTGCGGCTGATACCGAGCTTTTCCGACAACTGGCGCTCGTCCAGCCGCAAATCCGCGCCTTCATCGTAGATATTCATGTTTTGAATCGCGCTCTTGAGCGATTCATAGATTCTGGATCTGAGACTGAACGTCTCGTCGATCGGCTTTATATCGATCTGAAGGTCGGCCATGTTCCGCCTCGACGAATCCGAAAGCCGGCGCGCCCGGCCCTGCCGGTCGGGCGCGCCGCCTGGTTCACTGGAATACCATACACCACGGCTGCGATTCCATGCAACCGAAAATGGCTGAAATCCATCGGTTTCACGGTCTTGCGCATTTCTCGCTCCGTCTACTCGCCGGCTTCCACGGCGTCTGCCTGCCGACGCTTGCGCATCCAGTACCAGAGCAGCCGGAACACCGGCAGCAGGAACAAAGCAATGGCCACGAGAAGAAGCCCCAACGAGATGGGACGGCTGAAGAAGATCGCCATTGATCCGTCGCTCATGATGAGGCTCTGCCGCAACGCCTCCTCGGTGGGATAACCGAGCACCAGCGCCACGACGAGGGGCGCCAGCGGGTACTGAAGTCGTCGTAGAATGAAGCCCAGGATGCCGAAGATGAGCACGTACCAGACATCGAGCAGCGAGTTCTGGATGGCGTAGGCGCCGACGAAGCAGAAGACGATGATGACCGGCGCCATGATCGCATAGGGCGTACGCAGCATCATCGCCAGAAGCGGCGTGGCGGTGAGGCAGATGACGAGCGCCGCCACATTCGCCAGATAAAGGCTGGCGATGAAGGCCCAGACGAACTCGGGTTCGTCGACGAACAGGCGCGGCCCCGGCACGAATCCCCACATAAAGACGCCGGCCATCAGGATCGCGGCGGTGGGCGAGCCGGGGATGCCGAGCACCAGCATGGGAAGGATCGCCGCCGTTCCGGCGGAGTTGTTGGCCGCCTCCGGGGCCACGACGCCTTCCACGGCGCCCTTGCCGAAACGTTCCGGATGGCGCGAGAAGCGCTGGGCGAAGCCATAGGCGATAAAAGAGGCCGGTGTGGCGCCCGCGCCGGGCAGGACGCCGGTCACGAAGCCGAGCACCGCCGAGGACACCGCCAGCCAGAAATTCCTGAGCACAGCCCGCACACCGGCGGTAATGTCGTGCAGCCCCAGCTTGGCGGCGCGCGTGACCTCCTCGATCTGCACCTTGTAGCGGTCGGCCGCGTTGCTGAGCACCTCGCCGACGCCGAACAAGCCGATGGTGATGGGCACGAAATGAAATCCCTGCATCAGCGCGATGGTGTCGAAGGTCAGCCGCGGCGCCCCCGTGACCACGTCGAGGCCAACGGTGGACAGCAGAAAGCCGGCCGCGATCATGACCACCGCCTTGGCCGGTTGGCCGCCCATGCCGACGAACGTGCCGAAAGCGATCATCAGCACCGAGAACATCTCCGGCGGGCCGAAGCGCAGCGCCATCTCGGCAAACGGGACGGCGAAGAAGGTGAACAATACGGCGGCGATAATTGCGCCCACGAAGGACACGCAGAAGCCCACCGACATGGCCAGCCCCGCCTTGCCCTGCAGGGCCAGCGGCCGCCCGTCGAACATGACGGCGACGGACCATGGATTGCCCGGTACCGCGAACAGGATCGACGTGATGAGACCGCCATACATGGCCCCCCAGTAGATGCCCGCCAGCAGCACCAGCGCGGAGACCGGCTCCAGGAAGACGCTGATCGGCAGAAGAATGGCGACGCCGGTAGTGCCGCCAACGCCTGGCAACACGCCCACGAGCAGCCCCAGGACGACGCCCAGCAGCACGAAGGCCAGCCGGCTCGGGTCCATCAAGGCCCACATGCCGGTCATGAGTAGGTCTATCGCTTCCATCGTCGATTCCCGTCGTCCTCGTTTTGTTGGTTGTTCCCGTTGGCCCGGAGGTCGCCCGTTTGCAGGCGGCCGTCGGTCAGAACGGCAAGATGTTCGTGCGGTAGAACACGCTCATGGGCATGGAGATGTTGAATCCTTCCCGCAGCAACATCCAGAGAATGAAGGGGAACAGAATCCCGCCCGTCAGCGCCGAGTACCATCGGAACTGGCCGTACCAGAACATAAAGAAGGCCAGGTACAGGCCGGTGGTGAGGTAAATGCCGAGCCAGGGAATGAGAGCGGTCGCCGCAGCGATCGGCAGACCGACGCTGAGAAGGTCCTTCACTTCCTGCGCCACCTCGAAGAAGGGGCGCTCGTCGGGATTGCGATAGACATGGACAAACACGCCCAGCGTCCCGAGGATCAATAGTACAGAAAGAGAAAAGGGAAAGAAGCCGGGGGCTGGACCGCTTGCGCCCCATCCAGCCCCCAATTCGATCGACTCGGAAACGAGGAAGGCGCCCAGCACAAGTAGAAGGACAGCTATTCCTATTTCTACCCGCTTGTATTGAAGCCATGGCCAGATGGGCGCCATATTTATTCCTCCCCGGTCTTGTCTGAAGCCTGATCTATCGGCTTTCTCGATTCCGGCCTACTCGTGCTCGACCAGGTCGTCGCGGAGCTCCCAGCTATACACGTCGCGCATCATGCGCACGTGGTTTTTCTCAAAGCCGACGAGAAACTCCTTGTAGCCGTCAGGACCGCGGAAGGTCGGCACCATGCCGTTCTTCTTCATGAAATCCTGCCAGCGATCGGACTCGAAGACCTTTTGGAACAGATCGCGATACCACTCCTTGGCTTCCTCGGGCATGTTGGGCGGGCCAACCAGACCGCGCACCTGATGCAGCCCTGTCTCCAGATCGAGAAGCTTGGCGTATTCGTTATCGTTATCGGTTCCGACCTCGGCTTCCCAATGGGTTGGGGTGTCGGGGAATGTCGGATGACGGTCCTTGGCGAACATTAGGATGGGATGCATCCTCTCCGGATAATGCGGCATCCCCTCAGCGGGCTGGTTAACGCTGAAGTCGGCGTGTCCGCCGGCCACCTGCGAAGCCACGTCGCCGCCGCCCGACTGCGGCACGTACCGGAAGTCTTCGCAACCGGCCGCTTCCTCAAGAATGCCGATCTGGATCTCGTCTTCCTGACGGGCGCCGGTTCCGACTGCGGTCAGCCGTTCCTCCTGGCACTTGGCCTGGAACTCCTCCCAGCTTTCGTACCTGTCCGGATTAACCCACAGCAGGAAGGGATCGGTGGTCATTTGCGCCACAGGCGTGAGATCCTGCGACGGATACATCACCGGAATCTTCTGCTGCAGCGGCGTTGTGATGATGCTGTTCAGCGTCGGAGTGAGATAATGAGGATCGCCGTCCTGCTGATACAGATAGGTCAGCGCAACGGCGCCCGCGCCGCCGGGCATGTTGACCGGTGTGACCGGCACCGGAGAAAGGTCAAGCTCGTCGATGATGCCGAGCCACAGACGGGTGTAGATGTCCGAGCCGCCGCCTGGCGAAGTCTGGATGACGAACTCAATGGCGCGCTCGGGCTCCCAGCCTTTTGCCTGAGGCGGGGCGGCGAGAGCGGTTACGCCGAACGCCAGCACGAGGCATAGTCCCAGCACAGTGCGTCGTGTGCTTCGCATTTGTTTCCTCCCTGTTTTTTTTATCGGAACCGCGGAATGCGCTTCCAGGAAACGAACGATCGCGACGTCATTTCGTTAGACTGAATGAGCCTATCGCTGATCGCCAAGGGATCCGGCCAGCAAGGCCGTCCTCCTTTGACGGATGGTAAATGTCACGTTTCACCTATCCGCGAGTCCACCGTATACCAGGATACCAGACTTGACAATCCCTTGGGACGGACCACGGCTCCAGCCGCCCAATCCGCCCTTTTTTGATACCAAGTTCGGCGCCAGGCTTCGGGCTCACGGGATTTGCAATAGTGTTTCGACCGCGGAAATTGCCTCGACAGGAGGTCCGCATTGACCTATGGTATTTGGTATGCCAATAGGCCAAGACAGTGGTTCTGAAAGCGCTATGTCCTTGTGGACCCTGTGAACTTTAGGATGGGCCTGAACGAGCGGACGATGCGGGAGGAGGACGACTCGTGGATGTGCATGAGTTCCGTGCGAAGGAATTGCTCGCAGAGCGTGGCGTAACGATCGCCAATGGCCGTGTCGCCGCAAGCAGCGACGATGCTGAACAGGCGGCTCGCGAGTTGGTCTGTGAGCGTTTCGTCGTCAAGGCCCAGATTCACGCCGGTGATCGGCTCGCGGGCGGGGGTATCCGTTTCGCTGGAAGCCTGGCCGAGGTGCGGGAGGCCGCGACAGCGATGCTTGGCCGGTCGCTCGTGACGCGCCAGACTGGCCCGGGCGGCGAAATCGTCCGTCGTGTGTATATCGAGGAGGCTGTCACCGCGGCGAGAACGTTCTACGTGGCGATCGCCGTGGACCGCGCGTCGGGCGAGATCGTTGCGCTAGGCAGCAGCTCGATGGTCGATGACAGCGAGCCGACCGCCGTCCGGGATCGTGGCGAGTTGCAGCGTCTCCGGATTCGCATTGCGGATGACTGCGCCGCTGCCGACTTTGCCAGTCTCGCGGAACGGATCGCACCGTCAGGCGTCGATAATGCCGGGCTCACCAACCTGCTGCAATGTCTCGCGGACACGGCGATCGAACTTGACGCGACGCTGCTCGAGATAAATCCGCTTGCCGTTCTGCCTGACGGACGCTTGATCGCTGTCGACGTCAAGATGACGATCGACGATAACGCGTTGTTCCGACACCCGGATCTTGCGGCGCTGCGCCAGACCGATGAGAACATTGAGGGCGACACCACCGAACATAAGGCCGACCGTCGCCATACCAATTACGTAACGCTGGATGGCGATATCGGCATTGTGGTCAATGGCGCCGGGCTCTCGCTGGCAACGATCGACAGCCTGGTCGAGGCTGGAGGCCGCCCCGCGAATTTCATGGACATCCGAACAACCGCCACGAGCCTGGATATCGCATTCGCGTTTGAACTCGTGCTGGCCAATCCGGCGGCCAAGGCGGTTTTGCTCAACGTGCATGGCGGCGGAATGCAACCGTGTGACACCGTTGCGGAGGGTATTGGCGTGGCCATGCGCCGAAGCGGGCGGACATTGCCGCTGGTCATACGCCTGGCGGGAAATAACGCGAACTTCGCTCGCGATCGACTCAAGACTTTCGGCGTCAACTTCGTCGAGGGCAGCAGCATCGCCGATGCCGCCAGACGCGTCGTCGCAATGGCGCAATAAGGGAGTTTCCGATGGCGATCTTAATCGATCCGGACACGCGCGTCATATGTCAGGGAATGACCGGCCATGCCGGGCGCTATCACACCCAGCGCATGGTCGCCTACGGCACCAATATCGTCGCCGGCGTGACACCGGGAAAAGGCGGCACCACCGCGCTCGATCTTCCTGTGTTCAACACGGTGCGCGAAGCCAAGGCGGCAACGGGCGCGAATGCGAGCATTGTCTTTGTTCCCCCCGAGAATGCCGCGCATGCGATGATCGAAGCGATCGAGGCGGAGTTGACTCTCGTGGTTTGTGTCACCGAACGCGTGCCGCTTCTGGATACCATCCGTGTCCGGCAGGCCCTTGAGGGCTCGCAGACACGGCTCGTCGGCCCGAACTCGCAAGGGGTTCTGGCACCCGGCATCGCGCAGATCGGCGTCATGAGCTCGGTAAGCGCACGCCGCGGGAATGTTGGCGTCGCCTCGCGTTCTGCCTCGCTGACGAGCGAGGTGGTCGCGCAGATAACAGCGGCCGGGCTCGGACAGTCGACGACGGTGGGGGTTGGCGGCGACCCGATACATGGCATCGACCTGAAGACCTGTGTCGAGTTGTTCCTGGACGACCCGGATACGGATGGAATTGTCCTGATCGGCGAGATCGGCGGAACCGAGGAAGAGGAAGTGGCGGAACTGGTGGCCAGCGTCAAGCCGGAGAAGCCGATCCTTGCTCTGATCGTGGGCCGGTACGCGCCACACAAGAAGCGCATGGGACATGCCGGCGCGTTCATGACCGGCAGTGGAGGCACCGTGGAAAGCAAGATTGCCGCGTTGAGTGCGGCGGGCATCCGGATTGCCGCGAACGCAAGCGTGGTCGGAGACAGCATCCGGCAGGCCATCACGGAGACGTCGCCCTCCATGGTGCGATCGGTAGGCGTATCGTCCTGAGGATTGTCCCGCACGGGACCAGTGAACAGGGCAAGCCGACGTCCTTCGCAAGTGGCTCCATAGAGGCCGCGCCCGAAACGAAAAGCCGTCGGCACGCTGAAGGGCTTCAAGCGCAACGCCCGCCGCCGTCACAAGGCAAGGCGAAACGTCGCTTCCTTCCCCGCCGTCGCCACCGGCTTCCTCTCGATCGTATCCGTCCGCGCGATCCGGCGTCCTCTTCAAACCGACGCCGGAGGCAATTCGGGTCCGCGCATTTGCTATGCCCAGTCGCGGCAGACGTATTTGACGTCCATGAACTCTTCCATGCCGAGCCGTGCACCTTCGCGGCCCAGACCCGACTGTTTCATGCCGCCAAACGGGATCGGCGCGCCGGTAACCTTGGTGCGATTGACAGCGACCATTCCGTATTGCAGCGCCCGGCTTGCGCGGTAGATGCGGCGGGGATCCTGGGTATGCAGATAAGCAACGAGACCGTATTCGGTGTCGTTGGCGCGCGCGAGCACCTCGTCCTCGGTATCGAACGGGACAATCGCGGCAACCGGCCCGAATGTCTCCTCCCGCATGATCAGCGCATCGTCCGGTACATCTGACAGTACCGTAGGCTCATAGAACAGCGGTCCGGCAGCGTGGCGTCTGCCTCCGCAAAGCAGCTTGGCGCCCCTGTTCACCGCGTCGGCAACGTGTTCTTCCTGCTTGGCGACGGACTTTTCGTTCATCAGTGGACCGATGTCGGGATCATCGGTCCCGGCGCCGACTGTCAAGGCAGCCGTGCGTTCGGCAAAACGCTTGCAGAATTCCGGGTACACGGAGCGCTCGACATAGAAGCGGTTCGCGGCAAGGCAATCCTGTCCCGAGGTCGCGAACTTGGCCTTGATGGCTTCATCGACGGCATTGTCGAAGTCCGCGTCGGCAAACAGGAGAAACGGCGCGTGACCGCCAAGTTCCATGATGATGTGTTTCACGGTCTGGGCACTTTCCCGGTAGAGAAGTTTGCCGATTTCGGTCGAGCCGGTGAAACTCACGGCGCGAACCCTGGGCTCTTCCATCCACACAGGAACGATTGTCGAGGCGCGTCCGGTCACGACGTTGAACACGCCTGCCGGTATGCCCGCCCGTTCTGCCAGTTCCGCGAGCGCCAGCGCGGAAAACGGGGTCTCATGCGAGGGGTGGGCGACAACCGTGCAGCCCGCGGCGAGCGCGGCGGCGGCCTTGCGGGTGAGCATCGCCGAGGGGAAATTCCAGGGTGTAATCAGAGCGGCGATTCCGACGGGTTCGCGCCAGACTTCGACCTCGGCATCGGGCAGGTGCGAGGTAACGCTCTCGATATTCGGCCGTTTCGTTTCCTCGGCATAAAATTCCAGGAATGAAGCGGCATAGTCTATTTCGCCACGCGCTTCGGAAATCGGCTTGCCCTGTTCGGCCGTCATGATCTGAGCCAGGTCCTCCTTGTGTTCGATCATGAGATCGAACCACCTGCGCAGGAGCGTCGAACGCTGCTGCGGCAGCATATCGGACCAAGCGGGGAATGCCTTGTGCGCCGCCTCCACGGCCGCCTCGCTCTCTTTCTCGGAAAGTTGGGCCACTTCACCGATCAGCGTTCCGCTGGCCGGGTCCGTGACGGCCAGCGCCGCCCCGTCCGCCGCTCCGGTCCAGCAGCCGTCGATATAGGAAAACAGCCGAAACAGACGCGCATCCGCAATCCTGCGCAGAACGCTTTCATACGAATCCGTTGCACCACTCATACCGACCGCTCCTCCTGTTGATGAATGCCTGTCCTCGCACTCGATCCGGGGATGCCTTCATTGTCGCTGTTCGACGCCGGGAGCCGGCGCGAAGGCGACGTAGATGCCAGAAAACAAGACGTTCGAGGACGTTCCCCGGTCCCGATTCAACTGCGCGCGGACTAGCGTAACGTGGCACAGGCAGACGAAGGCACCAAATTCGGGCCGTCGAGCAGATGAAACATCCATTTCCGCGATGGGGTCAGGAATTCGGCTCCGAAGAGGCCAGCAGCGTCTCGTAAGGATAGGCCGCGCCGGTCTTTACCGGCTTGGTCACCACATAGGTGAAGTAACGGGCAAGGCCGAGCCCGCGTTCCAGCAAGGAGTCGATCAGACGCTGATAGCTGTCTATGTCGCGGGTAACGACCTGGAGAAGATAGTCGAAGCCGCCGCCGATCGCCCAGCAGGCAACGACTTCGTCGCATCGAGAAACGGCACGTTCAAACGCCTGGAAGCTCTCGGCACGATGGTTTTCCAACTCCACCGTCACGAACACCGCCACATGCGGCGCAATATGCCTGAGCGATACATCCGCATGGTAGCCGCGGACAATACCGGCCGATTCAAGCCGCTTCAATCGCTGCCAGCAGGGCGTGGGGGTGAGATTGACCCTTTTCGCAAGGTCAGCTTTGGAAATCCGGCCCTCCCGCGACAATACCGACAGAATCTGTATGTCGCGGTCATCGAGTTTCACCCGGCTCATAGCGGCAACCATGCTGACCCTGAAATGCCTTGTCAATTGTCATGAATAAGACAACAATTTAATCATGACAATATGGCCGCCACAACGGCAGGACCTTAAACGTCCCGTCTATCGTTCGCTGGCTGATACGGTCACCCAAGCGATCGAAGTGGGCGCACTGAAACCCGGGGACCGCCTGCCGACGCATCGTCAACTGGCCTATGAGCTCGGGCTCAGTGTGCAAACCATAAGCCGCGCCTACGAAGAGTTGATCCGCCGTGGGGTGATTTCCGGCGAAGTGGGCCGGGGAACGTTTGTGCGCGCTGGCCAGAGCGAAGTCGGAACGCCGTTCCTGCCGCAAACGCAGTATGATGAGCTGATCGACTGCTCGATCCTGAAACCCGTTCTCGAAACGATCCATCTGGATTGCCTCCGCAAGGTGCTCGCGGAGCTTGGCAGCGATCTATCCCCGACCAGCGCGACATCGTCCCGTCCCTCAACAATTCACAATCTCTATGGTGATACAGCCCTTGCCTGGCTTGAGAAATGCGGAGTTCGCCCGCCTCGCGAATCGATCCTGCTCACTAACGGCAACACCTCGGCCATGACAATTGCCCTGATGACGGCGGCAAATCCGGGCGATCTGATCGTTGCGGAATCATTGAGCCACCACACGCTGAGACCACTGGCGCAATATCTCGGTCTGCGGCTCATCGGGCTGGAGTTCGATGAAGAAGGCGTTGTTCCGGACGACCTTGCCCGCGTCTGCGCGAACCACTCCGTGAAGGCGGTCTATGTCATGCCGAGCGGTCTCAGCGCGACGGCGAGCATGATGGGGCTGGACCGGCGCCGGGCGCTGTGCCGGATCGCCCGTAGATACAATGTCCTGATTATCGAGAACGACGCCTGGGGGCCCATCCAGCCTGCACGGCCGGATCCGATTGCCGCCCTTGCACCTGAGCGAACGTTCTACTTCACCAGTTTCACGAAATGCATCATGCCGGGGTTGCGGCTCGGATATCTCGTCGTCCCGGAACCGCTCAGTTCGGCCGCCGCAACCCGGCATCTCGTGACCAACTGGATGGCGACGCCGATTCTTGCCGAGATCGCGTCACGCTGGATTGCAGATGGAACTGCGGAGCATCTGCTGGAATGGCAGATAGCGGCGCTGAGCGCCCGAAACGAAATGGCGGCGGAGATTTTCGCCAACATCCCCTTCAACGCGAGCCCGAACGGTCTGCATGTCTGGCTGCCTCTGCCGCCGGTCTGGCGCGAGGACATATTCGAGGCACATGCACGCCTGCACAACGTTGCCGTCGCGCGGGGATCACATTTTGCCGTGTCGGAATCCGTTATTTCCCAAGGCGTAAGGATATGTCTCGGGACAAAGTCCGCGGCCGATCTGGAACGTGGATTGCAGACGATCGCTCATCTGGTACGAAGCCAGCCCGAACCGGCCATGCTTGCGATTTAGGTGACAATCCGTCTCGTGGATTGTCATGATTTAATATAGCATTTGACTCCAAATTGTCACCGTTTCAAGCTCGATTAATGCCGCGAAGCTGCTCTGGGGCAAGGGCGATTATGACATCGTTCGGCATGGGAATTGGCGCGTCTTGATCGGTTTTGCCCTGCGGGATAGGCGACATTGACGCATGGCCCATGCGAATGTCTCCGCACATGCGTATAGGATCATGTCTTGTCGATGTCGTGGAGCGGGTATCGTCGGATTGAAATCTTGCAGTCAGGATGTCCGTTCCGGCACCGATTTAACAGTGTGAAGGCGTCACGAAATATAGGGGATTTCAGCATGAAATTGAACACAGGCACTCTGCTGAAGGGCATCGCAATTGCTGCTGCGCTCTCAGTAACGGCAACGGTTGCGCACGCCGCGAACTGGAAATACGCCTTCGAGGAGGCGATGGAGGACGTGCAGGGCAAGTACGCCCAGAAGTTCAAGGAAGAGATCGAGGCGAACACCGATCACACCATCCAGCTCTATCCCTTTGGCACTCTCGGTGAGTCCGCCGACATCATGGAGCAGACGCAGTCGGGGATTCTCCAGTTCGTCGACCAGTCGCCCGGCTTCACCGGCTCGCTGATTCCCGAGGCGCAGGTGTTCTTCGTGCCTTACCTGCTGCCGCAGGACCACGAGACGCTCGTCGAGTTTTTCCGCAACTCGAAAGCCATCAACGAGATGTTTCCCGAGCTTTATGCCGAACAGGGGCTCGAACTCCTCAAGCTGTTCCCGGAGGGCGAGGTCTGCATGACGACGCAGGAGCCGGTGAGCAGTCCCGCGGACCTTGACGAGGTGAAGGTCCGGGTGATGACCAATCCGCTGCTGGTCGAGAGCTACAAGGCCTTCGGCGCCACGCCGACGCCGCTGCCGTGGGGCGAGGTGTATGGCGCGCTGCAGACCGGCGTCATCCAGGGCCAGGAAAACCCGGCCTTCTGGATCGAGTCGACCAAGATGTACGAGGTCAGCCCGGTCATCACATGCATCGGCCACAACAACTTCACGACCGGTGTCATGGCGAACAAGGAGTTCTATGACGGCCTCAGCGAGGAAGACCAGCAGGCGATCCAGGACGCCTCCGACGCGGCCTTCGACTACATCGTGGAGTACCAGAAGGGCCTGCACGAGGAGTCGATCCAGAAGATCAAGGAGGCCGACCCCGACGTCACGGTCAACGTCCTCCCGGAAGAGGAGCGCCAGCCGTTCATGGAGGCGGCCAAGGAAGTCGAGGCCAAGTTCGTCGAGATGACCGGCGAGAGCGGCGAGGCGATCCTCGAGCAGATGAAGAAGGATCTCGAGGCTGCCAAGCAATAAGCTGCGCGAAATGATGCGATCGCCGGAGGTGGCCGCGCGCCGCCTCCGGCCCCTTTCTCGGGACGGTCAGGGGGTGCGTGGTGGCCAAGGCAGAAAAATACGATCCGTACGCTTCGTCGTTGCCGGGCTTTCTCGGCACAATCGACAGCATCATCGCCCGTATCGAGGCGGTCATGCTCGCCGTCGGCGTTCTGCTGATGGCGGGGAACACCATCGCAAACGTCGTCGGTCGGTTCGTCTTCCAAAGCAGCCTCTTCTTTTCTGAGGAGCTGAACCGCATCCTCATCATCCTGATCACCTTCGCGGGCATCAGCTACGCGGCGCGCCAGGGCCGCCACATCCGGATGTCGGCGATTTTCGACACGCTGCCCGGCCCGGCGCGCAAGGTGCTCATGATCATTATCGCCGCCATCACCGCCGCCTTCATGTTCACACTGTGCTGGTACTCCATCGGCTATATCGACTCCCAGGCCGGGCGCGGACGCCTGCTTCCCGCCCTGCAGATCCCGGTATGGTGGACACTGCTTTGGGTGCCAGTCGGGTTCTTCCTGACCGGGGCGCAGTACGTACTGACAGTCATCAAGAATATCGTCGAGAAAGACATTTATCTCTCCACCAACATCCTGGAGGGGTATGAAAAAGACGAGCAGGAAGTCTGAGGGGGCGACGTCATGGCGACGACGATATTTTCAATCATGATCGTGCTTCTCCTGCTCGGCTTCCCGATGATGATCCCGCTCATCGCGGCCTCCTTTACCGGCTTCTACATGATGATGGGCGGCTTGGGGCAGATGGAAACGATGGTCCAGCAGATGCTGGCGGGCATCCGCCCGGCGTCGCTGATCGCTGTGCCGATGTTCATCTTCGCCGCGGATATCATGACACGTGGGCATTCGGCCGATCGGCTGATCGACCTGGTGATGCGCTTCGTGGGGCATGTGAAGGGCGGGCTCGCGGTCTCGACGGCGACGGCCTGCACGCTGTTCGGCGCCGTTTCCGGCTCGACGCAGGCAACCGTGGTCGCCATCGGCGGACCACTGCGCCCGCGCATGCTCAAGGCCGGCTACAAGGACAACTTCGTCCTGGCGCTGATCGTGAATGCGAGCGATATCGCCTTCCTGATCCCGCCTTCGATCGGCATGATCATTTACGGCGTGGTCTCCAAGACTTCGATCGCCGAACTCTTCATCGCGGGGATCGGGCCCGGCCTACTGATCTTGGTGCTGTTCGCCGCCTACAGCGTCATATACGCGGTGCGCAACGATGTCCCGACCGAACCGAAGGCGACCTGGGGCGAGCGCCTGAGCGCGATGTACCGGGCGATCTGGCCGCTCGGCTTTCCCGTCATCGTCATCGGCGGCATCTATGGCGGCGTGTTCAGCCCCACCGAGGCGGCGGCCGCCTGCGTGCTATACGCGCTGATACTCGAATTTCTCGTGTTCCGCTCGCTCTCATTTGCGGACATCTATGATACGGCCAAGTCGACAGGATTGATCACCGCGGTCGTCTTCATCCTGGTGGCTGCCGGCGCCGCATTCTCCTGGATCATCTCGTTTGCCCAGATTCCCCAGCAACTCCTCTCGGCGGTCGGCATCGCCGATATGGGCCAGATCGGCGTGCTGTTCGTGATCTCGATCGCGTTCTTTATCGGCTGCATGTTCGTCGACCCCATCGTCGTGATCCTGGTTCTCGTGCCGATCTTCGCCCCGGTCGTGGAAGCGGTCGGGCTCGATCCGGTGCTCGTGGGCACGATCATCACGCTGCAGGTCGCGATCGGCTCGGCTACCCCGCCCTTCGGCTGCGACATCTTCACCGCGATCGCGGTGTTCAAGCGGCCCTATATCGAGGTGATCAGGGGCACGCCGCCATTCATCGTGATCCTGTTGGGAGTCGCCGTGGCGCTGATCTTTTTCCCGCAGATCGCGCTGTTCCTGCGCGACCTGGCCTTCGCGAAGTGATGGGAGGGACGGATGTTCAAGCATATCCTCGTGCCGGTCGACGGATCGAAGAACGCGCTGGCGGCGCTGGAAAAGGCGGTTGAGCTTCGCGCCCTGACCGGCGCCGAGTTGAGCATCCTCACTGTCTATCGCCACCATTCGATGCTGGAAGCCTCCCTATCGATGGTGCGTCCCCAGGATGTTGGCAACATCGACGACGCCATGCGGGATCACGCGAAAGAGGTTGCCGAAGCAGCGAAAGCCCGTGCACTGGAACTCGGCGCCGACGGCGCACGCGCCTTTGTCCGCAACGGGCCCGTGGCACGCGGCATCGTCAATTTCGCCAAAGAGCATGGTTGCGACCTGATCGTGATCGGCGGCCGCGGGCTTGGCTCGATGGAGGACTATCTGCTCGGCAGCGTGTCGCACAAGGTAACAGGCACGGCGAAGTGTCCCGTGATGGTCGTTTGAACCGGCCGGACTGGGCTCATCTTGCTCGGCCGCGTTGCCACCGGGGCTAAAGGCAATGCTCCGGGAATTGTTTTCCGATCTCGAAACTGGTCGAATTTCAGGAGCGCACGGTCATATGAATGTGCCGCAGGTCTTTCCTTCGCCGCAGGCCGTGGACTATTCCTCCCCTAGCGCCGTCAAGAGATTGGGGGTCATTGCGCTGGCCACCGACCTGACAAGCGAGCGGGATTTCGCCCGGATCATCCCGCTTGAAAAGGCCGGGCTCCATACCACGCGCGTCCATTATGAAAATCCCACGACACCCGAAAACTTGCGGAAAATGGCGCCGCGATTACAGGCGGCGGCCGACCTCATTCTGCCGGGCGTAGCACTCGACGCGATCTGCTTCAGCTGCACGTCGGCGTCCGTCGTCATCGGGGACCGAGAGGTCGCCGCGGCCATTAATGCCGCGCGGCCCGGCGTTCCGGTTGTCACGCCTACATCTGCGGCAAGGCTGGCTCTGACCGCGCTCAAGGCGGAGCGGATTGCCGTGCTGACCCCCTATCTTGTCGAAACAAGCGAGCCTATGGCGGCCTATTTTCATGCCCACGGCTTTGACATTGCGCGATTCGAGTGCTTCGGCCTCCAGGACGATCGCGATATGGCGCGTATCACCGGGAAAACGTTGGTCGAGGCCGTGTTGCGGCTCGATGAACCGGCTACCGAAGCGTTTTTCATCTCCTGCACCGCCTTGCAGTCCGCAGAAGTCGTTGCCGAGATCGAAGCGCGAACAGGCAAAGCGGTGATCACGTCGAACCAGGCGAGCGCATGGGCGATGATGCGCCATGCCGGGCTCGATGAACCTGTCGGCGGGTATGGCCGCCTGTTCGAACTGGCACTGCCGAAACGTCCCGTGGAGGTCGCGTGAGCGGCGTCACACCAATTCAGCTTGCAGATGTCGAGCGCGCGCGGACCCGGATTGCCGGCACCATTCGCCGAACGCCGATCGAACCTTCGTTGAGCCTGTCCGAACTGGCCGGCGTCCCCGTTCATCTCAAGCTCGAACACTTGCAGATCACGGGGAGCTTCAAGCTGCGCGGAGCGGCAAATGCGATTTTCAGCCTGGATCAGGAGAGCCGGGAACGCGGGGTGGTCGGCGTGTCCACTGGCAATCACGGCAGGGCCCTGGCTTACGCCGCCCGTGAGGCGGGCATCCGCTGCATCATCGCCATGTCGGAACTCGTGCCGCAGAACAAGATCAATGGCATCAAGGCGCAGGGGGCGGAAGTCCGCATCGTCGGCAAGTCGCAGGATGAAGCGCAGAAGGAAGTCGATCGCCTGGTGCGCGAGGAGGGCATGACCATGCTGCCGCCCTTCGACCATGCCGATATCATCGCCGGCCAGGGCACGCTCGGCCTCGAACTCATCGAGGACATGCCCGAGGCCGAAACGGTCCTGGTGCAGGTCTCTGGCGGAGGGCTGATTGCCGGTGTTGCCACGGCGCTGAAAGCGAAGAAGCCGGACATTCGCGTTGTCGGCGTCTCCATGAGGCGGGGAGCCGCGATGTATGAGTGCCTCAAGACCGGCAGGCCCATCGCCGTTGAGGAACTGCCGACGCTTGCGGATTCACTCGGCGGCGGGATCGGACTCGACAACCGCTACACGTTCCAGATGGTGCGCGACCTCGTCGATGAGATCGTATTGGTCGATGAGCGCGAGATCGCCGAGGGCATTCGCCATGGCTATTGGCGGGAACGCCAGATCGTCGAGGGCGCCGGCGCTGTCTGCATGGCTGCGCTGATCAGCGGGAAGGTCCGGCCGTCCGGCCCCACTCTGGCGCTTCTCAGTGGCGGCAATATCGATATGCATCTGCACCATCGGATAATATCGGGCGAAGACGTCGATGTATCGGGGGAGAAAAACTGAGTAATGCCCAACATCAAGATTCTGACCGAAGCCGAATTGCGCGGACTGATTGACCTCGATCTCGAGGCCATCGACTGCGTCGAAGGCGCATTCAAGGCCCTCGCCGGCGGCAAGGTGGTCATGCCGCCCATCCTGTCCATGGCGATCGCGGAGTATAATGGCGAGGTCGACGTCAAGACGGCCTATGTCCCGGGGATCGAAAGCTTCGCGATCAAGGTGTCGCCGGGTTTTTTCGACAACCCCAGGATCGGGTTGCCGAGCACGTCCGGTCTGATGATCCTGTTTTCGGCGAAGACCGGCATGGTCGAGGCGCTGCTTCTCGATAATGGCTATCTCACCGACATACGCACGGCCGCGGCCGGGGCGGTCGCTGCCCGCCATCTTGCGCCGGAGGATGCCAGGACGGTCTGCATCGTCGGTGCCGGAACGCAGGCCCGGCTCCAACTCAAGGCGCTTTCGCTGGTCCGGCAGATCAGCAGGGCCGTGCTCTGGGCACGGAACATTGAGAAAGCACAAGCAACGGCGGCTGACATGGCGGCCACGCTCGGGATCGATGTCACGGCGAACGCCGACTTGCCGGCAGCGGTCGGTTCGGCTGATGTGATCGTCACGACGACGCCTGCAACCTCGCCACTTGTCATGGCCGACTGGCTGCGCCCCGGCCAGCATGTCACAGCGATGGGCTCCGACCAGCATGACAAGAACGAGCTGGAGCCCGCCTGCCTTGCCCGGGCCGATCATTACATCGCCGACAGGCGCTCGCAGGCAGAACTGTTAGGAGAACTCCACCATGCGCTTGCCGCCGGTGTCGTCGCCCCCGATGCCATCATCCCGGAACTTGGCGACATCATCGTTGGCCGGGCATCGGGGCGGACATCGCCCGATGCGCTGACGATCTGCGATCTTACCGGCACCGGCGTTCAGGACACCGCAATTGCCACCTTCGCCCGACAGCGCGCCGAAGCTGCCGGCGTGGGAGCCAATTTCGACAGCTAGGTCGCGTTGCCGCCGTCACTCAACTTTGTGGGTGATGCTTCGGCATCTGGTTTCAACCAGCGAAAGTGGCTCCCGCTTTTGCTGAACGTGTTCTGGTCCGCTCGAATTGGATTTCATGGTCACGCCCAGCCTCAAGTTTTCCCTGGACGAGTATAGCCGCAGAATCGCCAAGACGCGCGAGGCGATGCAGGCCAAAGGCGTCGAGCTTGTCATCATATCCGATCCCTCGAACATGGCCTGGCTGACGGGCTATGACGGCTGGTCATTCTATGTGCACCAGGCCGTGCTGCTCGGCCTGAATGGGGAACCGGTGTGGTTCGGACGCGCTCAGGATGCCAACGGAGCCAAGCGCACCTGCTTCATGGATCACGCCAATATCATCGCCTATCCGGACCACTACGTTCAGTCCACGGAGCGTCATCCCATGGATTATCTCTCGGCCCGGATCGAAGAACGGGGCTGGGCGAACCTCCGGATCGGCGTGGAAATGGACAATTACTGGTTTTCCGCCGCCGCCTTCGGCTCGCTGCAGAAACACCTGCCCAATGCGCGGTTCGCCGATGTAACCGGCCTGGTGAACTGGCAACGCGCGGTCAAGTCGGAGCAGGAACTCCGCTACATGCGAACCGCCGCCCGCTTTGTCGAGCGTATGCACCGGCGCATTCTCGAGAAGGCCGAGCCCGGCTTGCGCAAATGCGATCTCGTCTCGGAGATTTACGATGCCGGTCTTCGTTACGATCCTGATGTGGCAGCGGGGGGCGACTATCCGGCCGTTGTGCCGCTACTGCCCTCGGGCAAGGACGCGGCCGCACCGCATCTGACCTGGACGGATGACCTGCTGAAGAAGGATGAGGGCATATTCTTCGAGATTGCCGGCGTCTACCGTCGTTATCACTGTCCGCTGTCGCGAACGCTTTTTCTAGGCAAACCCACGCAGGCATTCCTCGATGCCGAGAAAGCCATGATTGAAGGCGTGGAAGCCGGCCTGGAAATGGCGCGCGCGGGCAACCGCTGTGAAGACATCGCCAATGCCTTTTTCGCGGTCCTGAAGAAATATGGCCTGATCAAGGATAGCCGCACCGGCTATTCAATCGGCCTGTCCTATCCGCCGGACTGGGGCGAACGCACAATGTCCCTGCGCACCGGCGACAGAACGGTTCTGGAAGAGAACATGACCTTTCATTTCATGCCCGGCTTGTGGATGGACGATTGGGGCATCGAAATTACCGAGAGCATCGTTATCGGCGCATCCGACCCCGAATGCCTCGCCAATGTGCCGCGGCAGTTGTTCGTCAAGGACTGAGCATCAGCGCGGCGTGATCGAAGCTTGCGGGGAAAGGCCGGGGCAGCGTTGATGTCGTAATCGCGGCCGTGAAGTTCCGATTGCTGTTGTTTTGCCGCCTCGCTCGTGGCCGCGTGCACCGGCGTGCGAATACCCGGAAAACTCTTGCAGAGCCTGCGGGAATGCCGCTAGCGTCAAGCGTTGTTGCGTCAAGGTAAACACGTGTCTGATCCAGAACCAGTATTGGATCCGCAGCCTTGCGTCGGCACCGCCGGCGCTCTGGAGCAATCGTATCTGAATGTCGACCGGGTGCATAAACGGTTTGGCTCGCTTGAAGTCTTGAAGGGCGTCTCGCTTCAGGCGGCGGAGCACCAGGTGGTTTCCCTCATCGGCGCTTCCGGATCGGGCAAGAGCACGCTGCTGCGCTGCATCAATCTCCTCGCCATTCCCGACAAGGGCGATATCTGGATAGATGGCGTCCGCCTGCCGCTGTCCTCCGGCGACCGTCCCCATCGGCGCATCACCGACAAGAAGGCCGTCCGGCTGATGCGCGCCCGGCTCGCAATGGTGTTCCAGGATTTCAACCTTTGGGCACATATGACGATCCTGGAAAACGTCATGGAAGCGCCCGTTCAGGTTCTCGGCGCGAGCCGGGCCGAGACACGGGAAAAGGCCGAGGCCCTGCTCGAGCGCGTTGGCATCGCGGACAAGCGCGACAACTACCCCTCACAGCTTTCCGGCGGTCAGCAGCAACGCGCGGCAATCGCCCGTGCACTGGCGATGGAGCCGAAAATCCTGCTTTTCGATGAGCCGACCTCCGCGCTCGATCCCGAGCTTGTCGGCGAGGTGCTCAGGGTCATGCGCGATCTCGCCGAGGAAGGACGGACCATGCTTGTCGTGAGCCACGAAATGAGCTTCGTACGCGAGGTTTCGAACAAGGTGATCTTTCTGCACCGGGGCCTGATCGAGGAAGAGGGCGCGCCTTCCGAGCTGTTTCGCGCGCCGAAAACCGAAGCCTGTCAGAAGTTTCTCTCAAGCGTCATCCGATGACCGATTTTTCTGGCAATTTTAAAGTGTCTGAAAACAGGAGGGCTAATACATGCGCATAGGAAAAGGTCTGGCTTCGACCGCCGTGATGGTGGTTGGACTGGCATTCGGATTGGCCAGCGTGAAGGCACAGGACACGATCAGGATCGCGACGGAAGGCGCTTATCCGCCGTTCAACATGAAGGACGCCAGCGGTGAGTTGATCGGCTTTGACGTCGATATCGCCAAGGCGCTTTGTGCGGAGATGCAGGCGGATTGCGAGATCGTCGCCCAGGATTGGGACGGCATCATCCCGGGGCTCGTCGCGGAGAAATACGACGCCATCGTTGCCTCAATGTCGATCACGCCCGAGCGCGACGAAAAGGTCGATTTCACCAACCACTATTACTCGAACTATCTGCGCATCGTCGCCAAGACCGACAGCGGTATCGGCGGACAGGACGACCTGACTGGCAAGACGGTCGGGGCCCAACGCGCCACCATCGCCGCGGGCTGGGCCGAGGACAATCTCGGCCGTGCCTCCACGGTCAACCTCTATGACACGCAGACCGCCGCATACAGCGATCTCGAAGCGGGCCGCCTCGATGCGCTGATCTCCGACGTCTACCCTGCCTACGACTGGATGAAGGACAAGGACGGCTATGAATTTGTCGGCGAGCGGATCGATATCGACGACAAGATCGCCATCGCCGTGCGTGAGGGCGACGATGAACTGCGCGACAAGTTCAACGAGGCGCTGAAAGCGATCCGCGACAGCGGCAAGTACGCGGAGATCAACGAGAAGTATTTCCCCTTCGACATTTACTGATCGCGTTGTTCAGCGATGGGAAGATAACACCAATGCCGCGCGGATCTCCGCGCGGCATTTTGCTATGAATTCTTGCTATTTGCGCCAATGAATCTCGGCATCATTGACTTGGGCCTTCTGAGCTTCGGCGACACCGGCTGGGGCGATGAACTTTTGGCCGGCTGTCTGGTCACCCTGCAGCTCGCGCTATCGGCGCTGGCCATAGGCTTGATCCTCGGGCTTCTGCTTGCCGGGGCAAAGCTGTCGCGGTTCGCGGTTCTGCGCGCCGTAGCGGAGGGCTACACCGCCTTCATCCGGGCAACGCCGGAATTTCTGATCCTGTTGCTGGTCTATTTCGGCAGCGAACGCGCGATCCGCTCATTGCTGGGCATGATCGGCGTATCGGGAAACTTCGAGATGCCACCCTTTCTCGCCGCCATGATCGGATTGGCGGGGATTTTCTGCGCCTATGCCGCCGAGGTGTTTCGCGGTGCCTATCTGGCGGTACCGCGTGGACAGATCGAGGCAGCCATCGCCTGCGGCATGTCCGGCTGGCAAGTCTTCAACCGCGTCCGCCTGCCGCAAATGTGGCGTTTCGCAATTCCCGGTCTCGGCAATCTCTGGATGGTTTTGCTCAAGGATACCTCGCTGGCGGCCGTCATTGCCGTGGACGACCTGTTACGCCAGGCAAAAATCGCCAGTGAAGTCACGCGCGCGCCGCTGACCTTCTATCTGGCCGCCGGAGCGCTCTACCTGGTGTTGACGGGGCTGTCCGACATCATGCGCCAGCGGCTTGAGCGGCGTTCGCAGCGCGGTATCGCGAGGGCGTGAGGATGGACGCGTTTCTCCGTTCTTATCTCGACGGCAAGTTCTGGCTTTCCGATACGCTTTGCGCGGGTGTAAGGCCCGTATCGCCCGAGATGTTCGCCGAGTTCTGCCCGCGTTTTTTCGACGGATTTTTCGTCAGCATCGAGTTGCTGGTGCTGTCTACACTGATGGGCTTCGTCATCGCGATCGCAGTCGCGCTCGCTCGCACATCGGGCGTCGCGATTCTCGGTTTCATTGCCGGTGCGTATATTTATGTCTTTCGCGGCACGCCGGTGCTGGTCCAGCTTTGGGTGTTTTACTATGGCCTCGGCGCGCTCGGTGCTGACGGGCTGGGGCCCCTCTGGCCGCTGTTCCGCGACGGCTATACGGTCGGGCTCATGGTGCTGACGATCAATACAGCCGCCTATTCCGCCGAAATCTTCCGCGGCGGGATCGTCAATGTCCCGCGCGGTCAGCTTGAAGCGGCCACGGCGGCGGGCATGGACTGGTGGACGGTGATGCGCCGCATCGCACTACCTCAGGCGTTGCGCATCGCGTGGCCAGCCTATTCAAATGAAGTCATCCTGCTGATGAAGTGCAGCGCGCTTGTCTCGACGATTACCGTCCTCGATCTCATGGGGCAGACCCGAACGATCTTCGCGCGCACCTACAGCCTTGAGATTTTTCTCTACGCTATCGTGCTCTATCTGCTTCTGGCCGGGACGCTAACAGTGATCTTGCGGCTGATCGAGTCGCGGATGCGGCTACCGGGCCAAAGCCGCTTCGCCGGATAAGATGGCAGTATTCTCATGGGCCCGATGCGTCACTTCGCTCGGGTTGCGCTTCAAAAGCGCAGATCTCCCGCACCGGAGAGCGTGCATCCGTTCCGAACCGTCATATCGAGATTTCGCTTGGGATCTGATCCTCGGATATTGCGTCCATATAAGTGGATACCTTTATCTTACAAGTTATCTAAAATTGTTGCAGTTCATCTACGGAATTTTTGACTATATTGTGATACATATATGCTCATGGCGCATAAGTCTAGAGAGAAATGCCATGATCAATTTGGCAGGATTGGGGGCATTATTCTTTGAACCATCAAACGAATGCCGCGAGCCGAATGCTGTTCGCATGAGGCATTTGTTCGATGCGAGCTATGAGCCCGAGTATCAGCGCCTCAAATCCGAGGGCCGGCCAATGCGTTGGGTCAGCGAAACCCGGTTGCAGCAGCATTCGCGGCAGGGCTGGCGGCCCGTCAATAAACGCGACTGCACCGGATGTCCGACCGTCTTCATGGATCATGCCGGCGAGCTGGTCTTGCTGTACCAGGCCAGCAAATGCCGCGTGGACGAGGTCACGCGGTAACGGCCTGTACGCGGAGGCGACAGGCTACGTCCTCGTTGACGGAAAAGGCTTCAACACCCACGGGCCCCTGAGCGCCAACCACCGTGGCTCGAGCTTGTCCGCGGGTGTCACAAGCAGATCGCAGCTTACCGGCCAATGCGATCCGGCGCTGATTGCCCTTACCATCGGCAGCAAGCTGAGCGGCGCCACGCCGTCAGCCGAGTGAACTCGCACTGAGCGGGCTGGACAGGGTCCTGCATCGGAAACGGTCTTGTCGCCGGCATTCGCCCTGGCCTACGCTGCAAGTCGTCCAGCCCAGATGCTGGCAAGCGAGCACCAGGGGCCGACTTGGCAAACCGGTATCGCTGTACGAGGTGGATCAACGTTAATGTTTCGTTTAAGTGTAGCAATGCACAGGGAAAGAGAACGACCTATGATCACCATTTTGAAAAAGGCTGCAACAGCAGCGGCTGCAATGGCGCTGATGGCTGCACCGGCGATGGCCGAAAGCTGGGATATGCCGACGCCTTATCCCGACGCCACCTTCCACACCCAGAACATCCAGACGTTCGCTGAAGAGGTCAAAGCGGCCACGGACGGAAAGATCGACATCACCGTCCACTCCGCCGGCTCCTTGTTCAAGCATCCCGAGATCAAGAATGCGGTGCGCAGCGGACAAGTCCAGATCGGCGAGTTTTTCCTGTCGCTTATCGCCAACGAAAACGCCGTTTACGGCATCGACTCCCAGCCCTTCCTGGCCATTAGCTACGACGACGCGAAGGAACTCTGGGACCTGCAGAAACCAGTCGTGACCGACTTGCTCGCCCGGCAGAACCTGGTTCCGCTCTATTCCGTGCCCTGGCCGCCGCAGGGCCTGTATTCCAAGAACGAGGTCAAGACGGTGGATGATCTTCGTGGCCTGAAATTCCGCGTGTATAACCCGACGCTGGAGTTGTTCGCCAATCTGGCGGGCGCGGCCCCGGTGCAGGTCGAGGTGCCGGACATCCCGCAAGCCTTCACCACCGGCCAGGTCGAGGCAATGATCACCTCGCCGAGCACGGGCGCCAACTCCAAGGCATGGGACTATGTTCAGTATTACTCACCGATCAATGCCTGGATCCCGAAGAATATCGTCGTGATCAACAAGGATATCTGGGACTCTCTGGACGAAGAAACCCGGGCCGCCATCCAGGATGCCGCCGAGGCCGCGGAGAAGCGCGGCTGGGAGATGAGCATGAAAGAGAGCAAGGCAAAGACCGAGGTCCTGGCTGACAATGGCATGACGATCGTGGAACCATCCGATGAACTCATGGACGGCCTGAAAAAGATCGGCGCGGATATGCAGGCCGAGTGGAACGAAAGCGCGAGCGACGAAGCCAAAGAGGTGGTCGACGCCTTCACGAACTGAAGCGTGTTCTGATCGTGCCGGAACCGCGTCACCCGCGAAAAGCCCGGAGGGCATCGCAATAACAGTCGGGAATCCGTCATCCCGGGCGCGGCGCAGCGCGTCAGCGGTGCGACGTTGATCCGGGATCAGGGAAATGCCCCGTCCGAAGTCGATCCCGTGTCTGCGAAGCGGCACAGATGCGCCGCATCGCGCACGGGATGACAGCAACCTTGCTGGTGATGCGGTTTTCGGCTCGATCCGATGCCGCTTCGCAATCAAATTCGCAGGACGTGGCGGCGTTCCGCGTCCTGCCCTTGCCGGGGGGCGGGGACCATCAATGCGCGCCGTCCTTGACAGACTTTACACGATCAGCGGCGCGCTTTCGGCGCTGCTGATCCTCGCCATTTGCGGGGTGATCGGCCTGCAAATCCTTTTCAACATCATCACCCGGCTGCGGATCATCGAGACCAGCCTGACGATCCCGTCCTATGCGGATATCTCCGGCTATCTGCTGGCGGCGGCGTCCTTTCTGGCGCTGGCCTATGCACTGCAAAGAGGCGGGCATATCCGGGTCACGCTCGTCCTCACCATGGCCGGGCCCGGCTTTCGCTATGTTGCCGATGCGGTTTCGCTGGCAGTCTGTGGCGTGATCAGTGCGCTTGCGACCTATTATGTCGCCCTGATGACGTATCAAAGCTACGTCTTCAACGATCTGTCGCCGGGCATTCTGGCGATCCCGGTATGGATCGCGCAAGTTCCCGTCACCCTTGGCCTCGCCATCCTGACGGTCGCCTTCGCCGATCTGCTGATCCAGACCCTGCGCAATGGCGTGCCGCTGCCCGAAACGCGAACGCTGGAATAGGTCACGCCATGCCTGAGCCTGTTCTGGCGGCCGGGCTGGTCGTCCTGCTCTTCCTTCTTCTTGCAGCCGGCATCTGGGTCGCCTTCGCGCTCATCATCGTCGGCGCGCTCGCGATGGCGGCCTTTTCTTCCGCCCCCGTCGGCCCGGTCTTCGCCACCACCATCTGGAGCGCCAGCCATAGCTGGTCGCTCGCCGCGCTGCCGCTCTTCGTCCTGATGGGCGAAATCATGCTGCGCACCAATCTCTCGCGCGACCTGTTCTCCGGCCTCGCGCCATGGCTCGCGCGCTGGCCGGGACGGCTCCTGCATGTCAATATCATGAGCTGCGCCATATTCGCCGCCGTCAGCGGATCGTCAGCCGCAACCGCCGCAACCATCGGCAAGATGAGCATCCCGGCCCTGAGCGACCGCGGCTATCCCAAATCGCTGATCCTGGGGACGCTGGCCGGATCGGCCACACTCGGCCTCCTGATTCCGCCCTCCATCATCCTGATCGTCTATGGCGTGGCCACGGAACAATCCATTGCCCGGCTGTTCATCGCCGCCATCCTGCCGGGTCTGATGCTGGTCGCCATTTTCGCGCTCTACATCATGATCCGGGCCTGGCGCGAACCGGACCTGATTCCGCAGGAGCCGATGAATATGCGCTTCTTCGAGAAGTTGCGCGCCTCGGGTCGTCTACTGCCCGTGCTCGGCATCATAGTGGGCGTCATCGCCAGCATTTACACCGGCGTCGCCTCGCCGACCGACGCGGCCGCCGTGGGCGTTCTGCTCTCCCTGCTGCTGGCGCTAGCGACGGGCAGCCTGAGCCGCGCGACCTTTACCGAAAGCGTGATGAGCGCGACCGTCACCTCCTGCATGATCGCGCTGATCCTGGCGGGCGCGGCCTTCCTGACGGTGGCGATGGGCTTTACCGGCATCCCGCGCGATCTGGCCGCCTGGATCGGCAGCCTCGGCCTGTCGCCTTATGCGCTGATCGCTGCGCTGACCGTGTTCTTCATCATTCTGGGCTGCTTCCTCGACGGAATTTCCATCATTGTGCTGACGACCTCGATCATCATGCCCATGGTGCAGGCCGCAGGGATCGATCCGATCTGGTTCGGCATCTATCTCGTCATCGTCGTGGAGATGTCGCAGATCACACCGCCGGTCGGCTTCAATCTGTTCGTCATTCAGGGCCTTACGGGAGAGAATATTCTGCGCATTGCGGTGTCGGCCCTGCCGTTCTTCTTCCTGCTGCTGCTGGCGGTAGTCATCATCACCGCCGTGCCGGAGACAGCGACCTTCCTGCCGAGCTTGATGGACCGTTGATACAACGGTTTCGGACTTGATCCTGGCAGGAACCTGAACAGCCTTGCCAGGCTTCGGCGGAGCGACGGCGCCATCGACACCCAGCCCCCTCGATGATGAGTCTCGCCATGATCGGCGCGCTCAACAACGGCGTCAGCGCCGAGAAAATCCGCGCGACAATCATTCACATCGTTGCCATCTATTGCGGCGTGCCGCAGGCGCTGGAATACTTCCGCGCAGTGCACGGGGTGCTGGAGGACGCTGGTAAATTCTGGCGCTCATCGTCTACTGGCGGCCCGGCCGCCCGAAACGTGGGAGGACGACATGACGGACAAGCCGACGCTGTATGGCTTCGACGGATCGACCTATGTCCGCACGGTCAGGATGGTGCTTGCCGACAAGGGGATCGAATACGACCAGGTGCCGGTGAACGTGCTCGCGGGCGAACCGCGCCAGCCGGAACATCTCGCCCGGCATCCTTTCGGCAAGGTGCCGGTCCTCGACATCGACGGCATACGCATCCGCGAGACCGAGGCGATCTGCCGCTATTTGGACGAGACGCGCCCCGAACCGCCGCTCCGGCCCGACAACGCGAAGGACCGCGCGCGCATGTCCGAGATCATCGGGCTGATCGACAGCTACGGCTACCCTGCCCTCCTCGGCGTGGCGGGCTATCACCTGTTTCCCGATTTCCTCGGCGGGCCCGACGACACCTTCCGCGCGAACTGTCTTCAGGAATCGGGCAAGCTGCTCGACCTGCTGATGGAGATCAAGGGCGATGATCCATGGCTGGCCGGGCAAAGGCCGAGCCTTGCGGACTATCTCCTCGCCCCCATCCTGTTTTATATTTCCTTAACGCCGGATGCAGAGCGTGTCATGGGGCGGCCCGATGTTCAGAACTGGTGGCAGGCGATCAACAAGCTGGAGACCTTCAAGGCGACCGAGCCGAACCTCGGCTGACGGCCGCCCGATGGCACCGCGACGGCCGGCCGCGCGGTTCCGAACGCCCGTGCGTCTCGCGCTGACGTTCGCTGTTGCGGTTCTCACCACGCACCTAGCCGCCCCGGCTCTCGCGCAGGATCAGCGTGCCGAGCCGGAAGCCGCGTCCGGCCAAGCGGAGAAGGCGCTCGTTGGCGGCGACACGCAGATGGTCGTGGCGGCGCATCCGCTGGCTGCCGAAGCCGGGCGAGAGGTGCTGCGTGCGGGCGGCGGCGCCATGGATGCGGCCATCGCCGCGCAGATGGTGCTCAATCTCGTCGAGCCGCAGTCCTCGGGCATCGGCGGCGGCGCGTTCCTGCTCTACTGGGATGCCGACTCGGAGACGCTGACGGCTTACGATGGGCGCGAGGTCGCGCCGCGCGCGGCGACGCCGGAACGTTTTCTCGATGAAGACAGCGCGCGGCTGCCCTTCGGCGCGGCGAGCACGGGCGGGCTGGCCGTCGGCGTGCCGGGGCTGTTGCGCATGCTGGAGATGGCGCACCGCGCGCACGGCCGGCTGGACTGGGCCGGGCTGCTCGACCCGGCGATCGATGCCGCGGAGAGCGGCTTTGACGTGACGGCGCGGCTGAACGGCCTGCTGAAGCGCGGCGCGGAGCGGCTCGGCCCCCAGGCGCGGCGCTATTTCCTCGATGATGCGGGCGAACCGCATCCCCCCGGCCACCGCCTGCGCAACCCCACACTGGCCGAAACCTTCCGCCGGATCGCCGAAAGCGGGGCCGATGCCTTTTACACCGGCGCGCTGGCGCGGGATATCGTCAAGACGGTGCGCTCGGCTCACCGCAATCCCGGCGATATGACGCTTGCGGATCTGTCCGGCTACCGCGCCAAGGCGCGCAGGCCGGTCTGCGGGCCTTATCGGGCGTATCGCGTCTGCGGCATGGGGCCGCCCAGTTCCGGCGGGCTCACCACCCTGCAGGTACTGATGATGCTGGAGCGCTTCGATCTCGGCGAAAAACCGCTCAACGCGCGGGCGCTCCACCTGATCGCCGAGGCCGAAAAGCTCGCCTATGCCGACCGCGGGAATTACATGGCCGATTCCGATTTCGTTCATGTGCCGAAGGGGCTGATCGACCGCGACTATCTGCGCGCGCGCAGCCAACTAATTTCGCCGCACCAGACGATGGACCGGGCCGAGCCGGGCGACCCGCCGGGCCGCGAAGGCATTTATGGCGTGTCACACCAGCCGGAGCAGCCCGGCACCAGCCATATCTCGGCCATCGATGCCGAGGGCAATGTCGTCTCGATGACCTCGTCCATCGAGCGCGCCTTCGGCTCGGGCCTGATGGTGCGCGGCTTCCTGCTCAACAACCAGCTCACCGATTTCTCGTTCCGCCCGGCCGACGGCGATGGCCGCCCCGTCGCCAACCGTGTCGAAGCCGGCAAGCGCCCACGCAGCTCCATGGCACCGACGATCGCCTTCGACGACGGCGAACCCGTCATCATCACCGGATCGCCCGGCGGAAGCCGCATCATCCCCTATGTCCTGAAGTCGCTGATCGGCGTCATCGACTGGGGCCTTGACGCGCAGGAAGCCGCCGCCCTGCCGAATTTCGCCAACCTAGGCGGCCCGCTGGAACTGGAGCGCGGGCAGGACTGGTCGGCACAGGCGGAGCGGCTGCGCGGCATGGGGCATAACCTGCGAAAAGCACCGATGACTTCCGGCCTGCACGTCATCGTGCGGCGCGACGAACACATGGAAGGCGGCGCCGATCCGCGCCGCGACGGGGTCGCGCTGGCCGACTGACCGAATGCGTAACCAATTCCCTACGTCCACGGCATCAAGGCATGACGCCGGTCGGCCGGCGAATGTAAGCTCTTCCGCGGAGGCCACGCATGAGCGAACTGGCGGAAAAGGTCGCGTTCCTGAGCGAGCCCGAGGCTTACGGCCCGGATGTGCGGCATGTCGAGGTGCGCGAGACCCATATGTCGTGGGTGTTCCTGACCGAAGTGGAGGTCTACAAGCTCAAGAAGCCGGTTACCTACCCGTATCTCGATTTCGGCACGGTGGAGAAACGGCGGCGCAACTGCGAGGTGGAAGTGCGCCTGAACAGACGGCTGGCCGCCGATGTCTATCTCGGGATCGTCCCGCTACACCGCAAGGCGCGCGGCAAGCTGAGCCTGAACGGTGCGGGCGAGGTCATCGACTGGCTCGTACACATGAAGCGGCTGCCCGAGGCGGACATGCTGGACCGGCGCATCCTGGACGGCCGCTGTTCGCAAGCGGACATCGAGCCGCTCGGCGGCCTGCTGGCGAGCTTCTACGCCTCGCTTCCTCCGGAGACGGAATGCGGCCAGGCCTACCTGGACCATCTCCGCCGCGAACAGCCGATCAACCGGTCCGTGCTGGAAGTGCCGGAACTCGGTCTTGTCGAAAGCGCACAACCGCTGCTCGATGCGCTGGACCGGGCCATCGACCTTTTCCGGCCGAAGCTGGAAGCGCGCATCGCAAGCGGGTGTATGCGCGAGGGCCACGGCGATCTCCGCCCGGAACATGTCTGCCTCAACCACGACCCGAAGATCATCGACTGCCTCGAATTCAACCGGGACATGCGCATCGTCGATCCGTTCGACGAGGTGAACTATCTCGGGATTGAATGCGAGATGCTCGGCGCTGCGTGGATCCGCCCTGCCCTTCTGGAGATCGTCGATCGTGGTATCGGCCACCGGCCCGAGCCTGATGTGATGGCGCTTTACGGCACGTTCCGCGCCCTTCTCCGCGCCCGGCTGTGTGCCGCGCACCTGCTGGAAGACGACGTCCGCAGGCGGGACGAATGGAAGCCGCAGGCCTTGGGGTATCTCGCGCTGGCCGAGCGCGAGGCCGTCAATCTTCCATCCCGAGAAGATAGGAAATCGCGCCCGTCCCACGCAGACACCTGATCGCCTTGGCGATCAGCGGCGCGACCGAAACCACCCGCAGTTTGGGTGCGCTGGCCTGAACCTGAAGGGCGGAGTCGATGCTGTCGGTGACGACGATCCCGTCGATGGCCGTGCTGTCGAGGAATTCGGCGCTGCCCGCGCCAAACAGTCCGTGCGCCGCAAGTGCATGGACCCGTATCGCGCCGCGCTCGCGGCAGGCTTCGGCGGCACGCATCATGGTGCCGCCCGAGCCGATCATGTCGTCGACGATGAACACGGACGCATCGGCGACATCGCCGGCGAAGAGCGTGCCGGACACGACGCCGCGGCTGCGCCGTTTCTCCATGAAGCCGAAGCCGGCGCTCGCCCCGGTCTCGGCCTCGTAGATGTCCTTGAGCAGTTGCGCACGCTTCACGCCGCCGCCATCCGGCGAGACGATGGCGACGGGCTGGCCGCGCGTCATTTCGGCGATTATCGAGGAAAACAGGCGGCGCGTGTCGAGATGAATGGTCTGGCAGCGAAAGGCATTCTGGAACGCCTGCAGATTGTGCACGTCGAGCACCACCACGCGATCCACGCCCACCGCCTCGAAAAGCTGCGCGACATAGCGGCTGGTGACGGGATCGCGGGCTTTCGTCTGCCGGTCCTTGCGCGCATAGGCGAGGTAAGGCGTTATCGCGGTGACGCGCGCCGCTCCGTTCTCCTTGCAGGCGGCGATGAAGAACAGGAGCTTGCAGAGCTTGTCATTGGCCGAGGCGTGCGACGTGCCGTTGAGGCTGTGAATGACGTAGACGTCCTCGTCGCGGACGCTGACAAGCGGTCGCGCCTTGTGTTCGCCGTCCTCGAAATCCCGTTCCTCGTGCGGCTCGATGGTATGCTCGAGCGCGCCGGCGACCGCACCGCCCAGGACCTGGGAACCTTCCAGTGCAAAGATACGCATGCGATGAGCTTACGCCACACAGGCCGCAGGTCTTTGATAACCATCAATCCGACGGCCTGTAACGGC
The DNA here is from genome assembly GCA_046543175.1 of Dichotomicrobium sp. GTDB lineage: Bacteria > Pseudomonadota > Alphaproteobacteria > Rhizobiales > Rhodomicrobiaceae > Dichotomicrobium. The sequence continues at coordinate 36,317 of JBKGZY010000001.1, forward strand.
CGGATCGTACGCAATTGATGACGATCAACGACAAGCCTATCTCCGGGAATACACAATCTTTCAACAGCAGGGAGAAGGCGAATGATAACGAATACCGAAGCCCCTTCCCGATTACGCCGGCTGAGCGAGGAGAGCGTCGTCATTGAGCCGCCTGGCCTGCCCGGCGACCTGCGCATCCCCGCACAGGCGCATGGGTTGGTGATATTCGCGCATGGCAGCGGATCGAGCCGCAAGAGCCCCCGCAACACCTACGTCGCCGAGGCGCTCGGCGAAACCGGCTTCGCGACACTTCTGTTCGACCTGCTCACGCGGGAAGAAGAAGCCGACAGGTCCAACGTGTTCGACATCGCACTCTTATCCGACCGGCTGGTCAGCGCGATCAAGTGGGCGAACGCCGACCCGCGCACCCGCGGTCTTCCCATTGGGTTGTTCGGAGCGAGCACGGGCGCGGCGGCGGCCCTCGTCGCCTCGGCGGCCGCGCAGAACCACCACGTCGGTGCCATCGTCTCGCGCGGCGGGCGGCCGGATATGGCCGCCTGCGCCTTCGACTGGGTGAAGGCGCCGACGCTGCTGATCGTCGGCGGCGACGACACGCAGGTGCTCCGGCTTAACCGCGAGGCCTATGACCGGCTGCATTGCGAGAAGGAAATGATGATCGTGCCGGGCGCCACGCACCTGTTCGAGGAACCGGGCGCGCTGGACCGGGTCGTCGAGGGCGTCCGGGACTGGTTCGCCCGGCATCTCGCCGCGCCCGCTGGAGCGCAGCAGGGGCGGAGCCGATGACGTTTCGGGACCGGCGCGAGGCGGGTCGCAAGCTGGGCGATGCCTTGGGCGACTATCGGGGCAAGAACGTGATCGTGCTCGCATTGCCACGCGGGGGCGTGCCCGTCGGCGCGGAAGTCGCCTCGGCGCTGGACGCGCCGCTCGACGTCTTGCTGGTGCGCAAGATCGGCGTTCCCTGGCAGCCCGAATTGGCAATGGGGGCGGTCATCGACGGCGCGGAGCCGGTCATCGTGCGCAACGAGGACATCATCGAGCTTTCAGGCGTGTCGGAGGAAGATTTCGCGGCGGCCAGCCGCGCGCAGCTCAGGGAGATCGAGCACCGGCGCCAGCGTTTTACGGGCAATCGCGCCCGCGCCGACGTCGCGGACCGTACCGCAATCATCGTCGATGACGGCATCGCGACCGGCGCGACCGTGCGCGCGGCCATCCGCGGGCTGAGACGCGACAAGCCGGAGAGGATTGTGCTGGCCGTCCCCGTCGCACCGCCGAGCACGGTCGAGGAACTGAGCGACGAGGTCGATGATGTCGTCTGCCTCGAGACGCCGGCGGCGTTCCGGGCGATCAGCCTGTATTATCGCGAATTCAACCAGGTGAGCGACGATGAAGTCGCGCGCGTGCTGGCCGGTTCGGGTGTGGGACAAGCCGGCTGAGAATGGCGCGCCGTTACAGCACGAGTTCCAGCTTTCCCTCGCCGGACCGCCTGACCCCGCTGCCGAATTTCCGGCATTCCCGGTCCATCCGGTCTCCCAGCCAGCTCGTCTCCTCGGCCGAAGCGCGCTGGAGCCGGAATTTGCGCAGGCGAAACGGCAGCATTTCGAGGCGCACAAGGGTTTTTCGTCGTGCGTCGATATCGAGCAGGTAGCCGAGCACGAGGTCCGGCCTGTAGTCCTCGTGCCCGCCAATACCTTCATAATCGTTCAGGAAGTCGCCGCAGCCATAAAAGATGGACCTGCCCTTGTGGACCTCCACGGCTTTCGGGTGGTGCGACGAGTGGCCAAAGACGATATCCACGCCCGCCCGATCGATCAGCGCATGGGCGAAGGCGCGGTGGGCATCCGCGATCTGGTAGCCCCAGTTCCCGCCCCAATGGACAGACAGCATCACGAGGTCGTCAGGCGCGCTGCGTGCGGCGATATCGCCGGCGATCCTGTCGAATGACGCCTCGCTCGTATCTGGCAGGAAATTGATACCCGGCCTATCTGTCGTGGCCGCCCAATGCGCGGGCGTGCCGCTCGATGGGCAGGCGACCGCGAACAGGTGCACACGCTGGCCTGTTTTCGCTGCCAGCGTGGCGGGCGAGGCCGCCCGGTCGGCGTCGCGCCCGCCGCCGGCGATTGCAATGCCGGCCACCGAAAGCGCGTCCAGCGTGTCGATCAGGCTTTGTGCGCCCCAGTCGGCGGCGTGGTTGTTCGCCAGAACGCAGCAATCGGCCCCGAAAGCGGTCAGGCATGGTACATTCCGCGGGTTCATGCGGTAGTTGATGCCCTTCGGCTCGGGCACGCCATCCCCCGTGATGCTCGTCTCGAGATTGATAATGCGCAGGTCGGGCGCGCGCGCCCGCAGCACTGCCAACGTATCGCCCCATATGTAATCGAATGACACCGGACGGCGTATCTCGCCGGATCGGGACTCGGCCAGCCGCACATACTCGAGGGCCGAGCCGACATAGGGTTCGTATAGTTTCGAATCGCAGGGATGCGGCAGGATCTGGTCGATCCCGCGCCCGGTCATGACGTCGCCGCACAGGAAGATTCTCATGGGTGTCAAGACATTTAGGTTGACCTACCGCCCTCGCAGTGCACGATGCGCCCGGCACACTGCAGCGCTTGCCGGCAGCCGCCGACGTTTGCCCTCAAGGCCCCGGCGGCTAGCCGCGCATACCTGTCGAGACAGGGTCGCGGTGCCGACAGCGTTTGCCGGCTCAGGGCTATGTGTTACATTCCCGAATTGATTAAGGTTTCATGTAAGATCGAGTCATGCCATCAGAATTCATCAGCCGTCTGCGGGTTCCAGCGCTGACGGCAGCGCTTATCGTCTGTGCCGCGCTCGGGACCGCGTCGGGGATTCGTGCGCAAAACGCCGTGCCGGTCGAGGTCGAGACGGCGAAAAGCGATTCCGTACGCGACGAGATAGAGGTCGTCGGCGACATAAAGGCGGACGAAAGCGTCGTCATTCGCCCGGAAATCGCCGGTCAGATCAAGGAGATCCATTTCGAGGAAGGCCAGGGAGTCGATGAAGGCGCCCTGCTGTTCTCGATGGACGATGAAATTCTCTCCGCCGAACTGGACGACGCCTCCGCCGCGCTCGAACTGGCCAAGCGCAACTTCGACAGGTCGAAGCAGCTTTACAGTCGGCAGGTCGGCACGGAGCGCACGCGGGACGAAGCTCTCGCCTCCATGCAGAGCGGCGAGGCGAAGGCCGCACTGGCGCGCGCCCGGCTCAGCAAAACGAAGATCCATGCCCCGTTCAGCGGGATCGTTGGTTTCCGCGAGGTCAGCGTCGGCGCTTACGTCTCCGCGGGCACCGATCTCGTCCGGCTGGTCAAGATCGATCCCGTAGAAATCGACTTCCGCGTGCCCGAGCGGTTCCTGCCCGTCCTCGCCGAAGGCCAGCAGATCACCGCACGCGTCGATGCCCTTCCCGACCGGGAATTTGACGGGGAGGTCTTCGCGCTCGACAACGTCGTCGACATCAACGGCCGCAGCATCCGCGTGCGCGCCCGCGTTCCGAATCCCGACGGCGTATTGCGCCCGGGCATGTTCGCGCGCGTCAACCTGACGACCGAGTTGCGCAGGAATGCCGTCATCGTGCCCGAGGGCGCGATCGTGCCCACGCTTGAGGGCGAATATGTCTATCGCGTCGTGGACGGCAAGGCCGAGAGAACCGACGTCACGATCGGCCGGCGAATGACCGGCGAGGTCGAGATTGTCGAGGGGCTGTCGGAGGGCGACACGGTGATAGTCGCGGGACAGCAGAAGGTTCAGGAAGGCGCGGCGGTCCAGCCGCTGGATGCGCAGGGCGGCGCCTGATCGAGGGATCCCCGCAAAATGGGACTAACCGAACTATGCGTTCGTCGCCCCGTCTTCGCGACGGTGCTCAGCCTGATCGTGTTTCTGCTCGGGCTGGTGGCCTATGAGCGGCTGAACATACGCGAATACCCCAACATCGACCCGCCGGTCGTGAACGTCAACACGACCTATCAGGGCGCCAGCGCGGCGATCATCGAAACGCAGGTCACACAGGTTCTGGAGGAGTCGCTGGCCGGCATCGAGGGCGTGGACTACATCACCTCGATCAGCCGCGAGGAAGAAAGCCAGATCACCGTCAACTTCCGGCTGGCCCGTGACCCGGACAGCGCCGCAGCCGACGTGCGCGACCGCGTGAGCCGCGTCCGCGGGCGTCTGCCCGAGGAAATCGAGGAGCCGGTGATCCAGAAAGTGGAGGCCGACGCGCAGCCGGTCATCTACCTGGCCTTCTCGAGCGAAAAGCATTCCTCGCTGGAAATCACCGATTACGCGGACCGCTACGTCAAGGACCAGTTGCAGACGCTGCCCGGTGTCGCGGAGGTCCGCATTTTCGGCGAGCGTGTTTACTCGATGCGGCTGTGGCTCGATCCGCTGCGCATGGCGGCTTACGACCTGGCGCCGCAGGACATCGAAAATGCGCTGCGCCGGCAGAACGTGGAGGTGCCGGCCGGGCGCATCGAAAGCCGGATGCGCGAATTCACGGTGCTTTCGGAAACCGACCTGCGCACCCCGGAGCAGTTCAACGATCTCGTCATCAAGCGCGAAGACGGCTACCTCGTCCGGCTTCAGGACATCGGCCAGGCGAAACTCGGCCCGCTCGACGAACGCCGCGTCGTGCGCTTCAACGGCGAGCCAGCAATCGCGCTCGGGGTCATCAAGCAGGCGACGGCGAACCCGCTCGACGTGTCCGATGCGGTGCGCGAAGTGCTGCCGCGCGTCCTCGACACCCTGCCCGACGGGATGAAGGTGGAGGTTGCGCACGACAAGTCCGTGTTCATCCAGGAATCGCTCGACAACGTGTATATCACGATCGGCGAGGCGGTGATCCTGGTGCTGGGCATCATCTTCTTCTTCCTGCATTCGGTGCGGGCGACCTTCATTCCACTCGTGACGATCCCGGTCTCGCTGGTTGGCGCATTTGCGCTGATGTTCATGTTCGGCTTCTCCATCAACACGCTGACCCTGCTGGCCTTCGTGCTGGCGATCGGGCTCGTGGTGGACGACTCCATCGTCATGCTGGAGAACATCCACCGTCACGTCGAAGAAGGCGAGCATCCGTTTACCGCGGCGATCCGGGGATCGAAGGAGATCGCCTTTGCCATCGTGGCGATGACATTGACGCTGGCGGCGGTATATATCCCCATCGGCTTCCTGACCGGCAAGACCGGGCGGCTGTTCACCGAGTTCGCCTGGACGCTGGCCGGCGCGGTGCTGGTCTCCGGCTTCGTCGCGCTGACACTGTCGCCGATGATGTGCTCCAAGCTCTTGAAGCACGAGACCCACCAGAACGTCGTGATCCGCGCCATCGAATGGTTCATCCGCCGCCTGATTCGCGGATACCGGGCCCTGCTGGGGCTGTGCCTGCGCGCGCGCCCCCTGATCCTGGCAATCGGCCTCGCCGTGGCGGGTGGCGGCGCATACCTGTTCACCCAGCTCAACTCCGAACTGGCACCCTACGAGGACCAGGGCACGATCGTCAGCGTGTTCACCGCGCCGCAGGGCGCGACCATCGACTACACCGACAAATACGCCAAGCAGCTCGAGGGGATCTTCGCCGAGACCGACGACGTGGCGCGTTATTTTGTGGTTTCGGGCTTTCCGACCGTGACGCAGGGCATCGGCTTCGTGAAGATGGCGCCGTGGGACGAGCGCGACCGCACGCAGCAGGAGATCGCCCAGGAACTCCGCCCGAAGATGTTCGGCGTTCCCGGCGTAATGGCGTTCCCGGTCAATCCGCCGCCGCTGGGCCAGAGCGTGCGCGACCAGCCGATCCAGCTTGTGGTGCTCACCTCCGAGCCGTATGCCAAGCTGAACGGCTATGTCGAGCAGATCCTGCAAGAGGCGCAGGACAGCGACATGCTGCAGAATCTCGATAGCGACCTGCGCCTGAACAAGCCGCAGCTCAAGGTCGATGTCGACCGGGACAAGGTGGCGGCGCTGGACGTGGATATCGAGACGCTCGGGCGCACCCTGGAGACGTTGCTGGGTGGTCGGCAGGTCACGCGCTTCAAGCGCGAGGGCCAGCAATACGACGTCGTCGTGCAGGTCGAGGCCGAGGATCGCGTCACCCCCGGCGACCTTGAGAAGATTTATGTACGCTCGAACACCGGCGCGATGATCCAGCTTTCCAATCTCGTTACGCTGCGCGAGACGGTCGCGCCGAAGGAGTTGAACCACTTCAATCAGCTCCGCTCCGCGACCTTCACCGCGACTCTGGCCGACGGCGCGACGCTCGGTGAGGCGTTGACCGAATTCGAAGAGGTGGTGCGCAGCGTCATCCCACCGAGCGCGCAGATCGACTACGGTGGCCAGTCGCGCGAGTTCAAGGAATCCAGCGCGGAAATCTACGTCACCTTCATCCTGGCGCTGGCCTTCATCTATCTTGTGCTGGCGGCCCAGTTCGAGAGCTTCATCGACCCGCTGACCATCATGCTGACGGTGCCGCTGTCGATCACTGGCGGGCTGCTCGGCCTGTATCTTACCGGCGGGACGCTGAACATCTACAGCCAGGTGGGCCTCGTGACCCTGATCGGGCTGATCACCAAGCACGGCATCCTGCTTGTCGAGTTCTCCAACCAGATGCGCCAGCGCGGCAAGGACATCCACGATGCCGTTCTGGAAGCCGCGACGCTGCGTCTGCGCCCGATCCTGATGACCACCGGCGCGATGACCTTCGGCTCGGTTCCGCTGGCGCTCGCAAGCGGGGCGGGAGCGGAAAGCCGGCAGTCGATCGGCGTCGTGATCGTCGGCGGGCTGCTGGTGGGCACGCTGTTCACGCTGTTTGTCATCCCGGTGGTGTACACCTATTTCGCGCGCAGCAAGCGTCCCGGGCCGATCACCGAGTCCGAGGAAGCCCCGGCGGGCTCGGCGCCAAGCCCGGCCGAATAGCGGGCTGCCGCGACGCCGAAATCCGCACGCTGATCGAAGAGCAGGGCCGCAAGCCGACATACTTCGCCATGCTGTGCGGGTTCGCTTGAAGGAGGCTCGGCGATGAAAGAGTTCGATCCGGCCGTGCTGCTCGCCATGCCCGGGAGGCGTTGGGCATATGGCTGTGGATCGGTGTCGCGGCGAGTGCGCCGATCCTGACTGATGCAATCTATGCGGACCTGACCGTACCGGCCGATTGGACAGCCCTGATCACTGCAGCCATCGGGGGGCGGTCTCGGTGTGTTTCTCTGCCCGCTGCCCATTCTGGCGCTCCTTGCAGAGCGCAAGCGTTCCGCGAAGCGGAGCATGCCGACAGGCGCCTGACGCGCCGGCGGACGACCGCATTCCACAGGATCAGAGCTGGTAGGCGGGTCGGCTCAGTCTGTGCTATACTCCGTGAGCGCTTAATCATGGAGCAGCGCATGAGTATTCGTATTTGCGTTCTCAGTCTTGTCTTCGCTGTCTTTTCCGCCGCCTTCGCCACAGCCTTTGCCCAGGAGCCGCCTCAAGCCGGCAGTCGTTGCATTGCGCTCGCCGATGCTGGAACGCCGGGCATTGAATATGTCGCGCTGAACGACGCGGCGCTCTCGCCTTACGAAGTCCGGATTACCTTCGTCGGCCACGCGACGTTCCGCATCCGCAGCGCGGGCGGCACGATCATCGCCACCGACTACACCGGAAATGCCGGCCCCGGCCCGACGCCCAACGTCGTGACCATGAACCATGCGCATACCACGCATTACACCAACTATCCCGATCCGGCGATCGAGCATGTCCTGCGCGGCTGGGGATCGGAAGGCGAGCCGGCGGAGCACCGCCTGAGGGTCGGCGACGTATTTATCCGCAACGTCCCCACCGACATCCGCGGCTGGAACGGCATCCGTGAAAAGGACGGCAACTCGATCTTCATCTTCGAGGTCGCCGATATGTGCATCGGGCATCTCGGTCATCTGCATCACAAGCTCGGCCCGGAATATCTCGGGGTCATCGGGCAGCTCGATATCGTGATGGTGCCGGTGGACGGTTCCTACACGATGGCGCAGCCGGCGATGATGGAAGTGCTCAAGCTGCTGAAAGCGCGGCTCGTCCTGCCGATGCACTATTTCACACGGAGCCGTCTCGAAACCTTCCTGTCGCAAGTCGGCGAGGGCTTCGATGCGGAGGTGAACCGTTCGCCCTCGATCACCGTGTCGGCCGCCACCCTTCCGGACAAGCCGAAGGTGTTGGCGTTGCCTGGGCCGGAACTCGGCGGCGCGATCGAATAGGGCTAAACCGGCCGCATGGATGTCTATGGGGCCGATTTCACGAGCCGTCCGACACGCGGCAAACCGATTACCTGCCTGCATTGCCGGCTGGAAGGCGGTGTGCTGCGCGCGCAAACGCTGGAGACGTTCCCCGATTTCGACGCCTTCGAGGCGATGCTACAGCGTCCAGGCCCCTGGATCGCCGGGCTGGATTTCCCTTTCGGACAGGCGCGCAAATTCATCGAGACGATCGGATGGCCGGCAAGGTGGGCGGAATATGTCCGGCACGCCAAAGGTCTGGGCCGCCAACGCTTCCGCGATGCGCTCGAAGCCTACCGGCGCGACCGCGCGGATGGCGACAAGGAGCACCGCCGCGCGACCGATATCGCCGCGGGCTCAACCAGTCCGCAGAAGCTGTATGGCACGCCGGTCGCGCTGATGTTTTTCGAGGGCGCGCCGCGGCTGATCCGTGCGGGCGTGACGATCCCGCACATGCTGGCGGGCGCCTCGGACCGGATTGTTGTCGAGACCTATCCGGGGGTGCTCGCGCGCCAGATCGTTGGGAGACGCGCCTACAAGAACGACGCAAGCGTCAGGCAAACGCCGGCGCTGCTCGAAGCGCGCCGCGACATCCTTGAGGGGTTATGTGCCGGGGCGCGGCGCGAGCAAATAGGCTTCGAAGTCGCGGCGGAGCGGCACCTGTGCGACGACGCGGGCGGCGATCAGCTCGATGCGCTGCTCTGCGCCGTTCAGGCCGCCTGGGCCTGGCGGAATCGGGCAAACCGTTACGGCGCGCCCGATCCCGTCGATCCACGCGAAGGCTGGATCGCCGATCCCGTCGTCACTCGCCGAGCGTCTCACCCAGAAACGTCTTGAACGCCGCCCAGGACTTCTCGTCGGCCCGCTCCTGGTACCGGTCCGAGCCGAACACCGTGAAGGCGTGCGGCGCACCGGAATATACTTGGATCTCGTATGCGACATTCGCCGCTTCCAGTTCGCGCGAAAGCTGGGCCACGTCGTCCATGCTGATCGAGCTGTCCGCGCCGCCATGCGCGATGAGCAGCGGCGGCGTCGATTCGGAATAGCTCTGGCCCTCCGGCGTCGCAAGACCGCCGTGGAAGGTCGCGTAGCCGGCGACATCCTCGGCCATGCCGGAGCGCGCGAGTTCCAGCGTCGCCGCGCCACCGAAGCAATAACCCATGACCACGGCCGTACCGCCTCCCCGCCGACGAGCTTCGGCGAGGCCAGCGAGGATCAGCGTGCGCATTTTCTCGCGGTCATTGTAGAGCTTGGCCGTCTCGGCCTTCTTCGCGCCGGTCTCGACCGGCCGGTTGCCCTTGCCGTAGAGATCGGCGGCAAAGGCGTCGTAGCCCATCTCGGCCAGCATGTCGGCGCGCTTGACCTCGTAGTCGGTCAGGCCGTCCCAATCATGGATAATGAGCACCAGCCCCTTGGCGTCGTCGCCGGCATCGGCGTGGTAGCCTTCATAGGCCGTGCCGTCCACTTCATAGGTGACGGTCTCGCCGGCCCAGGCGGCGGTGGCAAAACCAGCGGCGGTCAGAATGGTTAGAATAGCTCGGATCATCGTGCATCCTCGGAGGTTGCCGGACAAACAGATTATTTCAAGCTCCGAACCGCGGCGCGGGTGTCCGCCGGGGACATGACGCGCCACAGCCCGGATGCAGTATGGGAAAGCAAGTTAACGGGGTGGGTGCTGGCGTGCCAATCAAATTCGCGCGCAGCGCGGCGCCGGGGCAAGGGCCGATGGCCGAGCTAGGCTTGTCGAGCACGACGGTTATCCGGCCTCGCCGTCTGTACGGCGCCAGGAGTAGAGCGTTTCGCTGCCGTCCGGCGTCTCATATACCAACACCTCGAATACACCGCCCGCACCGCCGGCAAAAAGGTGCCTGACGCGGCGGTCACCGCTGTCTTCACGTTTCCTGAGAGGGCCTTTGAAGATCATGTGCGTGCGTTCATACCACTCGCAACGCGGTGTTTCCCTGGAGCGATTGAAGCGCCAGAGCATTGCGGCGCGCGGCATTCTGGGATTGGCCGCCGCCGCATGCTGAAAGGCCTTGGCATGGCGCGGATCGCCGCACAGGTAGCCCTGCACCTTGACATCGATACTGGTTTGCGCGGCGGCAATGTTAACAGCGAGCACCATAGGCATAACCAATGTCAAGCATGGCCAGTTTACTCGGAACCATTTACACATTCTAAGTTCCTTTCGACGCTTTTCAGGACGCTTCGCCGGCTTGCTCCAGGAAACATTATGCCTGTTTACATATAATGGTACGACTCTTTTCGTTTGTCTGCGGCGCGCACGCTTGCGTATCCGGCCTGCCTGCATCTCTCCGACATGGTGGCGCGGTGGTGTCGGAGCGCCGCGCCTTTTCGCCCATGTCTCACGACCGGCGAATATTCTATGATTGTCGCAGATCGGTGGAATTGCGAAACTGTAAGAGGACAAACGCATGTCATCATCGCCGGAGCATCGCTACGAGGTCCGGGTGTCGTGGAGCGGT
>JBKGZY010000259.1:0-3416 GCA_046543175.1 Dichotomicrobium sp.
ATCGGCTGGTTTCGCCCGAGGAGGCTGAGCGGATGGCGGAGGAGGGCTACGATCATTACCGGCTCGGCATCGGTGCGGACGGCACCTGGCACTTTTTCTACAAGGGCGGCAATGACGGCTAGAGCGCCGGGCGAAAAAGTGGAAGCCGGTTTTTCGCAAACCCGGCGCGACAACCAAAGACTCTACAGCATCGGACGATCCGGATTTATCGCCCGATGCTGTAGCACGTTGTTCGATCGGTTAGGACCACGTCATGCCCGTGCTTGACACGGGCATCCATCGTAGCGATTCCACTAAGGTGTTGATTTGATTGCCGGACCAAGTCCGGCAATGACGCCCGCTCAGTGTTTGAGTCTGGTCGGCTAATGCGCTAAGCGTCCTCTGGCGGGAGCGCTTCGAGGAAGCGGGCGGGTTCGCCAGCGGGCGGCGAGGTGATTTCGCCGTCGCGCATGACGACCGCGCCGCGCACGATCGTGCCCACCGGCCAGCCCTTCACGCGGCGGCCCGTGTAGGGGCTCCAGCCGCAGCGGCCCGCCAGCCAGCTTTCGGTGATCTCTTCTTCGCGCTTCAGGTCCACCAGCGTCAGGTCCGCGTCGTAGCCCGCCGCGATCCGCCCCTTGCCGGCGATGCCGACTACCCGCTGCGGCCCGTGGCTCGTCAGATCGACGAAACGTTGCAGCGACAGTCGGCCCGCATTGACGTGATCCAGCATCACCGGCACGAGCGTCTGCACCCCCGGCATACCCGAGGGCGAGTCGGGATAGGCCCGCGCCTTGTCCTCGCGCGTATGCGGCGCATGATCCGAACCGATCGTGTCCACCGTCCCATCCCGCAGCGCCGCCCAGAGCGCCGCGCGGTGCGCGGCGTCGCGGATCGGCGGGTTGATCTGCGCATGCGTTCCCAGCCGCTCGTAGTCCTCGGGCGCTTGCAGCGTGAGGTGATGCGGCGTCACCTCCACCGTCGCGATGTCCCTGTTCGCGGCCAGCAGCGGCATTTCGTCGCCGGTCGTGACGTGCAGCACATGAACCCGCTTTCCGGAAGCGCGCGCCAACCGCAGCAGCATCGCCGTGGCGTCGCGCGCGGCCTGCGCGTTGCGCCAGACCGGATGGCTGGACGGATCGCCGGCGCGCCGCTCGCCCAGCCGCGCCGTCAGCCGCGCCTCGTCCTCGCTGTGAAACGCCGCGCGCCGCGAAATGCGCGCCAGCACGCGCTTCAGGTCGGCCTCTTGCGCGATCAGCAGGTTCCCGGTGGACGAGCCGATGAACACCTTGACCGCCGCCACGCCGGGCAGGCGCTCCAGCGCGGCCAGTTCGTCGATATTCTCCAGGCTCGCGCCGATGTAAAAGGCGTGGTCGCAATACATGCGCCCTTCGGCCCGGCGCAGCTTGTCGGCGAGGGCTTCCGCAGTGACCGTCGGCGGCGCGGTATTGGGCATCTCGAAGACGGTGGTGACCCCGCCCATCGCCGCCGCGCGGCTGCCGCTCGCCAGGTCTTCCTTGTGTTCCGCGCCCGGCTCGCGGAAATGCACATGGCTGTCGATCACGCCGGGCAGGACATGCAGCCCGCGCGCGTCGAACACCTTCGCGCCCGCCCGCGCCCCGATCGCGCCGAGCGCGGCGATCTTCCCGTCGCGGATGCCGACATCGCCTTCCCACACGCCATCGTGATTGACGACGGTTCCGTTGACGACGACGTGATCATAGGTGGCGGTCATGACGGATCATTTCTTTTGCGCGCGCGAAGCGCGATCTTGATGCTTAAATGCGCTTACGCAATCATGGTGTGCTGTTCAAGTGAGGAGGGCAGTTCATGGACAACGGATGCTTGGCGATTTTGACGGATCGCGGCGTCATCAGCGTCTCGGGCGAGGATGCGACGCCCTTCCTGCATGGCCTCGTCACGCAGAACATCGAGAACCTCAAACCCGGCGATGCGACCTATGCCGCGCTGCTCACCCCGCAGGGCAAGGTGCTGTTCGATTTCCTCGTGCTGGCGCGCGAGGGCGGCTTCACGCTGGATTGTCCGCGCGTACAACTTGCGGACCTGGCGCGCCGGCTCGGCATTTACAAGCTGCGTGCGAAGGTCGAGATCGCCGATCAGTCGGATCAGCTTGCCGTCGCGGCGCTGTGGGACGTGGCGGACGGCGTGAAACCTCCGCGCGGCGGTTTCGCCTTTACCGACCCGCGTGCGGAGGGGCTCGGCTGCCGTCTCCTCGCCGCCGAGGCGTCGCTGCAAGAATTGGCCAAGGCGCGCGGCTGGACGCGGGCGACGCCGGCGGATTACGACGCGCACCGCATCGCGCTGGGCGTGCCCGAAGGCGGCAAGGATTACAGCTCCGGCGAGGTGTTCGCCCATGACGCCTGCATCGACCAGTTGAGCGGGCTTGACTTCTACAAAGGCTGCTATGTCGGCCAGGAGGTCGTCTCGCGCATGCATCATCGTGGCACGGCGCGCAAACGCTTCGTGGCGGTGCACGGCGCGGACCTGCCGGAGCCCGGCGCGACCGTGACGGCCGGTTCGACCAATCTCGGCAGGCTGACCTCGGTCGCCGGCCACGACGGGCTGGCGCTGCTGCGTATCGACCGCGCGGGCGAGGCCCTGTCGCGCGGCGACACGGTCAAGGCGGGCGACACGCCGGTCGAACTGGTCCGGCCCGGCTGGGCGGCGTTCGATTTCCCCGTCCCGGCGGCATGAGCGGGCCCGGCCACAAGGTCGAATGCGCCTGGACGACCGCCGACCCGCTTTACATCGCCTATCACGATGACGAATGGGGCGTGCCGAAAACCGACGACGCCGCGCTGTTCGAGAAGCTGTCCCTGGAAGTGTTTCAGGCCGGGCTGTCCTGGCTGACCATCCTGCGCAAGCGCGCGGCGTTCAATGCCGCCTTCGACGGCTTCGATGCCGAAACGGTCGCCGGTTACGGGCCGGAGAAAATCGCCGCGCTCGCGGCCGATCCCGGCATCGTGCGCAATCGCGCGAAGATCGAAGCGACCGTGACCAACGCGCAGGCGTATCTGCGGCTGCGCGAGCGCACCACGCTGGCGGCATTCCTCTGGGATTTCGTCGACGGCGCGGCGATCCAGAACCGCTTCACCGAACCGTCGCAGGTGCCCGCCATCACGCCGCTGAGCGAAAAGCTGTCGCGCGCACTGAAATCCGCGGGCTTCCGCTTTACCGGCCCGACGATGGCCTATGCCTACATGCAGTCGGTGGGAATGGTGAACGATCACATCGTCACCTGCCCGCGCCATGACGCCTGCGCCCGGCTGGCACAGACGAGATAGCTCAGGATTTCTCAAACTGTCATCCTGCACGCATTGCAGCATCGGAGATGATGCGATGCAGATGCGGGATCGGGGTGCGACCGGCCGAGAACGATCCCGTGTCTGCGTCGCGTGACTTCGTCCCGCAACGCG
>JBKGZY010000260.1:0-3416 GCA_046543175.1 Dichotomicrobium sp.
TTCGTGCCGTTGGAGCTGGTCAGGTCCGCGGAGCCGCCGATGAGCGCGGGCACGGCCGGCACCAGCGCCTCCAGTACCTGCTGGGAGGACTTGCGCGTGGCGAGCTTTTCGCCGCCGTCGCTGAAGGCCGCCTTGCATTCGCGGATCACCCCGGCGATGTCGGCGCGGGCGGCCGCGTCGATGGGATCGCCCAGCCGGCTGCGCTCCACGGCGCTCAGATCGTTCGCCGCCTGCTGCCATGCCTGAAATGCGGCATGTCCGCGGGCGCCGGTCTCGCGCCACGCGGCGAGCACATCTTCGGGCACCTCGAAGGGCGGGTGGCTCCAGCCGATGGCTTCGCGGGTCGCAGCGACCTCGTCATCGCCCAGCGGGGCGCCATGCGTGTCGGCGGTGCCCTGCTTGTTCGGCGCGCCGTAGCCGATAACCGTGCGGCAGGCGATCAGCGAGGGCCGCCCCGTCTCCGCACGGGCTGCTTCCAGCGCACCGGCAATCGCGTCGGGCTCGTGGCCGTCGATGTGGGTGACATGCCAGCCGCTGGCGGCGAAGCGCGCCAACTGGTCGTCGGAGACTGCGAGGTCCGTCGGCCCGTCGATGGAGATGTGGTTGTCGTCGAACAAGACGACCAGCCGGCCCAGCTTCAGATGCCCCGCCAGCGAGATCACCTCCTGGCTGATGCCTTCCATCAGGCAGCCGTCGCCCGCGAGCACATAGGTGAAGTGATCCATGATGGCGTCGCCGTGGCGCGCATTCAACAGTCGCTCCGCGAGCGCCATCCCCACGCCATTGGCGAGCCCCTGCCCGAGCGGGCCGGTCGTCGTCTCGATGCCCGGCGCATCGCCGTATTCCGGGTGCCCGGCGGTGTGCGAGCCGAGCTGGCGGAAATTCCTGAGTTGGTCGATATCCATGCCGGGATAGCCGGTCAGGTAGAGCAGGCTGTAGAGCAGCATCGAGCCGTGGCCGGCCGAGAGCAGGAAACGGTCACGGTCCGGCCAGTCCGGGTTGGCGGGATCGAATTTGAGAAACCGGGTAAACAGCACGGTCGCAACATCGGCCATGCCCATCGGCATGCCCGGATGGCCCGAATTGGCCGCCTGAACCGCGTCCATCGAAAGCGCGCGGATCGCATTCGCCATGTCGCGATGCGCCGCCTCCGTTGCTGTCTCCGGTGATCTCATTACTTCCGCCATTGACTGTCCTCTCGGCCATTGCGGCGCATGCCGCACATTCAGGCCCACAACCCACGCACCCGGGCGCGCCGGCTCCTTCTTTAGCGTGTCTCGCACAGGAATGCACTTCCTCCGCGCACACCTTTCGCCGCTCGCGCGCCGCGGATCAAGGCGGAAATTTTTAATGCGCGTTAGGTTTTCCCGGAGACGGATAAGGAAAGGGCTAGTCGCGATCCTCAGGCGTGATCGCCCGGCGCAACGCGCCGGGCAGGCGGTGTTCGACCGATTTCAGCCACCTGTCCATGACCTCCCATCGGCTGCGCAGGTCGAGAAACCTGTACCGGATGAACTCGCTGTTGACGATCAGCAGGGACAGGCCGATCAGGATCATTGCGAGGCCGAACGGCAGCGGGAGAGGAAGAACGATCGCCCCGACGATCAGGAAGACAAGGCCGGTAACCAGCATCACGTAGCGCCTGAGTTCGCCGAGAACGAAACGGGTCATGCGGGCCTCATTGTCAGGTTGCGTCGGCTTCTTCCGGGGCTGGCCGGTCTCGTCACCATGTTTTAGCATTTATCCGCCGTCGGCGCACTCTTGGACGTAGATGCTTGAGAGATAGGCATAGTTGTCACGCGAATCCATGCCTTCGGAAGAACTGCTTACCCTTGTCCATCGGCGATGCGTGACGTATCTGTATGGGGATTGGAGCGCACCTAACAGAATTGTCATGATGTCAAGTTTCCAGCCCCGGTCAGCGAAACCCGGGCCAGGCGTTACGACCCACCCGCCGCGTACGCTCCTGCCAAGGCTCGCGCGCCATCCCGATCTTGACATCCAGACGCTGAAATCTACCGGACCGGACACGAATTCCGCGTTGTCACATTCATGCAACAGACGGGGGGATTGGCGGACAGCATGAAGATCGGGGCAGCGTCGTAAATTCGGCCCGTCCTTCGACTTTCCGAACGGCCCTCTCCGCCTCTGGCTGTCTGACAGGAAGGGTTAAGCGCGTACAAATGAACGAACAACTCGAGCAACTCGCCACACGCGCACAAGGCCCGCTCTTGTTCTGGGGGCGGTCGCTGCGCAATCCGCGCCAGATTTGCAGCCTGTTTCCCTCCAGCCCGTTCGTCGGCCGGGCGATGACCGAGGCGATCGTCTCGCGGCCCGCGCCGCATGTCATCGAGCTGGGCGCCGGCACGGGCGCGGTCACGCGCCAGTTGATCCGCAACGGCGTCGCGCCGGAAAATCTCACGCTGGTCGAGCTGGACCCCGCGCTCGGCGGACATCTGCGGCGCAGCTTTCCCGGCGTCGATGTCATGATCTCTCCGGCTCAGCAATTGTCCCGGCTCTGGCAGGACCGGCAGGGGCCGCCCGTAGGCGCGATCGTGTCCACGCTGCCGATGCGGCTGTTTCCCAAGCCGATGATCCGCTCGATCATGAAGACCAGCTTCCAGGTGATCGCTAACGGCGGGGTCTTCGTGCAGTTCACCTATCGCGACAGCAGCCCGGTGCCGATACGCCTCGCCAGGGCGCTGGGGCTAAAGGCGCAGCGGCGTTGCCTCGTCTGGGCGAACCTGCCGCCCGCCGCGATCTGGACGTATGAGCGCCCAGCCGCGGCGCAGGATGGGGCGCCCGGCGCGATCGTGGGCTAACGTTAAGGTCAAACGCCCGCCGCTAGCGGATAGCAAGTTGCGCAAGCGCCACAGAACCTCGGAAAGTACAGGCCGAGCTTGCGCTGCCAACGAATCGACTTCAACTTTAAATTGTATATTCATCGTTTCGCCGTGGGGTGCGGAGTCTGCCCACTTTTCGGGCAGTGTTTGATTCCAGAGTAAGCAAGCACGCCCCGGTGAAACATGACATCGCTGCCACATTCCACAACTCAGGGGTGTGTTCTGCCGGGGCACGAGACGGGATCGGACGCTTGGCATCGTTCCGCGGAAGTGAAATACAATTGCGGAATAAGTGAAAAACGGCCGCCCGACGGCCGCTAGAGGTGCCGAGTGCCCGGGTTTTTTGGGGGGTATGTCCATGCCGACAATCAATGAATTTGCGCGCTGGGGCGCTGCCGGTGCAGCGCTTTGCGCGGGTCTGGTGTTCAGCACATCCGCATTTGCCGGCGGTTTCGCGGTTCGCGAGCAGTCCGCCTATTATCAGGGCATGTCCTTCGCGGGCGCCGCGGCGGGCGACGATCTCAGCTCGATGTTCTGGAATTCGGCGGCGGCCGCGGCCGCGCCGGGGATCAA
>JBKGZY010000261.1:0-3409 GCA_046543175.1 Dichotomicrobium sp.
CAATCTCCGACTTTCTCCGCACCTTCTCGATCGTTTCTCGCAGTTTTTCGACGTCCGGCACGCCGAAGCGGGCGCACATGGCCAGTAACTCGGTATCCACCTTCTCCAGATCGCGCTGCGCCTCCGCCAGCTTCTCGCCGAGACGCGCGATTTCCGTCTCGGTCTGTTCGCGCCGCGCGCTCAGTTGCCGGGCGTTCTCCAGCCCATCGCGTAGCGCGGTGACGGTTTGCGCAGGGTCGGTTTCGTCGAGCGGCGCGCCGGTCGCCGCACAGACCTCCCGGCATAGCGCGAGAAACTCGTCTTCGGCCGAGCGCCAGCGGGCGATGTCGCGCTTGAACGCCTCGCAGCGTTCGAGCGACCTACCCAAATCATCCAGCAGGCGGAGGATTTCGCGTATTTCCGCTGGTGTGCGTTCGCGCCCCTGCGCACCCAGCCAGCATGAACCGATCAGCGCGTCCCAGCGCGCAGTCCAGTCCTCCTGCGCCTCCCGCGCTTCTTCGACGCGGCGCTGACGGGCTTCCAACTGCGCCTTTGCCTTCGCCAGTTCCTCGCGCTTTTGTGCGCGCCTGACCTCGCGGGATTCGGCCTCCTGCAGCACCGTCTCCGCCAGTTCGCAGAGCACATCGAGCGCCATATCGCTGCCCGGCGCGGAACCGGCCGCGGCCAGGTTCGCCATGAGCTTGTCATGCAGCGTCTCGCGGCGTTTCAGCTGGCGTTCCAGCTTGGCCGTGGCCGCATCGAACTCGGCCTGCGCCGCCAACGCGCGCTCGCGCGCGTCGATCCACCGCCCGATCCGCTCGGGCTCCCAGCCGGCCGGCAGGCCGCACTTTGCACTGGCCGCGTCGATCCGCGCTTGCAGGCCGTCGATCTCCTTCTGCCGTGTGTCCCGGTCCTGTTCCGCCCGTTCGGCGGCAGCCTCGGCCTGGGCCGCATCGGCCGTCAACTGGCGCAGCCGCGCCGCATCGTCTCTGTGGCGCTCCCGATCATCCCGCGCCCGGTCATCCGCCTCCATCGCGCCTTCAAAAACATCAGCGGTTTCCCGGATTGCGGTGAGCGCGCCGTCCGAGATGGCCTGGCGATGCGCACGCCAGCTTGCGTCACGGGCTTCGCGCGCCAGCTTCAGGTCGTCGTCGCCAAGCAGCCCGGTCGCCTCCCTCAATGCATCGGCCGCCGACCGGAGTTCCGCGGCCCGCTCCACCTGTTCGGCGCGCTTGCGCTCGGCCTGCTCGCACGCGTCCTTCAACGCCGCCAGTTCGTCGGTCCAGCGCCGCAAGTCTTCCGGTTCCGGGACTGTGAGCGCGCGCAGGGCGTCGGCCGTTCCGCTCCACGGGTGAAGCGCCGCGTAAGCCGCGTCGCATTTCGCCTCTGCGTCCGCGGCCGACTGCTCCAGTTCGGCAGTATCGGCCGCGCTTTGCGCAGCGCGCATGTCCCGGCGAAGCTGGTGCAATAGCGCCGGTTCGATCCGTTCGCCGACCGTCTTGAGGCTCTGCGCGATCTCGTCCCGGGCGAGCCGCGCGTTCTCCGCCTCTTCCTTCGCAGCTTTCAGGTCTGCGCTGATCTGGTCATGGTCGCGGATCAGCGCGTCGAGTTCGCTGGCGACGGGGGCCGGGACAAGCAGTTTTCGCGGGTCCGCGTCCGGCTGGACACCGAGCTTTTCCAGCGTGCCTGTCAGTCGCCCGCGCTCGGCGGTCAGTTCTGCTTCCGCGCCGGGCCGGTGGTGGCGCGCGTCCTGAAAGCCGCTTTCCAGCCGGGTCAGACGCTCGATGCGCCCGGCCTCGGCCAGCAGCGTCTCATCGGGCGCCAGCTTGTCGCGCTCGGCCGTGTGGCGTTCCAGGTCGGTGTTCGCCTGTTCGATCTGGCGGCGCAGACCGCCCGCCTGCTCATCAAGCTCGTGAATGTGCCCGGCCGTCTCGTCGGGAATTTCCGGCGTGTTGCACAGCGGCGCGAGCCGCTCGCGCGCCATGCGCAGCTTCGCCCCGTCGCGCAGGGCGGTCTGCCAGCGTTCGACCTGCCGCAGGCGTTTCCTGATGGCGTCGGCGTCGCGTCTGGCTTCCTGATGCGCGTTATGGGCCTCCCGGAGCGTTTCCTGCAGCTTTCGGTATTCCGGCACGCTGACTTCGACCTCCTTCAGCCGCGCATCCAGCTTTTCGAGATCGTGTTTCAACTCGTTCAGGCGCTGCTTCTTGCCGCGCGGCTTGAAGAAGGCGTCCGCCTCGCCGCGCACGCCGTCCAGCGCCGCGCTGATCGACGACAGGCCGGAGGTCGCCGCGAACAGCGTTTCGCCGAGCCGACCCCTGCTGCGGTGCAGCTCTTCGCCGCCTTCCTTCAGCGTTTCGCCGTCCAGCGAGAACATCAGTTCGAAGGTCTGGCGGTCCATGCCGCCCAGCGCCGAATCGAGCAGGGCGGCATTCGCCGGATTGCCGTCGGCATCCAGCAGATCGTCCTTGTTGCGCTTCAGACGCCGCCACTCCACGGTCCGCTCGCCGATGTCCAGCGCAGCGCCGATCTCCATCGCCTTGTAGCCGTGCAGGAAGTCGTAGTCCGACTGCGGCTCGATCCGGAACAACAGGTCGTTGATCGCGTTGCGCAGCGTGGATTTGCCCGCCTCGTTCGCGCCGTAGATGATATGCAGGTCGGGCGCGCTGCCGGCCGCGCCGAAGTCGAGCGACTGATCGGTGAACGCGCCGTAGCGTGTGAGATCGAGCCGGCGCAGCCGCATCACGCCTCCTCCGCGCCGCGCAGCCGGGCGAGCACCTCGTCCGCGCCTTCCGCGATCAGTTGGCCGACCAGGTCGCGGCGCGCTTCGTCGCTGTCGGGAAAGCTCTTGCGCGCTTCGGGCGGCAGGGTGCGGCGCACGGTATCCATCGCCGCGAGCGCCTGTTCGGCGACCTCCGGCGGCAGCGCATCGGGATCGCGCATCAACGCCTCCAGTTCCGCAAGCGCGCCGCTTTCAGCCCGGCGTGCTCCGCCGAACGCGCATTTCACCTTGTCGATCAGCGTGCCGCCCACGCTCTCGGCCGCCTGGCGCGCCTCGCCCACCGTCACGTCGTCATCGCGCTGCAACCGGGCGGCAAGCGGCGTTTCGCCGGTCAGGCTCAGCCGGGCGACGAGGCACGGCGCCATAATGGACTCGCGCGCATCGGCCAGCGCGGTTTCCATCGCCTTGGCGACATCGGCCATGTCCTCCGCGCCGCCCAGATCGACCGTGACGCGCGCGAATTGCGCCACGGCGGTGGGCACGTCCTCTGTCGTGATCGTGCCGTCGTCATCGACCGTTACGAGCGTCGCGGATTTCGCCCCGTCCTCGCCGATGTCGCGGCCCTGCGGGATGCCCGGCATAACGATCCATGGCTTTTCCGCATGGACCGCGCGCTTGTGCACATGCCCGAGCGCCCAGTAGTCGAAGCCG
>JBKGZY010000040.1:0-16190 GCA_046543175.1 Dichotomicrobium sp.
TGAACGAGACCGTCGACGAACTTTGCGCCATGATCGACGACTGGCAGCTTCGCCACGAGCAGCGGGAACTCCCCGAACAAGTCTGGCGCTTCATCGCCGAAAAGGGCTTTTTCGGGATGCTGATCTCGAAGGAGCACGGGGGCCTGGGCTTTTCGCCACAGGCGCAGTCGCTCGTCATCGGCAAGATCGCCTCGCGCAGCCCGGATGTGGCGACGGTCGTGATGGTGCCGAACTCGCTCGGGCCGGGCGAGTTGATCGAGAAATTCGGCACCGATCACCAGAAGTCTCACTATCTTCCGCGGCTGGCCTCGGGCGCGGAGATTCCCTGCTTCGCGCTGACCAGCCCCTATGCCGGCTCCGACGCTGCCTCGATGCGCGATGTCGGCATTGTCACCAAGGCCGAGCATGACGGGCAGGAAACGCTCGGCATCAGGCTGACCTGGGACAAGCGTTACATCACGCTCGCGCCGAACGCGACGCTGCTGGGCCTCGCCTTCCGCCTTTACGACCCGGACAATTTGCTCGGCAAGGGCGAGGAACTCGGCATCACGCTCGCGCTCGTCCCGACCGACACGCCGGGCGTGCAGATCGGCCAGCGCCATCTGCCCTGCGGCAACGCTTTCCCGAACGGTCCGACCTGGGGCGAGGACGTGTTCGTGCCGCTGGATGCCATCATTGGCGGGGCTGAGCGGGCCGGACAGGGCTGGCGCATGCTGATGAGCTGCCTGTCGGCCGGACGCGCGATTTCGCTGCCTGCCACCAGCACCGCCGCGGCCAAGGCGATGCTGCGCACCTCCACCGCCTACGGGCGCATCCGCAAGCAGTTCGCCATTGCGATCGGCCGCATGGAAGGAATCGAGGAGCGCCTCGCGCGGATGGTCGAGACGGCTTACACGCTCGAAGCCGCGCGCTCCGTCACCGCGTCGATGGTCGGCGACGGCGCGAAGCCGGCGGTGCTCTCGGCACTGATGAAGTACCAGTCCACCGAGCGGATGCGCCAGGCCGTCTCCGACGCGATGGACATCCACGGCGGCAAGGCGATCTGCGATGGTCCGTCAAACTACCTTCAGGCCGCCTACCAGATGGTGCCGATCGGCATCACGGTCGAAGGCGCGAACATCCTGACCCGCAGCCTCATTACCTTCACGCAAGGCGTGCTGCGCTCTCACCCGTTCCTTTACAAGGAAATCGAAGCCGCCCAGCACTGGGACGACGACCGCGGCTTCGAGATGTTCGAGGACGCGTTCGAGCAGCATGTCAGCTTCGCCGCGTCCAACGTCTTCGGTGCGCTGTTCCATAACGTGACTTTCGGCCAGTTCGCCGCCGCGCCGCGCGTCGCGGAAACGCGGAGATGGTATGCCCAGCTCAGCCGGGCGAGCCGCAACTTCGCGCTGGTGGCTGACATGTCGGTTGCTCTGCTCGGCGGCGGCCTGCGCACCCGTCAGCGCCTGACCGGCCAGATGGCCGATGCGCTGTCCGAGCTTTATCTCGCTTCGGCCGTGCTGAAACGCTACGAGGATGACGGCCAGCCGCTGGCCGACCGCCGGATCGTCGAACTTGCCCTGCAAAATTCGCTCTACCGCTTCTACGCCGCGCTTCAGGAAGTGACGCGCAACTTCCCCGTCTTCGGCGTTGGCTGGGCTTTGCGCCGGCTGGTATTCCCGTTCGGCTTCCCGTTCCGCCCGGCGAGACACGCGACCGGCAAGGCCGCCGTGCGCGCCGTGCTTGGTCCGGGCGAGGTCCGCGACCGGCTGACCCGCGACATCTATGTCAGCCGCGACGCCACGGACCCGACCGGCATTCTGGAAGTCACGCTGGAAAAGGTCATCGAGGCCGAACCCGCCGAGCGCAAGGTCGAAAAGGCGATCAAGGCCGGCATGCTCCGCCGCTCGCTCGACCGCGACTGGCTGGGGGAGGCCGAGACGAAGGGCATCATCACCGGCGAGGAAGCGAAGCTGTTGCGCGAAACCGAGGAACTGGTGTTGAAGGTCATTTCCGTCGACCACTTCGACCCCGAGGCCGTCACCGGCCGGGCCACGCGCACCGAAGGCGCCGGGCCGGGACTGGAGACCGACACGCCGCAGCCCGAGCAAACGCAGACAAACTGGCCGGATTACCAGGACCGCGTGGGCGAGCCGGCCGATACCGACGCCGCACCCGACCCGAACGACAAGGGCGGCGTGCAGGCGGCCGAATAAGACAAGAGACTGGAAACGAGATGTCCTACGAACTGAGCGATCTGAAGCACTGGCGCTTCGATATCGATGTCGACAGCATTGCCTGGGCCTGGTTCGACTGCGCCGGACAGCGCATGAACACGCTCGGCCGCGCGCCGGTCGAGGAACTCGTGCGCATCGTCGGCACGGTTGAGGAGGCGGCCCAGCGCGGCGACGTGAAGGGCGTCGTGTTCATCTCCGCCAAGCCGGACAACTTCATCGCCGGCGCAGATATCGGCGAGTTCGACGCGCTGCGTACGGAAAAGGACGTCGAGGATGTCATCAGCCCGGTGATCGAGCTGTTCAACCGCGTCGAGCGGCTGAAGGTGCCCGCGGTCGCGGCGATCAACGGCTACTGTCTCGGCGGCGGGCTGGAATTCGCGATGGCCTGTCACTACCGCCTCGCCACGCGCGACGAGGGCACGCGCCTCGGGCTGCCCGAGGTCAAGCTGGGCATCATCCCCGGTCTGAACGGCACGGTCCGCATGCTCGACCTCGCCGGGCCGATCCAGGGCATGCAGGCGATGCTGACCGGCAAGATGCTGCGCCCCGGCGCCGCGCGCGGCATGGGAATTGTCGATCAACTCGTCCCAACCGCCAAGGAACTGCCCTGGACCGCGCGCAAGGCGGTGCTGCAAAAGCGCAAGTCGAAGGGCGGCTCCTGGCTGAACCGGATGATCACGAAGTCACCCGCGCGCAGCTATCTTGCCAACCGCATGCGCAAGGAGACCGAGAAGAAGGCGCGCCCCGACCATTACCCGGCGCCCTACCGGCTGATCGACCTGTTCGAGCGCCACGGCGGCGATCCTCAGCGCATGGCCACCGCCGAGTCCCGCACCTTCGTGCCGCTGATGATCAGCGAGACCTCGCGCAATCTGCGCCGGGTATTCCGCTTGCAGGAAATGCTGAAGGATCAGGCGCCCAAGGGCAGCTTCAAGCCGCTGCGCCTGCATGTTGTCGGCGCCGGCACCATGGGCGGCGACATCGCCGCGTGGGGCGTTGTCTCCGGCATGGAAGTCTCGCTTCAGGACCAGACGCAGGACCAGGTGAACAAGGCGCTGGGCCGCGCCAAGCAGCTGTTCAAGAAGCGCATGCGCTCCAGCCGCGATGTCGATGTCGCCATGCAGCGGCTGATCAGTGACGTGCCGGGCGAGCACATCAAGCGCGCCGATGTCGTGATCGAGGCGATTGTCGAGAACCTCGACGCCAAGAAAAAGCTGTTCGCCGATCTGGAGAAGCAGCTCAAGCCCGGCGCCGTGCTCGCCACCAACACGTCATCGCTGCGGATCGAGGACATCGCCGAATCGCTGGACGACCCCGGCCGGCTTATCGGCCTGCATTTCTTCAACCCGGTCGCGCAGATGCCGCTCGTGGAGGTGGTCAAGGGCGAACAGTCCCGGCAGGACGAGGTCGAGAAAGGCGCGGCCTTCGTGACGAAAATCGGCAAGATGCCGCTGATCGTGAAAAGCTGCCCCGGCTTCCTCGTCAACCGCGTGCTCGCGCCCTATCTGCTCGGCTCGATCGCCCGCTACCAGGAAGGCACGCCGAAGGAGAAGCTGGACGCCGCGGCGGAGAAGTTCGGCATGCCGATGGGGCCGATCGAACTGGCCGATGTCGTCGGGCTGGATGTGTGCCTGAACGTCAACGAAACGCTCGGCTCCGGGGCGTCCACGGACAGCGATCTCGCCCGCCTCGTCAGCGCCGGCAAGCTCGGCAAGAAGACCGGCGAGGGCTTCTACTACTGGGAGAAGGGCAAGGCCCGGAAGACCGAAACATCTTATGACGAAGCCGAACTGGAGCGCCTCGGCGAGGAGATGCTCAAGCCGCTGATCGACGAATGCGAGCGCGTGCTGGAAGACGGGATCGTGGCCGATGCCGATCTGGTCGATGCCGGCGTGATCTTCGGCACCGGCTTCGCGCCGTTCCGCGGCGGCCCGCTGCATTACCGCCGCACCCGGAACAAGGCCGGCGAAAGCACCGCCGAGGCCGCCTGAACACCAACGGACACGAAGAGACCCATCATGCAGAAAGTCGCCGTCATTGGTGGGGTGCGCACGCCGTTCTGCCGCGCCCACACCGCCTATGCCGATCTCACCAACCGCGACATGATGACCACCGCGCTGAATGGCCTGTCGGACCGTTTCGGCCTCAAGGGCAAGCATATCGGCGAGGTGGTCGGCGGCGCGGTCGTCACGCACGCCAAGGACTGGAACCTCGCGCGCGAAGCGGTGATCGGCACCGACCTCGCGCAGACGACCCCGGGCATCACCATGATGCAGGCCTGCGGCACCAGCCTTCAGGCGGCGCTGGGCAGCGGCGCGAAGATCGCGACCGGGCAGATCGACTGCGCCATCGCGACCGGCTCGGACTCCATTTCCGACGCGCCCATCGTCTTCAACCGCAAGTTCGCCAAGCGGCTCATCAACGCCTCGCGCGCCAAGAGCTTCGGTCAGAAGCTCAAGCAGTTCGGTGATTTCAGGCCCGGCGAGCTGGCCCCGCAGGCCCCGAACGTGAACGAGCCGCGCACCGGCCTCTCGATGGGCCAGCACTGCGAGCTGATGGCCAAGCATTGGGAGATCCCGCGCGCGGAGCAGGATCTGCTCGCCTATAACAGCCACCGCAACGCCGCGCAGGCCTACAAGGATGGCTTTCTCGACGACATGATCGTTCCATGCGCCGGCGTGTTCCAGGACAACATCATCCGCGAGGACATCGATCTGGAAAAGATGAGCACGCTCAACCCGGCCTTCGACAAGTCCAAGCACGGCACCATCACTGCCGCGAACGCCACGCCGCTGACCGATGGCGCCTCGGCGGTCCTGATTTCCTCGGACGATTGGGCGCGTGACAATGGCCTCGTGCCGCAGGCCTATCTCGTCGACGGGCAGACCTGGGCCATCGATTTCGTCGGCGGCCGCGGCCTGCTGATGGCGCCCACGATCGCGGTCTCGAAGCTGCTGGAGCGGACGGGCCTGAGCCTGCAGGACTTCGACTATTACGAGCTTCACGAGGCGTTCGCCGCACAGGTGCTGTGCACGCTGAAGGCCTGGGAGTCGCCCGAGTATTGCCGCGAGGTGCTGGGCCGGGACGCGCCGCTGGGCGAAATAGACCGCAGCAGGCTGAACGTGCGCGGCTCCAGCATCGCCTACGGCCACCCGTTCGCCGCCACCGGGGCGCGGATCACCGGCCATCTCGCCAAGCTGCTCAACGAGCGCGGCGGCGGACGCGGGCTGATCTCGATCTGCACCGCGGGCGGCATGGGCGTCGCCGCGATCCTCGAAGCCCCGCGCACGGAAGCAGCGGCCTGAGCCGCCTAGCCGGGCCGGCACAGCCAAGAACATGTCTTGCCCGTGCGCTCCGCGGGCATCCATTGCCACAGGCATGTGCATTCCTTGCCGGATTGGCGGAACACCTCCGGCAACGACGAAGGCTGGCGCCATTCAATCCGATCGGCACGCCTTTTGGCCGGAGGGGGCGGGCCCGTGCGTCATTCGTCCGACTTCAGCCGGCCGAGACACTCCTCGCGAATGGAGGCCAGTTCTTCCAGCGTGGAGTCGATATCGGCGCGCTTGCGCTGCAAGTCCTCGATCGCCTGTTCCACCTTGTTGAGCAGATGCCGCACCTGGAGCACCTGCTCGGGGTCTTCATCGTAGAGGTCGAGATACTCCGCGATCTCCTGAAGCGAGAACCCCAGCCGCTTGCCGCGCAGGATGAGCTTGAGCCGCGCCCGGTCCCGGCGGTCATAGACGCGATTGATACCGACGCGCCGCGGCTTCAAAAGCCCCTTGGTCTCATAGAAGCGCACCGCGCGCTGGCTGATGCCCAGTTCCTCGGCCAGTTCGCCGATGCCGTAGAGCTCCTGCTTGGATTCTCCTTGCGTCCCGCCGGACGGCGGATTGCCGGGCGCCAAAGACTGTGTGTGTTTCGCCATCGGATGCGCGCTCTAAACCAGGTGTCTCATAATTGCACGACCTATCACGTTCTTCTGCAGCGTCCCGAGTATGGACATTGCGAAATTCAGCGAAAACCTTGGCCTCGGGGTGCTTGTGTCACTTTCATAACACAATCGCCGCGAAGATGGGCCTACGAAGGGGCGAAGAACAGGGCCAGCCGGCGACGGCCGCACGGAGCTTGCGCGTAGTGGCGGCAACATGCGGTTGAAAGGCATGAACGTCACCATCCTGCGCTGGACTTCGGCTTCGTTTCCGATTAAGGGAAATTAGCACTTCGCTGGGAAACTGCGATGTTTTCCATGCACCGGCTTGATACAGTCGGTATCGCCTGATTGACAATCCAGCCACGGCAGGCAGGGGGTAAGATATGGACGAAGTCGCTTCCAAGATCGTCGATATCCTCAAGAAGAACATGAAGGATCCGCCCGAGACGATTTCCTTGGACACCAAGTTAAGCGACCTGGAGATCGAATCGCTCGACCTTGCGGTGATCGTGTTCGACATCGAAGACAGTTTCGGCATCGAAATCCCGTATAACGCGAACGAAGAGATGGAAGACTTCGCCACTGTCGGCTCGGTGGTGGACCGTGTCCGTCAACTGATCTCCAGTTCCGATGCGTCCGGCGCTGCGGCGTAAGCATATGCCCGCGGTAAAGCGGGTCGAGGGATCGGCGAAAAACCCGGTGATGCTGACGGGACTGTCATAAGCACACTGGGCCGGGACTGAAACGAAAAAGCAATGAGCAAATCCAATGGCGCGCGCCGCGTCGTCGTAACCGGGCACGGAGCCGTCACGCCCATCGGCATCGGGATCGCACCTTTCTGGGAGAGCGTGCGCGCGGGGCGCTGCGGCATCGGCGAAATCAAGGGCTTCGACACCAGCGAGCTTTACATCCACATCGCCGGCGAAGTGGACGGATTCGACGCGCGCAAGCTGCTCGACAGCAAGCATATCCTGCTCGCCGACCGCTACTCGCAGTTCGCCGGGGTCGCCGCCAAGGAGGCCATGTCGCAAGCGGGCTTCGACGGACCGGTGGATGACGGCCTGCGCGCGGCATGCATCATCGGCTCGGGCATCGGCGGGCTCGTCAGCCTCGAAAAGGGCTATGAGGATCTCTTCCGCCACAACAAGAAGGCGACGCATCCGCTGACGCTCTTGCGCTCGATCGGCAGTTCCGCAGCCGCGCATGTCGGCATCGATTACGGCATCAAGGGGCCGTGCTTCGGCACGGTCAGCGCATGCTCGACCGCCGCCCATGCCATCGGCCTGACATTCCAGCTCATCCGCGGCAACGCCGCCGATCTCGGCGTGGCGGGCGCTTCGGAAGCCGCGCTCACCTTCGGCTCGCTGCGCGCGTGGCAGGCCATGCGCGTGCTCTCGCCCGACGGCTGCTATCCCTTTTCCAAGCACCGCAACGGCACCGTGCTGGCCGAAGGCGCGGGCGTGCTCGTGCTGGAGGAACTGGAGCACGCGCGCGAACGCGGCGCCAACATCCTCGCAGAAGTGCTTGGCTTCGGCATGACGGCGGATGCCGGCGACATGGTGAACCCCGGCATCGAGGGGCCGACGGCGGCCATGCAGCTCGCGCTGGACGATGCGGCGATCAGCCCTGGCGATATCGACTATCTCAATGCCCACGGCACCGCCACGGCCATCAACGATGTCAACGAAACCGGCGCGATCAGGCGGGTCTTCGGCAACGCGGCGAACGACCTGCTGGTTTCCTCCACCAAGTCGATGACCGGCCACACGCTGGGCGCCGGCGGCAGCATCGAGGCGAGCGCCTGTCTCATGGCGATGCAGGACAACTTCGCCCCGCCGACCATCGGCTTCGACGCGCCGGGGGAAGACTGCGATCTCGACTATGTGCCGAACGAAGGCCGCGAACACGAGATCAACTACACGATGTCGAACTCGTTCGCCTTCGGCGGCCTGAACGCGGTGCTGGTCTTCGGCCCTGCGCCGGCGTAGCGCGTTGTCCGATCATCAGCCTCCGTCACCACGACCCAGGCCTTGAGTCGGGAAAGCGATCCAGCGGCAAATGCCGTGTGGCGGCTGGATTGATTCGGCCCTTGCGGGCCTCGCGGGTGACATCTCGGTTGTGTCATCCCGGGTGCTGCGCAGCGCGAAGCGATGCGCTGCTGACCCGGGATCGGGGCGACCAGCCGAGAACGATCCCGTGTCTGCGCCGCAGGATGTCATCCCGCGGCGCGCACGGGATGACAGCAGAGCCTGGCGGATGCTGCGGGTCCGGTGGATCGGAAACTGCACTGGCTACACCAGCCCGGCCGCGCGCAGGCTGTGATAGCCTTCCCGCCCGACGATGATGTGGTCGTGAACGACGATCCCGAGCTTGCCCGCGGTTTCCATGATCTCCTTCGTCATGCCGATATCGGCCTGAGATGGCGTCGGGTCGCCGGACGGATGGTTGTGCACCAGGATGATCGCGGTGGCGGATAGCTCCAGGGCGCGTTTCATGATTTCGCGGACATAAACCGGCGTATGGTCGACAGTACCTTCCTGTCGAACCTCGTCGGCGATCAGGCGGTTGCGCTTGTCCAGGAACAGGATGCGAAACTGCTCGATCTCCGAATACCCCATCGCCGCCTGGCAATAGCTGAGCACCTGTTTCCACGAGCTGAGCACCGGCCTGTTCATGATCTCGCGGTTGAGAAGGCGCAGCGAGGCAGCGCGGACCACCTTGAGCTCGGTAATCACGGCCTCGCCCATCCCCGAGACTTCGCGCAGCCGCGCGGGCGAGGCGTTCATCACGGCGGCGAAAGAGCCGAATTTCTCCAGCAGTGCCTTGGCAAGCGGCTTGGTATCGCGGCGCGGAATGGCGCGGAACAGGACCAGTTCCAGAAGCTCGTAATCCGGCAGCGCATCCGCCCCGCCTTCCATGAAGCGTTCACGCAGCCGGGCCCGGTGCCCCATGTAATGCGGCTTTGCTGGCTGGCCGTTTTTTTCGCGCACCCGTCTTGCGGGCTTCGCGCCCGCGCCGATGGGCAGGGCGCCCTGTTCCGGCGCATCCTCGGCCTTCTTGCTCCGGACGTCGTCGAAACCGGTCATGATGCCCGTGCTTGTTCCACCAGATAGGGCGGTTTGTGCAGCCCGGCCGGCGAATAGGTGAACACCTCGCAGCCGTCCTCCGTGATGCCCACGGTGTGTTCGAACTGCGCCGACAGCGAGCGGTCGCGCGTCACCGCCGTCCAGCCGTCCTTGAGGATCTTCACATGCGGACGGCCGAGATTGATCATCGGTTCAATGGTGAACACCATCCCCGGCGCGAGCCTGATGCCCTCGCCCGGATTGCCGTAATGCAGGATGTTCGGCTTGTCGTGGAACACGTCGCCCAGCCCGTGGCCGCAGAAGTCGCGCACGACGCTGCACCGCTCCGCTTCGGCATAGCGCTGGATCGCCGCGCCGATATCGCCCGTCGTGCCGCCCGGCCGCGCCGCTTCGACGCCACGCATCAGCGCCTCATGCGTCACGTCGATCAGCCGCTCGGCGCGCCGCGCGACATGCCCCACCGGGTACATGCGGCTGGTATCGCCGTGCCAGCCATCGAGGATCAGCGTCACGTCGATATTGACGATGTCGCCTTCGTAAAGCTGGCGCGGGCCGGGAATACCGTGGCACACCACATGATTGATCGAGCTGCAAATCGACTTGGTATAGCCGCGGTAATTCAGCGTGGCCGGGATCGCGCCGTGATCCAGCGCGAATTCCAGCACCAGATCGTCAAGCTCCTGAGTCGTCACGCCGGGCACGACACGCACGGCCACCAGGTCGAGCGCCTCGGCCGCCAGTTGCCCCGCCGCGCGCAAACCCGCGAAGGCCTCGTCATCGTAAAGCCGGACCTTGCGATCCGCGCGTCTCAGTTGGCTTTCCAGTTCGCTCATCCTCTCATCCCGTCGGCTGCCGCTCGGGCTCCGCTCGTGCGGCCGGTCTCGTTCCTGACGCAGCCCGTGCTTCCGTCACGTCATGCGTTAAATCTATTGCCTTTCCCACGCTAATCCCGTGAAGGCCGATATCGCAAACATAACATAAGGCTTCGACGCCTTGCGCCCGTGCCCGCGCGAACGCGGCCGCGTAAGCCGGGTCGATATCCGCCGCCAGCGCGAAGCGATCCGCCGGGCGCTGCACGATATACAGCATGACCGCCCGGTCCCCCTCCGCGACCCGCTTGGCCAGTTCGTCAAGATGCTTCGCCCCGCGCGCCGTTACGCTGTCGGGAAATTCGGCAAGGCCCGGCGCACGGCTCAGATGGACGTTCTTCACTTCGACCAGGCAACGGCCGCCATGCCCTTCCAGCAGAATATCGACGCGGCTGTTGGCGCCATAGCGGACTTCGCGGCGCATGCTCTCATAGCCCGCAAGCTCCGTGATACGTCCGTCGGCGATCGCCTCGGCGGCCAGCAGGTTTGGGTGGGCGGTATTGATCCCCGCCAGCTCGCCCGCGCCATTGCACGCAACAAGCTCCCACGTATATTTCAGCTTGCGCTTCGGGCTGATGCTCGGTGACAGCCATACGCGCATCCCCGGATCGGCCAAGCCCATCATGGAGCCGGGATTGGGACAATGCGCCGTCACCACCTCTCCGCCGTCCAGCCGGACATCGGCCAGGAAGCGCTTGTATCGTCTTTCGAGCTGACCGGGTATAAGCGGGCGCGGGAACTCCATCGCCTGAGAGTAGGATGCGCCCGCGCGCGCGGCAAGAGGCGCATCACGTGCAAGAACCGATCGAACGGAGCCAGTGGACGGACATGGCTGAGACAGGAACCAGCGAGGCAGGCGCGGATGTGGTCACGGCCGGGTTGATCGTGATCGGCGACGAAGTCCTGTCCGGGCGGACCAGGGACAAGAATATCGGGCACGTCGCGGAGAAGCTGACCGAAACCGGCATCCAGCTCAAGGAGGTGCGCATCGTGGCCGACGATCAGGCGGCCATTGTCGAGGCCGTCAACACGCTGCGCGAACGCTATGACTACGTCTTCACCACGGGCGGGATCGGCCCGACCCATGACGACATCACCGCAGACGCCATCGGCGCGGCCTTCGGCCTGCCGGTGGAGATGGACCCGCGCGCCGTGGACATCCTGCAACGCCATTTCCGCGAGAGCCAGCTCACGCCAGCGCGGATGCGCATGACGCGGATGCCGGCGGGCGCCGAACTGATCGAGAATCCGGTGTCTGCCGCGCCGGGATTTTCCGTCGAGAATGTCTACGTGATGGCCGGCGTGCCGCAGATCATGCAGGCAATGCTGGACGACGTGCTGCCGCGCCTGCGCGCCGGGCAGAAAATCCTGAGCCGGACCATTCGCGTCTCGGGCCGGGAAGGCGACATTGCCGACATTCTCTCGGAAGCGCAGGCCGCGTTTCCGGATATCGCCATCGGCAGCTACCCGTTCCACGTCGACAACCGATTCGGCGTCAACGTGGTTCTGCGCGGCCCCGATCCAGACCGGCTGATGACCGCCGGGGGGTGGGTGCAGGACAGGTTGAACGAGCGCAACATGCCCAACGACGTGCCCGGCGAGGACGACCTGGCCTGAGCCCGAGCGCTGATCAGCCCGATGCCGTCGCGGCGCTTTGGCCTTGTTCGCCGCCTTGGGGCGCGTCCCCGGCCACCGCACCGGATTTTTCCGCACGAGGCGCCCCTGTCGATCTCTCCTGCGGTTCAACGGGTGCCGCGTCGGCATCGCCGGGCTCGCCGGCCTGTTGTGTCTCCGTTGCCGCCTCGTCCGCAGCCGACTCTGCGCCTTCCTCCGGGGCAGGCGCGCTTTCGACGTCCTCCGCCTGTTCGTCCGGCGTGGCTTCCGCCGCCTCGGAGGAGGCCGCAGCCGACACCGTGTCCGGCTGTTCCTCCGCTTCGCTCTGGTCGGCCTCCGACGACGCCGCGCCGCGTTCCTCGCCGCCGGTGGCGTCGGGAGTGTTGTCCGCGGTAACCGCCTCGGCATCCTGCGCTGCACTGGCTTCCGGTTCTTGCGCTTCTTCGCCGTCCGCCTCGGCCGCTTCGTCGAGCTGCGCCGCTTCCTCGTTTTCGTGCTCGACCGCCGCCTGCTCGTTCTCCCAGCCATAGTGCACCGACAGCCGCGCCAGCAGCCGCTCGCAGGCGTCGTTCAGCGCCTCCACGCTCATTTCCCCGCCGATCAGGTAGCGCGGGCCCTTCTGTTCGGGCACATCGCCGCGCTCCGCCGCCTCGAGCCGCTCCATCAGCGACAGGGCCGCTTCCGCCGCCACGGCGCCGCCCGGCACGCGATCCGCCAGGAACCGCTTGGGCTGGGCCTGCCCGTCGAACACGCTTTGCGCATCGGGCATCCGGTTGCGCGCCATTGCCTCGCAGGACGCCGTCGCGGCGAGAAATCCGTCGATATCCGCGCGCAGATGCGGCTCATGGCGGCGTAGCTCCTGCGCCCAGTGCCGGGCGCGCGCCAGCTTCGTCACCACCATGAATTCCCGCTCGCTGACATCGACGACCTGCTCGCGGAACATCGCCAGGCGCGAGGCGATTTCCGCCGTCGCCAGCCCTGCACCGATCTGCGGCATGGTTGCCCCGTGATGCGCGAGGTAGCTGTTGTCGTCGATCACCGAGGTGAGCGCGTTCGACAGGAAATACAGGATGCTGTCGAGTTCCTCGGCGCTCTTGCGCCTCATCATCCACATGGTCGTCTCGGCCCCGTAACGGGCCGCCCCTCTTGCCGTTGAAAAGGAAAACGCGTGGACGCCGGACTCAAAACCGGCCCGGGCTCTCTCGGAGCCGGACCGGTCATCATTCTGTACAGCCGAGCTTGCGCGGCGGCGATCAGGAACAGCCGCTGGTCCCGCCGCAGGTATCACACTTCAGACAGGTACCGTTACGCACCAGGGTGAAGTTGCCGCAATCACCGCAGGCTTCGCCCTCGTAGCCTTTAAGCCGCGCCTCCGAACTGAGCCGGGCGGATGATACCGCTTCGCCTTCGGCGCTACCGCGGGCGACGGGTTCTTCCATCACGTTCGAGCGTGCGGCCTGATGCAGCGCCGTCGAGAGGTTCTGCTGCATGGCGCCAACAGGATTCGCCACTTCTGCGGTATCGCCGGCGACCATGACGACTTTGTGGTCGAAGGAGCCACGCATCATGCCCCGGCTGATGTAGCGATCCGCGACCATGGCGACTTCACCTTTCGCTTGATCGCCGCTGCCAATGGAGGTGTTGCTGGCCTCCGCCGGATCGACATGCGCGAGATCGTCACGCTCGAGATAGGACACGGCCAGTTCGCGGAAGATGTAGTCGAGGATCGAGGTGGCGTTCTTGATGGTGTCGTTGCCCTGAACGAACCCTGCCGGCTCGAAGCGCGTGAAGGTGAACGCATCGACATACTCTTCGAGCGGCACGCCGTATTGCAGGCCGAGCGAGACGGCGATGGCGAAATTGTTCATCAGCGAGCGGAAGGCCGCGCCCTCCTTGTGCATGTCGATGAAGATCTCGCCGAGCTGGCCGTTCTCGTATTCGCCGGTGCGCAGATAGACCTTGTGGCCGCCGACGGTGGCCTTCTGGGTATAGCCCTTGCGCCGCTGCGGCAGCTTTTCGCGCTGGGCGCGCAGCCGGACCCGCTCGACCACCCGCTCGACGATCTTCTCGGCGACGACTTCGGCCTTGGCCTGCCCTGGCTGCATGGCCGGAACCTCGGCGGCGTCCTCGCTTTCCTCCTCGTCCTCGTCGAGCAACTGCGTGCTCAGCGGCTGGGACAGTTTCGAGCCGTCGCGATACAGCGCGTTGGCCTTGAGACCGAGACGCCAGGACTGGAGATAGGCGCTCTTGCAGTCCTCGATGGTGGCGTTGCCGGGCATGTTGATTGTCTTGGAAATCGCGCCGGAAATGAACGGCTGCGCCGCGGCCATCATCTGGATATGGCTGTCGGCCGACAGGAAGCGCCTGCCCTTGCGCCCGCAAGGGTTTGCGCAATCGAACACCGGCAGATGCTCGCGCTTCAGCCCCGGCGCGCCTTCCAGCGTCATCGCCCCGCAGACATACAGGTTCGCCGCCTCGATTTCCCTGCGGGAGAAGCCGATCTCGGCGAGCAAGTCGAAATCCGGCGCATCGAGCCGCTCGGCGGGCAGGCCGAGCACATCGGTGCAGAACGCCTCGCCCAGCGTGAACTTGTTGAAGGCGAACTTGATGTCGAAGGCGCTCACCAGCCCGGCCTCGACGGCATCGATCTTCTCGGGCGTGAAGCCCTTGGCCCGCAGCGTTTCGTGGTTGATATGCGGCGCGCCATTCAGCGTGCCGCGCCCGACGGCGTAGGTCACGATCGCGTCGATGGTCGGTTTGTCATAGCCCAGCTTGGCGAGCGCCTCCGGGACGGTGCGGTTGATGATCTTGAAATAGCCGCCGCCGGCGAGCTTCTTGAATTTCACCAGCGCGAAATCCGGCTCGATGCCCGTCGTGTCGCAATCCATGACGAGGCCGATGGTGCCGGTCGGGGCGATGACGGTCGCCTGCGCGTTGCGGTAGCCGTGCCGCTCGCCAAGCGCCAGCGCCTTGTCCCAGGCTTCGCGGGCGGCTTCCGCGACAGTCGGCTCCGGGCAGGCGGCGGCGTTCAGCGGCACCGGCGGCGTCCTGAGTTTCTCGTAGCCGTCGATCTTGCCGTGTGCTGCCCGGCGATGGTTGCGCATGACCCGCAGCATATGCGCCGCGTTCTTGGCGTAGCCGGCGAATGCCCCGAGTTCCGCTGCCATTTCCGCACTTGCGGCGTAGGACGTGCCGGTCATCAGCGCGGAAACCGCCCCGGCGAACGCCCGGCCTTCGTCCGAGTCATACGGCAGGCCGGCGGCCATCAGCAGCCCGCCCAGATTGGCGAAGCCCAAGCCGAGCGTGCGGTACTCGTAGGACAGTTGCGCGATTTCCGGCGAGGGGAACTGCGCCATCGTCACCGAGATTTCCAGGACGATGGTCCACAGCCGGCAGGCATGAGCGAAACCCTCGACGTCGAACGCCCCGGCCGTGTCGCGGAACGCCATCAGGTTCAGCGAGGCGAGATTACAGGCCGTGTCGTCGAGAAACATGTATTCCGAGCACGGGTTCGATGCCCGGATCGGCCCGGAAGCCGGGCAGGTGTGCCAGTCATTGATGGTGGTGTCGAACTGGATGCCCGGATCGGCCGACGCCCAGGCGGCATGGCCGATCTGGTCCCAGAGGTCGCGCGCGTCGATCTCGCGCACCGTCTCGCCGGTGATGCGTCCCTTCAACGGCCAGCTTTCGCCGGCCTCCACCGCGCGGAGGAAGGCGTCCGTCACGCGCACCGAATTGTTCGAGTTCTGCCCCGCCACCGTGCGGTAGGCTTCGCTGTCCCAGTCGGTGTCGTAAACCTCGAAGTCGATTTTCTTGTAGCCCTGCCGCGCAAACTGGATGACCCGCTGGATGTAGTTCTCCGGCACATGCGCCGCGCGCGCGGCTTTCATCTCGCGCTTGAGCGCCGGGTTGCGCGCCGGGTCGAAGCAGTCGTCGCCGCTGCCCTCGCAGTTCACCGCCGCGCGCATCACGGCGTTCAGATGCTTGGCGCAGGCCTTGGAGCCGGCGACGATGGCGGCGACCTTCTGCTCCTCGGCGACCTTCCAGTTGACGAACGCCTCGATGTCGGGGTGGTCGACATCGACGATCACCATCTTCGCCGCCCGGCGCGTCGTGCCGCCCGACTTGATCGCGCCGGCCGCCCGGTCGCCGATCTTCAGAAAACTCATCAGGCCGGAGGACTTGCCGCCGCCCGACAGCGGCTCGCCCTCGCCGCGCAGCCGGGAAAAGTTGGAGCCGGTGCCGGAGCCGTATTTGAACAGGCGGCCCTCGCGCACCCACAGGTCCATGATGCCGCGCTCGTTGACCAGATCGTCCTCGACCGACTGGATGAAGCAGGCATGCGGCTGCGGATGCTCATAGGCCGAGTCCGCACGGGTCAGTTCGCCGGTCTGCGGATCGACGTAGAAATGTCCCTGGCTCGGCCCGTCGATGCCATAGGCCCAGTGCAGGCCGGTGTTGAACCATT
>JBKGZY010000262.1:0-3402 GCA_046543175.1 Dichotomicrobium sp.
TGCGTGCTGCGCAGCGCCCGGGACGACACATTATTCTTTGGTCGTCCGGGCGTGACGAGATTTCTGGCTGGCCGGGCGGCGCTCTAACTCACCCGCTCCAGCGGCACGTCCGGCGTGAACAGCGACTGCACGGTCCGGCGGCGATGGCCGAGATGCGCGATGTTCTCCGGGCACGGCCCGCCATGCGCCCAGTCGAGCAGTTCGACCGTGTGCAGGATCGGCGGCTGGTCTTCGCCTTCCAGTTGCGTGATGCAGCCGATATTGCCGGTCGCCACGCAGTCCGGCTTGGTCCGGGCGATGTTGTCCTGCTTGCGCTTCTTCAATAGGCCGGAAATCTCCGGCTGGAGCATGTTGTAGGTGCCCGCCGAGCCGCAGCACAGATGCCCTTCGGGGACATCCAGCACCGAATAGCCCGCATCGGACAGCAGGGTTCGCGGCTCCTTCGTGATGCGCTGGCCGTGCTGCATCGAGCAGGCGGAGTGATACGCCACCTTGATGTCGGTCCAGGCGGTGGGCGGATCGAGGCTGATCTCGCGCAGATATTCGCTGATGTCGCGCGCCAGCCCGGCCACCGACTTCGCGCGTTCGGCATAGTCCGGGTCGTGCGCCAGCATGTGGCCGTAATCCTTGACCGTCGTGCCGCAGCCCGACGCGGTAACGACGATCGCGTCCACCGGCTCCTCGGCCATCGCGCCTTCCCAGGCGTCGATGTTCTGGCGCGCCTGCGCCATGCCGGGGGCTTCGCGGCCCATGTGATGCACCAGCGCGCCGCAGCAGCCCTCGGCTTTCGGCATGACGACCTCGATGCCGTTGCGGGTCAGAAGCCGGATCGCGGCGTCGTTGATCTGCGGGCGCAGCACCGTCTGGGCGCAGCCGCGCAGCAGGATCACCCGGCCGCGGCGCGGCCCTTGCGGCGGGATCGTGCCGTGGGCGGGGAATTCGCGCCGCGACGGCAGCCGGGACGGCGCCAGGGCGAGCATCGCGCGCAGCTCCTTCAGGCCGAGCGCGGACAGCAGACCCTTGAACGGCCGGGCCAGCTTCGCGCCGCGCACCGACCAGCGGAAGCGCGACGGGTAGGGCACGACGGCGGCGAGCAGCGCGCGCATCGCCCGGTCCTTCAGCGGGCGGCGCGACGTCTTCTCGATATGCACGCGCGCCTTGTCGACCAGATGCATGTAATCCACGCCGCTGGGGCAGGTGGTCATGCAGGCGAGGCAGGACAGGCAGCGGTCGATATGCGTGCGCACCTCCGGCGTGGCGTCGTGCCCG
Organism: Dichotomicrobium sp.; assembly: GCA_046543175.1. GTDB lineage: Bacteria > Pseudomonadota > Alphaproteobacteria > Rhizobiales > Rhodomicrobiaceae > Dichotomicrobium. Next base: position 1,270 of record JBKGZY010000262.1, read on the forward strand.
CCCTCGAACATCTTCTTCATCAGGTAGATGCGCCCGCGCGGGCTGTCGCGCTCGTCGCCGAGCAGCACATAGGTCGGGCAGGTCGCGGTGCACAGCCCGCAATGCACGCAGCTGCGAATGATGTCATTCGCCTCGCGGATGTTCGGATCGGTAAGCTGGTGCGGCTTGAATTCGGTTTCCATGCGTGTGCGTCAGACCTCTGGATACATGCGGCCGGGGTTCAGGATGCCGGCGGGATCGAAGGCGGCCTTGAGCTTCTGCGACAGCGCCATGTTGGCCGCGGGCAGCGGGTGAAACACGTCCACGGCCGAGCGCATCGTCATCGGCGCGCGGATCAGCGTCGCGTGCGCGTCGAAATCGGCGATGATGCGGCGCAGATCGGTGGCATCGGCGTCGCGCGAGGGGGCCAGTTCGAGCCAGACCAGCCCGCCCGACCAGTCATACGCCACTTCGCAGTCGAGCTGCGCGCGGATGGCGTTGACCATCGCGACGGCGCGGCTCGGCGCGGTGACGATGCGCCAGAGCGGGAACTGCGTGCCGGTCAGGAAGCGCAGGTCGCGCACATCCCGCCAGAAGGCCAGCGACGGCGCGTTCGCCAGCGTATAGACCTCGCCGAAGGTGCTGATCTGGTGCTCCAGCTTCTCGCCGCGCGCCTGCGTCGATTCCGGGAAGTTTTCAAGGCGCAAGGCGGTAATCGCCCGGCCCAGCCCGGCGAGTTCCTCGTTGCCCAGGCTCGCGGCCATCGAGGCGGGGATGTGAATGGCCGCGGACACTTCGTAAGGCGTCGCCATCGCCGCGCAGCACAGCGCGATCGCCGCCTCGTCCGGCAGGCCAAACAGCATCAGCGTGCGCGTATCCTCCGGCTTGGGCAGCACCTTCATGGTGACCTCGGTGAGCACCGCGAGCGTGCCCCATGAGCCGGCCAGACCGCGCGCGAGGTCGATGCCGGTGACGTTCTTCATCACCCGCCCGCCCCACTTGACCGTCTCGCCGCGCCCGTTGACCGCGCGCACGCCGAGCAGATGGTCGCGCGCGCCGCCGCGCAGCACGCGCCGCGCGCCGGAGCTGTTGGTGGCGAACACGCTGCCGATGGTCGGCGGCTCCTGCGGGCGCGCCTTGCCGGTCAGCGGGGTCAGGTCCGCCGGCTCGAAGGCCAGCATCTGGCCGTTCTCGTCGAGCAGCGCTTCCACTTCGCTCAGCGGCGTGCCCGCCCGCGCGGCGATGACCAGTTCGGACGGCTCGTAGAGCGTGATCCCGCTGATATTGCCCATGCCGATCTTGCCGGCGGTCTGCACCGGCCGGCCGATGGCGCGCTTGGTGCCGTGCCCGCAGACCTCCAGCGGCGTGTTCTCTTCACAAGCACGGGCGATGACCGCGGCGAGTTCGTCTTCGTTACGTGGCAGGAAGCCGTCAAGCATGGGGGCTGCCGTCTCCCGCGCCGGGCTGCATGTCGAGCGGGAACACCTTGCCGCGATTGAGGCGCCATTCGGGGTCGAAGACGGTCTTGACGCGGATCTGCTGTTCCAGGTCGGCGCGGTTGTACTGCTTGGTCATCAGGTCGCGCTTTTCGATGCCGACGCCGTGCTCGCCCGTGAGGCAGCCGCCGAGTTCCACGCAGGTGGTCAGGATGTCCGCGCCGCAGTGCTCGGCCCGTTCCTTCTGGTCCGGGTCGTTGGCGTCGAACAGGATCAGCGGATGCAGGTTGCCGTCGCCGGCGTGGAAGATGTTGGCGACGCCGAGATCGTAGCGCGCGCAGATGCGCGCGACTTCGCCGAGCGCGCGCGGCAGGGCGCTCAACGGGATGACGCCGTCCATGCACATGTAATCGGAGATGCGTCCGGTCGCGCCGAAGGCGGATTTGCGCCCGCGCCAGATGGCCGCGGCCTCCTCCTCGCTCTGCGCCTCGCGCATCTCGGTGGGGTTGAAGCCGCTGGCGATCTCGCGGATGCGCGCGAACAGTTCGGCGATTTCGGATTCCGAGCCTTCGACCTCGACGATCAGCAGCGCCTCGACATCGAGCGGGTAGCCGGCGCCGGAGAATTCCTCGCATATCCTGATAGCCGGGCGGTCCATGTATTCCAGCGCGACGGGCACGATCCCCGCGCCGATGATGGCCGCGACGCAGCCGCCGGC
>JBKGZY010000263.1:0-3401 GCA_046543175.1 Dichotomicrobium sp.
GGTCGATCCCGACCCGGCCCAGCGCGAACGCCGACGCGCCGCCGCCGAAACCCGGCGCGCCGAGACGGACAAGCGCGAGGCCGATCTGCGCGCCCGCGGCCGGGCCGAGGCCCAAGCCATCTGGCGTGCGGCGCGCCCGCTGGGCGGGACGCTGGCGGAGCGCTACCTGCGCGCGCGCGGCGTCGATCTCGACGCGCTGCGGGCGATGTACGGGACCGACTGCCCGCGCGATCTCAAGTTTCACCCGGCGCTCGCCTACTGGCACGGGACGCGGCACACCGGCCCGGCTATGGTCGGGGCGGTGCGCGGGCTGGACGGGGCGCTGACCGGCGTGCACGCCACCTGGCTGAGCGCCGATGGGCTAGGCAAGGCGGCGCTGTCGCCCGCCAAGCTGACCCGCGGGGGCATCTGGGGCTCCGGCGGCTGGCTGACGCCTGTGTGCGCGAGCGCGCTGATCGGGGAAGGCTACGAGACGGCGCTGGCCGTGGCCGGGGCGCTGGCGCGGGCGAAGCGCGGGCCGTACCTGGTCGTCTCGGCGATCTCGCTGGGCAACATGGCCGGGGCGAAGCGGCGGACCCGGCGCAAGGTCTGGGCCTATGTGGAGCCGGACCCGGAGCGGCCGGGGCTGGTGCTGCCCGAGGGTGTGCGCGAGGCGATCATCCTGCGCGACGCGGACTGGAAGTCGGAACGGGCGCGCAGGGCGAATGTGGAGCATATCGAGCTGGCGGTGGCGAAATTCCGCGGGCGCGGGGTGGCCGTGCGCGAGGCGCAGCCGGCGCTGGGGTGTGATTTCGCGGACATGGCGGTGAAGGAGGCGATTTGACGGCAAAGGCCGATGTGGAGCACCTCTACAGCGCGCCGATCAGGCGCGCTGAGCGCGCCACCGCGCGCCGGCGCGTTGGGCCGTACCAGCGGCGCGGATGCGCCGCTGGCAACAAAAGAGGGGCGATGTGATGGCAATGGGACTGGACTGGGAAACGCTCCGGCGACTTCTGGAGGTCTGGAACGACTATCTGGATGCCGACGATGACATGGCGCAGGCGTGCTTGGAGCGGTTTGAAGCCGAGATTACCAAAGCCTTCGGCATCGGTGTCTCGATCGCGGAGTGGAAAGTGTCGCTCGCTCGAAGGACCGAAGGCGCCCGGTCGGACGACTGTTATCTCACCAATGGCTATCGGTTCGGGCCTGCGGGGGATATCCGCTTCACGCTCGACAGCGGCGAGACGATCCGCGTGAAACGGCAATGACGTCAAAAGGCCCGCGACAGCGGCAACTGCGCGGGCCTCAAATCTTGTGAAGCGTTGGCTGAAATATCGCAGGCCACAGCAACTCGAACCGACGCGCTGGGCCTTCTTACCGCATCCGCCGGACGTGCCGGGGTGATGGTTCCGCGTATCTAGCACACAGGCGGCTGCGATTCAAGCTGTGCCCCGTTCAGGCGGGGACGGCGCTGGATAACCTGTGTGCGAGACATGAGCGGCGACGACACCGACACAGACCCGATCGTGAGCGCCATAGACGGCGCGGAGCCGCGCGCCGGCCCGGCGAGCAGCGAAAAGCTCGCCTGGGAGCCGTGCAACGACTACGGCAATTCCCGGCGCCTGAAAGACCGGCGCGGCGAGGACCTGCTCTACACCAAGGAGCACGGCTGGCTGGCCTGGACGGGCACACATTTCGACCGCGAGGACGGCGACGCCGTCGCCCAGATCATCGCCCAGGACGTGGCCGCGCAGATCGCCCTTGAAGCCGATTGCCTGGAGGGCAGCGGCGAAGAGGCCGACAAGGCGCGCGCCAAGACGCTGCGCTCATGGTGCCGCCAGTCGGGCAACGCCCAGCGTCTCCACGCCATGCTGAGCGTGGCCGCGCCGCACCTGCGCGCCCGCGCCGAAACCTTCGACATTGACCCGTGGAAACTGGCCACGCCCAATGCCACGCTGCACCTGAAAGGGCATGACGGCGGTATCGGCCAATACGATCACAGGCGCGCCGACCGCATCACCCGGCTCGCCGGCGCGCGCTACGACCTGGAGGCCAAGGCGCCGCGCTTCCGCCGCTTCATATCCGAAATCCTGCCCGACGAGGCGACCGCGGACTGGGTGCAGCGCTGGCTGGGCTATTGCCTGAGCGGATGTATCGCCGAGCAGCGCATCGCGATCTTCGAGGGCAAGGGCTCCAACGGCAAATCGACATTGCTGAACGTTGTAGCGGCGGCCCTCGGCGACTATGCCGACTCCGCGCCCATCGAGGCGTTCCTGTACCAGGAGCGGCGCGGCTCCAGCGGGCCGACGCCCGAGATCGCCCGGCTGCCCGGCGCGCGCATGGTGCGCACCTCCGAGCCGGAGCCCGGCGCGCGGCTTTCCGAGTCCGTCATCAAGCAGATCACCGGCGACGAGCCGATGACCGCGCGGCACCTGAACCGGCCGATCTTCGAGTTCGTGCCGTCGTTCAAGCTGACCATGAGCGTCAACCATCGCCCCGTGATCGTCGGCAAGGACCACGGCATCAAGCGGCGCGTCGTGCTGGTGCCCTTCACGCAGCGCTTCGAGAAGCGCGGGCCGGGGCTGAAGGCCGAGCTGATGGCCGAGCTGCCTGGCGTGCTTAACTGGCTGCTCGACGGGCTGCAAATGTATTTCCAGGAAGGGCTGGACCTGCCCGAGCCAGTGGCGGCGGCGACCGAAGCGTATTTCGCCGAAATGGACCCCATCGGCCAGTTCATCGCCGATGCCTGCAAGGAAGAGCCGGACGCCGAGGAAGAGTCGGCCACGCTGTTCGCCGGCTACAAGCTGTGGTGCGCGCAGGCGAACGAGGAGCACAAGAACAACACCCAGTTCGGCCGGCGGCTCAACGACCTGGGCTTTCGCAAGAAAAAGACCGGCGGGCGGATCAAGCGGCTGGGGCTGCGGCTGCGCGACGAATTTCGGCCGATGCCGGGAGGCGGCGATGATTGAGCGGGTGCGCAAACTGTCCCCAAACCGTCCCTTGCCCTCCCTCTCGGTGGGGACGGTTTAGGGACGGTTAGGGAGGGTTGCCGGGAAAACCCTCCCCACGAAAAGGCGAGCGAAAACAATCGGTTCCGCCCAAAGAGGGACAGTAGGGACAGTTGCCCCTATTGAGAGCTAAATGCGCGCCCGTCATGCGTTTAGGGACTATATATAGATATATATAGTCTTATAAAGACAAGATATAGAGGTTGTAGAATGTCTCTTTCTTATAGGGCCTATGAAAGCCGGAAAACTGTCCAGACTGTCCCTCGAAGTGCGCAAACGGTGGTTGCAGCGCACGAGGCTTTACAACCGGTCCGAACTGTGGCAGGGCTTGAGCCTGACAATCTTGAGGCACGTGACCAGGCCCGAACCGCGAGCAGTCGCATCCGCGACCGAGCTGCGGGGCCCGAACGGCGG
>JBKGZY010000041.1:0-15994 GCA_046543175.1 Dichotomicrobium sp.
GTGGTGATCAGACGGGTCGGCTGACGGTCGCCGATGTTGGACGCCTTCTTGAACCCGATCGTCCTCTCGTGACCGCGCTTGCGGCAATAGGCGTTCGCGGCCGGCTTGCCGCATTTCTGGCCCCAGTTCAGGCACCAGTCGAGCCGGTTTCCCTGCCATTTCGGATTCCTGTAGGTGACGGTCGTCTCCTTGAAACAGGTGATGCGGCGGAAGCCGTCACAATGGTCCTGATCGCAGACGGCCCCCGTGCCGATCAGGCGCGTCGGGCGGCGAGACCCGATGTTGGACGCCTTGGAAAAGTTCGTGGCCTTCTCGAAGCCCTTCGCCTTGCAGTAGGCGTTGGCGGCCTGCCGGCCGCAGCCCTTGCCCCAGTTGACACACCAGTCAAGGGCGTTGCCGTTATACTTCGGATTGTTAAAGGTGCGCGTCGCGGCGGTGGCTGTCATGGCGGCAGCAGAACAGCCGAAGACGAGCAGGACAATAAACAGTGTGACTTGTCGAAGTGGATTATCGAATACTGCGGGCATAGCTCTCTCCCTGTGTTATAGCGTGGGAACCTGCCGAACCCACCACGGGGAAGCTATCACCGCCGCGCCGAACGCGCACTGAATGCGCCGTTCATCCTGTGGTTATCTTTGCGCGTGTTGCGCGGTCGCTTTTTCACGGTACCGTGACAGCACGAAAACGCGGATCGCGCTCGACAGCCCCGATGCGCCGCGCGCGCCGTCGATCTCCGCCACGATCTCCCCAAGCGGACGCCGTTCCTCGCGCGCGATGTCGCGCAACGCCGTCCAGAACGCATCCTCCAGCGAAATGGAGGTGCGGTGTCCCGCAATCTTCAGCGAATGCTTGCGTGGCCGCGCACCGCCCCGTGCCGCCGTCATGCCGGCCCCACCATGTTCCCCGGCTGCACGATCTCGTCGAACTGCGCCTCGGTGACATGGCCCAGCCGGACCGCTTCCTCTTTCAGGGTCGTGCCATTCTTGTGCGCAGCCTTGGCGATCTCGGTGGCCTTGTCGTAGCCGATATGCGGCGTGAGCGCCGTGACGAGCATCAGCGAACGCTCCATCAACTCGCCGATGCGTTCGCGGTCCGGCTCAATGCCCTCGATACAGTTGTCGGTCAGGCTCACGCAGCCATCGGCCAGCAGGCGGATCGACTGGAGCGCGTTGTAGGCCATCACCGGCTTGAACACATTCAGCTCGAAATGGCCCTGGCTGCCCGCGAAGGTGACGGCGGTGTGATTACCCATCACCTGCGTGCAGACCATGGTCATTGCTTCGCACTGGGTCGGGTTGACCTTGCCCGGCATGATCGAGGAGCCTGGCTCGTTCTCCGGCAGCTTCAACTCGCCCAGACCCGAGCGGGGCCCGGAGCCGAGCAGACGGATATCGTTGGCGATTTTGAACAGGCTCACCGCCAGAACGTTGAGCGCGCCCGACAACTCAACGATGGCGTCATGCGCGGCCAGCGCCTCGAACTTGTTGGGCGCGGTGACGAAGGGCAGATTGGTGATTTCCGCGACATGCGCGGCGAAGGCTTCGGCGAATCCATCGGGGGCGTTCAGCCCGGTGCCGACCGCCGTGCCGCCCTGCGCCAGCGGATAGAGCCGGGGCATCGCATCGCAAACGCGCTCGATCCCGTTGCGGATCTGCGCGGCATAGCCGGAAAACTCCTGCCCGAGCGTCAGCGGTGTCGCGTCCTGCAAATGCGTGCGGCCGATCTTGATGATGTCGTACCACGCCTGCGACTTCCATTCGAGCGCGCCGGCAATCTTGTGCAGCGCAGGCAACAGCCGGTTATGTACCTCCTCCACCACGGCAATGTGCATGGCGGTGGGGAACGTGTCGTTCGAGGATTGCGAGCGGTTGACGTGATCGTTGGGGTGAATCGGCTCTTTCGTGCCGATCTGCCCGCCGAGCAACTCGATGGCCCGGTTCGCGATCACCTCATTGGCGTTCATGTTGCTCTGGGTGCCCGAGCCGGTCTGCCAGACCACCAGCGGGAACTCGGCGTTGCGCTTGCCGTCGATGACCTCCTGCGCGGCCGTCGCGATGGCTTCGGCGAAGCGCGGCTCCAGCACGCCGAGATCGCGGTTGGTGAGGGCAGCGGCCCGCTTGACGATCCCGAGCGCGCGCACCAACGGCGCAGGCATGGTTTCCCCGCCGATCTTGAAATTGCCGAGGCTGCGCTGGGTCTGCGCGCCCCAGTAGCGGTCCTCCGGGATCTCGAGTGGCCCGAAGGAGTCGGTTTCCGTGCGCGTGCCGGTCATGTCGTCCGCCTTTCGCTGCCGCGCCGCGCGGCGCCGCTCAAAGCTCGTCGGCGTCGCGCAGCGGGATGACTGTCATCGTCCCGTCAGCGATTTTTATATCCGGCACGCACTGCGCGGTAAACGGCACCATGAACGGTTTGCCGGAGGCCGGCGCGATCTCGACGACATCGCCCGCGCCGAAATCATGCATCGCGATGACAGTGCCCAGTATTTGCCCGTCGGGATCGACCGCCGTCAGGCCGATCAGGTCGGAATAATACCATTCCTCGTCATCGGGCGGGGGAAGACGGTCGCGCGGGACGTAGAGATCGGTTCCGGTCAACGCCTCGGCGGCGTTGCGGTCGCACACTCCCTCCACGCGCGCGACCACGAACGAACCCTTGGCGGGCCGTATATTCGCCAGCGCCAGCTCGCGCCCGCGCGAATCGGTGAGCGGACCGTAAACGCCGATGTCTTCCGGGGTCTCGGTGAAGCAGCGGATCCTGACCTCGCCGCGAATGCCGTGCGCCGCGGCGATCCGGCCGATGCGCGCAAGCTCGCTGGAGGACATGGCCGGCGTCCCGGTCGGTGGCTATTCAGCCGTGGCGCCCTCGGCTTCCGCCTTGGCTGCTTCGGCCTTGTCGCGGCGCTCCTGCTCGCGTTCCTTGGCCTTGGCGCCCGGTTCGGCCTTCTTCGGGTTGTTCCGCTCGGGCCGTTTCACCAAGCCGGCGGCGTCGAGGAAACGCAGCACCCGGTCGGTCGGCTGTACGCCCTTGGACAGCCAGTACTTGACCCGCTCCTCGTCGAACACGACGCGATCCTCGCGATCACGCGGCAGCAGCGGATTGTAGGTGCCGAGCTTCTCGATGAAGCGGCCGTCGCGCGGCTGGCGGCTATCGGCCACCACGATGCGGTAGAACGGGCGCTTCTTCGCCCCGCCCCGGGCCAGTCTCATTTTCAGTGCCATGTCTCTCGTCTTCCTTGCTGGTGTCTGCTGTCGGTGAAAAATGTCAGGTTACGATCCCGTTTCGGCTTGGGCTTCGTCCGTCATCGCGTCCATGCGGCGCTGCATCTCCTGCGGAGAGACGTTCTCGATGATCGTCGCAACGATCCAGACATGCCCGAAGGGGTCGCGGATGCGCCCGGAGCGATGGCCGTAAAAGCGGTCATCCACGGGGATGAGTTCCTCCGCCCCGGCAGCCTTGGCACGGGCCACGACATCATCGACATCTGGAACAAGCAGGTTCATCAGCACCGACGGCGGTTCGCCCGCGGTATCCGGCGCGCGGTTGCCGTGCTCGGGGCTCGCATCCGCCAGCATGACCAGCGCCCCGCCGATCAGCATCTCCGCATGCACGATTGCCCCGTCCGGCATTGTCAGACGGAACAGTTCCTCTGCGCCATACGCCTCAGCGTAAAACCGCAACGCGGCCTCGGTATCCGAGACCACGAGATGCGGCGTTACAGCGTTTCCATGTCCGGCACTCTCGTCCGTCATCCGTTCTCTCCCCGCTACAAATTACCGCTTGCGCTTCGGGCGTTTCTTGGTCGCCGAGCGCGAACCGCGTCCCCCCGGCGCACCGCCCATGCCGGGAAAGCCGCCCGGCATGCCGCCCATGCCGGGGCCGCCGAGACCGGGCAGCCCGCCGGGCATGCCCTGCGACGGTCCGCCGGCCATCCCGCCCGGCATCTGTCCGCTCTCTGCCATCCTCTGCGCCTCAGCCATCGCCTCGGGGGGCATGTCCGGCGTCCCGCCGCCCATCAACTGGCTGAGCATGCCCTTGTTCTTGCCCAGCTTTTTCATGGTGTCGGCCATCTGCCGGTGCATTTTCAAGAGCTTGTTGACCTCCTGCACGCTCGTACCCGAGCCGGCGGCAATGCGCTTCTTGCGCGAGGCGTTGAGCACCTTCGGCACGCGCCGCTCGTGCCGGGTCATCGACGAGATGATCGCGCGCTGGCGCTTAATGAAGCCGTCGTCGAGGCCGGAGCCGTCGATCTGCTTTTTCATCTTGCCGATGCCGGGCAGCATCCCCAGCACGCTCGACATCCCCCCGAGCTTCTGCATCTGGCCGAGCTGCGTATTCAGGTCGTCGAGGTCGAACGCGCCCTTGCGCATCCGCTCGGCCATGCGGTCCGCCTGTTCCGCCTCGATCGTCTCCGCGGCGCGCTCGACGAGGCTGACCACATCGCCCATGCCGAGGATGCGCCCGGCGATGCGCTCGGGATGGAAGTTCTCCAGCCCGTCGAGCTTTTCGCCGGTGCCGATCAGCTTGATCGGCTTACCGGTAACCGCGCGCATCGACAGCGCTGCGCCGCCGCGCCCGTCGCCATCGACGCGGGTGAGCACGATGCCGCTGATACCGACGCGCTCATCGAACGACTTGGCGAGATGCACCGCGTCCTGGCCGGTCAGCGCGTCGGCGACCAGCAGCGTTTCATGCGGCTGTGTGATGTCGCGGATTTCGGCCATCTCCGCCATGAGCGCTTCATCGACATGCAGCCGGCCGGCGGTGTCGAGCATCACCACGTCGTAGCCGCCGAGCCGCGCGGCCTCCATCGCGCGTTTGGCGATCTGCGTCGGCGACTGGCCCGCGATGATCGGCAGCGTATCGACCTCGGCCTGTTCGCCAAGAATTTTAAGCTGTTCCTGCGCGGCCGGGCGCTGCGTGTCGAGCGAGGCCATCAGCACCTTGCGCTTTTCCCTGTCGGTCAGGCGCTTGGCGATCTTGGCGCAGGTTGTCGTCTTGCCCGAGCCTTGCAGGCCCACCAGCATGATCGGCACCGGCGACGGCGCGTTCAAATCGATGGTCTGCGCCTCGGCGCCGAGCGTGGCGACCAGCTCGTCATGCACGATCTTCACGACCATCTGGCCGGGCGTGACCGACTTCACGACCTCCTGGCCGATGGCCTTTTCCTTCACCCGCTCGGTGAAACCGCGCACCACCTCCAGCGCCACGTCGGCTTCCAGCAGCGCGCGGCGCACCTCGCGCATCGCGGCGCTCACATCCTTCTCGGAGAGCGAGCCGCGCTTCGTCAGCGAGTCAAAGACGCCCGAGAGCCGTTCGGATAGCGTTTCAAACATTCAAATCCCGTTGCATTAAGCCGTTGCCGCGCTAATGACGATCCAGCCCATCGCGGCGAAACAGAAGACCTGCACAAAGAAAAACGCGAACCGGATGGCGACAGCCAAGTTCGTCTCGACGAACCCGATATGCGTCACCGACTGCGCCACGCGCGCGATCATCAGGATGACGGCGAGCGTGTCGATCGTGCCGCCGCGCAGACCCGCAACCCACGCAACCAGTGCGATAGCCGCGAACACGCCGATATTCTCGACGCAGTTCCGGTGCGCATTCATGGCCCGGCGATACCAGTCCGCGCCCTCGGCCCTGTCCGATCTGAAGGTGCGCATCTCCTGCCGCCCGGTCAATATGCGGCTCCAGCGATATACGCCGACGGAACCGATCAGCACGAGCAGCGTCCAGCCGGCGAAGGCCAGCAGAACCCAGAGATAAACCGGCACGCCGTCAGACGCCATCGTGCGCCATCCGAATCACCTGCGCCCACAGCGAACGTGCATCCGCGGGCGCAACGCGCTGGCGGATGTTCGTCCTGCCTTCCCCCGGATCGCGCCGCCGCGCACCATGCTAAGACCGGACGTGTCGAGCTTTCGCTTGTCGAAAAATCCGACTGTGGGACTGTTTCCGGGAATGCGCCGCGGTTGTCAAGCCGGGCATTGGCAAGGCTTTCGGGAAAATTTGCCCGTCAGACCCTGTTGCCGCAACGCAACATAGGTCGCATTGCATCGCCACAAAAACTCCCGCATACTTTAGCAAATGTTAATGACATCGACCGCGGAAGGTCAGGGAAGCGCTGATGCAATACCACGCTTATGAGTTGATGCACGCCATCATCTCGCCCATGCGCTTCGGCGCCCGCAACCTCCGCCAGCATATCGGCACACCGTTCAATCCCTGGTCCCAGACACCGCTTGCCAAGAGCGTCTCCGCCGCCTGCGAGGTGTTCGAGGATGTCACCCGCCGCTATGGCAAGCCGGAATGGGGGATCACCGAAACCCGGATACACGGCCAGCCCGTGCCCGTGCGCGAAGAGACCATCCTGCGCAAGCCGTTCGCCAATCTCCTTCATTTCAGGCGCGATGAAAGCGTTATCGGGAAGCGCCACGACCCGAAGGTGCTGCTGATCGCGCCGATGTCAGGCCACTACGCCACGCTGCTGCGCGGCACGGTCAAGGCGATGCTGCCGGAGCACGAGACCTTCATTACCGACTGGATCGACGCGCGCGAGGTGTCGCTGTCGGATGGCAGGTTCGATCTCAACGATTTCGTCGATTACATTATCGAGTTCGTCCAGTACCTTGGCACGAACACGCATGTGGTGGCGGTGTGCCAGCCGGCGGTTCCCGCGCTGATTGCCACCGCGGTCATGGCGGCCAGGGACGATCCCTGCCAGCCGTCCTCGCTGACACTCATGGGCGGACCGATCGACACGCGGCGCAATCCCACCGCCGTCAACGATCTGGCGGCGAAACGCCCGCTCTCCTGGTTCCGGTCAAACGTCATATCCAAGGTGCCGTTCCCGAACCGCGGCTTCATGCGCGACGTCTACCCCGGTTTCGTCCAACTCAGCGGCTTTATGACGATGAACCTGGACCGTCATCTCAACGCCCATGCGGATCTGTTCAACAACCTCGTGAAAGGCGACGGCGACTCCGTGCGTCAGCACCGCGACTTCTACGAGGAATACATGGCCGTGATGGACCTGCCGGCGGAATTCTATCTTCAGACCGTCGCCGAGGTGTTCCAGCGGCATGCGCTGCCAGAGGGCGCGTTCATGCATCGCGGCGAGCGCGTGGACTGCGGCGCGATCCGCAAGACGGCGCTGATGACGGTGGAAGGCGAGCGCGACGACATCTGCGGTCTTGGCCAGACGGAGGCCGCGCACGACCTGTGCGTGAACATCCCGATGGACGAGAAATATCACTACGTCCAGCCTGGCGTTGGCCATTACGGGGTGTTCAACGGCACGCGCTGGCGCACCGAAATCCAGCCGCGCATCCGCGAGATGATCCGCACCATCCAGATGAAGCGGCGGATGGGTGACACGGAGATGGGCTTCGGCCTGCCGTATCGCATCCTCCAGGAAGAGCGCGAAAACGAGATCGACTGGAAGACCCACAAGCCCGATTGACGGCCTTTCCGATGACTTTGAGCCACGTCGTTGCAGGGTTTCGCCTGCATCCCGCAGGCGTCTCGGCGGCGTAGCGCCAGCGTTCCGTGGCGACATGCGACAGTCTCACACCGGCGTCCACCACCTTGTGGTTGTGTTTTCAGTACAGATACACGCATTAACCTGACAGTCATCGGCGCGTAGTGAAATCTCCCTTGCGATTATCCGTCCACCCGGACCGGCAGCGCATGAAGGGAGATTCCATGACCAGATCGATGAACGGACTGGCGCTCGCCGTCCTTGTTGCGGGCACGCTCATGATGGCCGCGGCCGAGGCGTGCACGCGCGGTGTCCTGATCGGCGGGAACGACACCGTCATCACCTTGCGCAGCATGGACTGGATGGGTGATATCGGCTCGAACCTCTGGGTCATGCCGCGCGGCATGGAACGGGACGGCGCCGCGGGACCGGACTCGATTAGCTGGACATCGAAGTATGGCAGCGTGATCGCCAGTGCCTTCGACGCGGCGACCGCCGACGGGATGAACGAGCGCGGCCTCGTCGCGAACCTCCTCTACCTCTCGGAATCGATCTATCCGAAGACCCCGCCCCAAGCGGACAGCAAGCCGATGTCGATCGGCGTCTGGGCGCAATACGTCCTGGACAACTTTGCGACGGTCGATGAGGCGGTCGCGGCGCTGAAACGGCAGGACTTCTACGTCGTTCCGGTGGAATCACCCGACGGGCATCCCGGCACCGTCCATCTGTCGATCAGCGACCCGAGCGGAGATTCGGCGGTGTTCGAGTATGTCGATGGCGAGCTCACGATCCACCACGGGCGCGAATACAAGGTCATGACCAATTCGCCCGTCTACGACCAGCAGCTCGCGCTCGACACCTACTGGAAGCAGATCGGCGGCCTGACGATGTTGCCGGGCACCAACCGCGCCGCCGACCGGTTCGTGCGCACGTCGTTCTATCTCGACGTGCTGCCGAAGGACGTGGACGACAAGACCGCTGTAGCCGAAGCCTTCTCCGTCATCCGCAATGCCTCGGTTCCGCTCGGCATCACCACCCCCGGCAAGCCGAATATCTCGTCGACCCTCTGGCGCTCGGTGTCGGACCAGAAGAACCTGCGCTACTATTTCGAGTCGACCCGCAGCCCGAATGTCTTCTGGCTCGATCTCGACGGGCTGGACTTTTCGGAAGGCGCGCCGGTCCAGCGGCTGCTGCTGACCGGCGGCGCAATCTACGCCGGCAACGCCGCCGACCGGCTGGAGCCGACGGAGGCATTCGCCTTCCTCGAGGCGACGCCGTAGGAGCAGGCCGGCACGCTCGCTGCCGGATCGGCCGCGAAGGGGAACAATGCGGGCGATCCGGCTCAGGCGCCGGTATCGGCCTTGAAGCCCGCCGCCTCGATACCCGCCAGCGCACAGGCTTCGTCGTTCTCCGAGGTATCGCCCGTCACGCCCACCGCGCCGATGGCCGCGCCCTGCGCGTCGCGGATCACCACGCCGCCGGCGACCGGCACGAGATTGCCGTCCGCGAGCGCGTTCACCGCGTTGATGAAATAGGCCTGCTGCTCCGCGCGGTTGTGCAGCGCGCGCGAACCGGCCCCCAACGCGATGGAGCCGTAGGCCTTGCCGAAGGCGATCTTCGGGCGCAGGAAACTGGTGCCGTCTTCCCGCTCGAACGCCTTGAGATGCCCGCCCGCATCCAGAATGGCAACCGCCAGCGGCTTGAGGCCAAGCTCGCGCCCCTTGGCGAAGGCGGTCTCGATGATGGTCCTGGCGGCATCCCGTGTCAGCTCACTCATGCGTCTTCTCCTTCGTCGTCGTATCGCTTTCCCGCTACTCGAGCAGGTCCACCCAGCGCGGATCGGGCCGCTGCCCGCAGCGGTAGGCTTCGGGAACCGAGCAGCGCGCCGTGCGCTCGGACGCCGCCGATGAATACAGCCGCAGGCGCAGCACGTCACCGCCATTCATGTTGAAGCCGGTGAAGCAGGCGACAGGCTCCGGGACCTCGGTGCCGCTTTGCGCCAGCCCCCGGCTTAAGCCTTCGCGTTCGCCCTCGGTCACGAAAGCCAGCCGTCCGGGCGTCTCCGCAAGCCAGCGGCCCGCGGCCTCGCCGCCCAGCATCCCTGTCTGCGTGCCCAGATGAAACACCGCACTCGGCTCGCGATAGCCCGACAGCACCACCGGCCCGTCATGGCATGGCCGTAGCGCCGCGCGCATTTCCGCGATCCGCTCGCTGATCCAGATCGGCTTCAGCCGCGGAATCACCTCGCCGATCAGCCCGGCATAAAGCACGACCGCGCTCGCCAGCGCCAGCGCGATCGCGGCATGAAACATGCCGCGCCACGCCGCGGTCGCTGCCAGCGGCGCGAGGATGGCGAACGCCGCCGCCAGCACCACCGCCAGCGCGGTCGGCGGCACTTCGAACAGCCACAGCGCCCCGGCGAACACCGCCACCTGGAGAAAGCCGACGAACAGCCACAGCGCGGCGGCCTGCTTGTAGGTGCGCATCGGCACATTGTCGCGCATGGTCTGCGAGAGCAGCACCCAGGCCGCGGCCATCGCCACCGCCGGGTAAACGAGATAAATGTAATGCGGCAGCTTGGTCGGCACCGCCTCGATCACCAGCCAGTAAGGAACGATCCAGGCCAGCAGGAACAGCACGCGCCGCGACATGCGATGCCGCCACAGCCAGATCGCCGCGCCGCCGGTGGCAACGAGCGCGGCGGGCCAGAACGTCCACCAGAACAGCAGGAAATAATAGCCCGGCGGGCCCCAATGCGCCTCCTGCCCGCTCTGGATCTTCGCCGTGAAGTCCTGCCCCAGCGACAGCGCGTAGAACTGGCCCTGCGAGATCACGCCGATGGCGATGAACCAGGGCAGCGTCACGGTCAGCAGGACCGGCACGCCCCACGGCGCGTGCAGGCGGCGCAGCCAGCCGCGCCGGCGATCGAAGACCAGGATGGCTGCCATCGTCAGGACCGTGATGGCCGGCCCGACCGGCCCCTTCACCAGGATGCCGACACCGAGGCTTACCCAGAACAGCGCGGCCAGCCCCACGGTGTCCCGCTTCGGCCATCGGAACAGGTAGAGCCGCATCAGCGCGCCTTGCGCCAGCACCACGCACAAGATGAGCACCGCATCCGTCTTGGCGATGCGCGACTCGATCGCCATACCGACGCAGGCCGCGAACAACGCCGCCGCGACCAGCGCCGCGCGCCGCCCGAATATCGGCCGCGCCGCCCACCATGTCGCCAGCACCGCGAGGATCGCCCCGAGCAGCGAAGGAACCCGGTAGGTCCATATCTCGCGCCTCTCGATGTCGCCGAACGCGGCCGCGCTCGCGGCCTGAAGCCAGTAGATGCCGACCGGCTTCTGATATCGCGGCTCGTCCTGGAACCGGATGTCGATGAAATCGCCGGTTTCCAGCATCTGCGTCGTCGCCTGGGTGTAGCGCCCCTCGTCGCGGTCGGTGACGGGCAGGGACGCGAAACCCGGCAGGTAGAGTGCCAGGCAAAGCAGGATCAGGGCCGCGCAAGCGCGCAGGCGCGTGGCGGCCAGCCAGCCGGTTGCCGCGCGCACGGCCTCATCCAGCCGCGCAAGCCGGCCCCCGGACCGGGCACGGATCGCTGTCGGCGCGCTATCCTGCAAGAGGGAACTCCTGATCGCCGGGTTCGGAGGCGCAAGCCGCGTCCTCGGATATTACGCGGCGAGCGATACACCACCGCGGCGCGGATCGCCAGCACCTTGAAGCGCGCCCGTGGCCGAGCGCGCCGCGGCATGGACCCCGCCGAAGAACAGGTTGCGATCCGGCCACGCATGGGCCTGCGGAAAGGCGGCCAAAAGCGCGTCGCGCTCCGCCGGCGCGAGAACATCCTCGAAGCTGACCGTGCCGCATTTCTCGACATGGATGCGCGGCGCGACCACGGCCTCATCGAGCGCCATTCCCCGGTCGATCAGATTGAGCGCCACCTGGAAGACCGCCGTGCGGATGCGGTTGGACCCGCCCGTGCCGAGCGCGGTCAGCCCGCCCTCGGGCGTCTCGATGATGGTCGGCGCCATCATGCTGGAAAGCCGGCGGTCCGGCGTCCAGCCGTGGAAGCCGTCGGTGAGCAGGTCTTCCTCGCCCAGCATGTTGTTGAGCATGAAGCCGCAGCCCTCGACGATATGCCCGTTGCCCTCCCCGTTGGAGATGCTGACGCTGGCGGCATTGCCCTCTTCATCGAGCACGCTGATATGCGTCGTGCCGTGATAGGCCGGCTTGCGCCCGGCCAGTTCGGCGATCTGGTCCGCGATGACGGCGGGCGCGGCATCTTCGCGAAGGATCGGCATGAGACCGGGCCGCGCCGCGTTGACCCGCTGCATGATGCGGGCGAGTTCGGCTGCATCCGGGCTTGCCGTCTCCGCCTCGGCGAAGGCCAATGCCAGCGCGATCAGCGGCCCGCTTGCGGCCGGCGCGGGATTGAGCGACAGGCGATGGCCGCGATGCGTCCAGGTGAGCGGTTCGCGCCGGGCCACGCGGTAGTCCCGCAGATCGTCGATGCCGAGATGCCCGCCATACCGTTCGCACTGCGCCAGCATGGCCTGTCCCGCCGCGCCGTCGACGAAATACCCGGGCCCTTCGGCAGCCAGCGCACGAAGCGTTTCGCCCAGATCGGGGTTGGTCAGCACGTCACCCGGCTGCGGCAGCGCGCCATTGGGCGTGAACAGCGCGCGCGCGGGTTCGGTGGCCACGAGGATCGGCGCGACGACCGAGTAAATATAGGCCTGCATCGACTCGATCCCGACGCCTTCACCCGCCACGCGGATGGCGGGTTCGGCCACCCGCTGCATTGGAAGCCGGCCGAGATCGCCGTGAACCGCGAACAGCCCCGGCACGAAACCGGGCGCCGCGGCGGCACCGGCACCGATGTGGAATTCCTGCGTCGCCGGGCCGAAATCCGCCTGTATCGCCGTGAACTCGATCGCTTCCGCGTCGCGCTTGCGTTTCGGCGTCTGCGCGAAAAAGTCATACAGCGTCGCATTCCCGCCCGCGTGCTGCGCCATCAGGAAGCCGCCGCCGCCGGGAGAGGCCAGCACCGGCTCGCACACGCACGCGGTCATCATCGCCGCGCAGGCGGCATCGAAGGCGTTGCCGCCGTCAGCCATGACCTCCGTTGCGGCTTGCGCCGTGACCGGATGACCGGCCGCTGCAACTCCCTTGACCATGTCTTACCCCTGCATCCGCCCGATTGCCTGTTTTCGATTACCGCTTTTGCCCCGCGCCGCCAAGACCGGTTTTCAACCGTGCGCCAGCGCGCATATCTTTTGTCTGCGTACGGGACGGCCGGTAGCGGCATGCCCGCAGATTGTCTAATCTTGACGCAAGAATACGGACTCCGCCGTCGTGCCGATGCGCGCCGGGCGCCAAACGACAGATTCGGACCGCCAGAGGAAATGCCGACATGCCCAGCGACGCCTCCGAGGATCTGAAATCCGGATCGCTGCACTATCACCGCTACCCGCGGCCGGGGAAGATCGAGATCACGCCGATCAAGCCGCTGGGCAACCAGCGCGACCTGGCGCTGGCCTATTCGCCGGGCGTGGCGGCGCCGTGCGAGGCCATCGTCGAGAACCCCGCGGAGGTCGACAACCTCACCTCGCGCAGCAATCTCGTCGCGGTGCTGTCGAATGGCACCGCCGTGCTCGGACTCGGGAATATCGGCCCGCTGGCCTCCAAGCCGGTGATGGAGGGCAAGGCCGTCCTGTTCAAGAAATTCGCCGGCATCGACGTTTTCGACCTGGAGGTGAACGCCTCGGACCCGGATCATTTCTGCGAAGTGGCGGCCGCGCTGGAGCCGACCTTCGGCGGCATCAACCTGGAGGACATCAAGGCGCCGGAATGCTTCGAGATCGAGGAGAAGCTCATCGCGCGCATGGGCATCCCGGTGCTGCACGATGACCAGCACGGCACGGCGATCATCGTCGCGGCGGCGATCCAGAACGGGCTGGCCATCGCCGGCAAGAGCATCGAGGAGGTCAAGATCGTCACCGCCGGGGCGGGCGCGGCGGCGCTGGCCTGCCTCAACATGCTGCTGCTGCTCGGCGCGCGGCTGGAAAACATCTGGGTCACGGACATCGACGGTGTCGTTCATACCGGCCGCACCGAGGGCATGGACCGCTGGAAAGCGAAATTCGCCCGCGACACCGCGCACCGGACATTGCCGGAGGTGCTGCCCGGCGCGGACATTTTCCTCGGCCTGTCGGCAGGCGGCGTGCTGAAGCCCGAAATGCTCCGGCACATGGCCGAGCGCCCGCTGGTGCTGGCGCTGGCCAACCCGATTCCGGAGATCATGCCCGATTTGGCGAAGGAGGTGCGCTCCGATGTCATGATCTGCACGGGCCGCTCGGATTTTTCGAACCAGGTCAACAACGTGCTGTGCTTTCCCTACCTGTTTCGCGGGGCGCTGGATGTCGGCGCAACCGCCATCAACGACGAGATGAAGCTGGCGGCGGTGAAGGCCATCGCCGCGCTGGCGCGCGAGCCGTCCTCGGATGTCGCGGCGCGCGCTTACGGCGGTCAGACCCGGCTGTTCGGGGCGGACTTCCTGATCCCCACCCCCTTCGATCCGCGCCTGATCCTGCGCATCGCCCCGGCGGTGGCGCGCGCGGCGATGGACAGCGGCGTCGCCCGCCGCCCGATCGAGGATTTCGACGCCTACAACGACCGGCTCAACCGTTTCGTGTTCCGTTCCGGCCTGATCATGAAGCCGCTGTTCACCCAGGCGCGCACGGCGAAACAGCGTGTCATCTACGCAGAAGGCGAGGACGAGCGGGTGCTGCGCGCCGCCCAGGTGGCCATCGAGGAGAATCTGGCCCAGCCAATCCTCGTGGGCCGCCCGGATGTGGTGAAGACGCGGCTCGAGCGGTACGGCCTGTCGGTGCGGCCGGGCGAGGATTTCGAGCTTATCAACCCGGAGGACGATCCGCGCTACCGCGACTATGTCGACACCTATCTGCGGCGCACATGGCGGCGCGGCGTGACGCCCGACCGCGCGCGGACGGTGGTGCGCACAAGCTCGACCGTGATCGCGGCGCTGGCCGTCGAGCGGGGCGAGGCGGATGCGATGATCTGCGGCGTCGAGGGGCGCTTCGACGCGCATCTGGCGCATATCCGCGAGGTCATCGGCGTCGCGCCGGGCGTGCGGGACTTTTCCTCGCTGAGCCTGATCATCCTGGCGAACGGCGCTTATTTTCTTGCCGACACGCATGTCTCGTCCGACCCGACGGCCGACGAGGTCGCGGAAATGGCGATCCTCTCGGCCAGGCAGGTCTGCCGGTTCGGCATGACTCCGAAAATCGCGCTGTTGTCGCATTCGGCCTTCGGCAGCCGCGACACCCCGAGCGCGTGGAAGATGCGCAAGGCGGTCGATCTGATCCGCGAGAAGGCGCCCGAGCTCGAGGTCGAGGGCGAGATGCACGGCGACGCCGCGCTGGACGAGGCTTATCGCGCCCGCGTGTTCCCGCACTCTACCCTCACCGGCGAGGCCAACATGCTCATCATGCCGAATCTGGATGCAGGGAACATCGTCTATCACCTGCTCAAGACCGTCGGAAACGCGCTGCCCGTCGGCCCGATCCTGCTCGGCTCAGCAAAGCCCGCGCATATCCTCACGACCTCTGTCACCGCGCGCGGCGTGGTGAACATGACGGCCATCGCCGCCGTGGAAGCGCAGAACCACACCCAGAGCATGACCCGCCCCGATTGAACCGGATCATGCTCTTACGCCTTGTTTGGTCGCATTGTTCACAACGCAAAGTGGTGGCCAGTTCGCCGGAAAATGCTCCGAGGTTGACCGGGCGGCGCGAAGCCGACTTGCTCAGTGCATCGCCATCGGACCGCTTCGGCGAAATCGCAGCAGGGATCGAACGGCAAAACTGCTTGCTGACCTGTCGAATGCTACACTGTCGTATTAGCGTCGACTCTTTCCATCGTCATTCTTGCCATAGCCAAGTTCGCCATACCCCGATCCATTGCGAGATAAATAAATGCGCGTTCATTGGCGTTGAGCAAACGTATCAAATGATATTGCCTATCAAGAGATATCAAAATATCTTCAATTTTATCGCTCAATTTCAAAGATGTTAATGTCCGCCTTTTTGCTCTGACGACTTCAGTATTCCCCGCAGACGCAAGCTCTATGTCAAAATTTCCCCTAGTTTCAGAAGCGAGAATCATGCCGCTTTCGCTGTCCACAACGGCAGCGGCAATAAATCCGGGCAACTCGACGAGAGGCGTTAGATCGGTGGACATCTGTTTCTCCTACGAACAAGCTTGATTGACATCATGCGGCAATGATCGGCGGGTTTCATCCCGCAACTCCGCACACCTCACACGTGATTTTGATTATTGTTGGGCAACCCTTTTTTCCGCCAGGGGAACATCATTTTGACAACCAGAGCGAGTATCAGCTCGCTGTCATCGTGAGGAGCCGTTACCGGGCCAAAAAGCACAAACTCGCGGCGCGCGCGCCGCAGGAATATCACTCTTCCCGCTCTA
>JBKGZY010000264.1:0-3368 GCA_046543175.1 Dichotomicrobium sp.
TTTGCTATGTCGGGTGCTGCAATGGGAGGCAAATGTCTGAATCGGACCACTAGGCCACAAGGTAATCCAAACCCTGGATGGAGCGGGCACTCTTGACCTCGCAGAACCAGCAGCCGGGCGACACCGGTACGTCATCCGCGCAAGACGAACGCGGGGGTGCGGACGCCGACAAGGCGGTCCCGCGCAAGAGTTGGCTGCGCCGACTCGCCCCACTGCTCATTCTTGCCGCCTTGGCTGCGCTGATCGTCTCACAGGGCTGGCACAACCTGATCTCGTTCCGGCAACTCGCGCTCAATCAGCAGGCGCTTCAGGGCTGGATCGGTGAGAACCTCTTCGCTTCCCTGGCCGTTTACGCGGCGATCTACATTGTCGTCATCGCGCTGTCGTTGCCGGGCGGCGCGGTGCTCACCGTGGCGGGCGGGCTGCTATTCGGCTGGCTGCTCGCCGGCAGCGTGACGGTCGTCGCGGCGACGCTCGGGGCAACGGTCATCTTCCTGATTGCGCGCAGTTCGGTGGGCGAACCGCTGGCGGCCCGCGCCGGACCCTGGCTCGGCCGGTTCCGCGCCGGCTTTCAGGAAAACGCGCTGAGCTATCTGCTGTTTCTGCGCCTGGTTCCTGTGTTTCCGTTCTGGGTCGTGAACCTTGCGCCGGCGATGCTCGGCGTCTCCCTGCGCGACTACGTGATCGGCACGGCGCTGGGCATTGTTCCGGGCACCTTCGCCTTCGCCTTCGCCGGGGAGGGGCTGGATAGCGTCCTGGCGGTCCAGCGCGAAGCCTATCAGGCCTGTCAGGCCGGGCGGGAAGCTGGCGATCCACCCTGCGCATTCCAGTTCGATCCGGGCACGCTGATCACGACGGAGTTGTTGATCGCCTTCGTTGCGCTGGGAGTTGTTGCGCTTATCCCGGCAATCGTCAAAAAACTGAGAAGACGATCCGGTACCCGGATATGATTCGCCTCGGCCGCCGAACGGCTGTGCGACGAGACCAAGGGGGGCATTCGATGGCAGAGCAGTTGACGCCGGACCTGTGCATTATCGGTGCGGGGTCCGGCGGATTGTCGGTCGCGGCGGCGGCGGCGCAGTTCGGCGTGAACGTTGTGCTGATCGAGCGGGGCGAAATGGGCGGCGACTGCCTGAATTACGGCTGCGTTCCATCGAAATCCCTGATCGCGGCGGCGAAACGCGCGCAGATCATGCGCGATTCCGGGCCGTTCGGCATCAAGCCGCTGGAGCCGGCGGTGGAGTTCGACCGGGTTCACGACCACGTCCACGAAGTGATCGCGGCGATCGCGCCGAACGATTCGGTGGAGCGGTTCACCGGCCTGGGCGTGAATGTCATCAAGGGCGAAGCCCGTTTCCGCGACAAGGATACGCTTCTCGCCGACGGCCGCGAGATCAGGGCGCGCCGCTTCGTCATCGCCAGCGGTTCGTCGCCCGCGCTGCCGCCCATCCCCGGCATCGAGCGGGTGCCCTATTTCACCAATGAAACGATCTTCGAGAACCGGCGAAAAATCGGCAAGCTCATCATCCTCGGGGCCGGGCCCATCGGCATGGAGCTGGCGCATGCTTTCCGGCGCCTGGGCAGCGAAGTTGTCGTGCTGGAAGCGTTCAAGCCACTCGCCAAGGAAGATCCGGAACTGGCCGAGGTCGTCCTGCGCCGCATGGAGGCCGAAGGCGTCGAGGTCATTTCCAACGCCCGCGTGGAGCGCTTCGAGCCGTTCGGCGACGGCGTACAGGTCGTCTTCGCCCATGGCGGCCAGTCCTACTCCATCGACGGCACGCACCTGATGCTCGCCACGGGCCGACGGCCGAATATCGAGAAGCTGAACCTGGACGGGGCGGGCGTGCGCCACGACCGTTCAGGCATCAAGGTGGACAAGGGCCTGCGCACCAGCAACCGCCGCATCTACGCCATCGGCGACGTCATCGGCGGGCTGCAATTCACCCATGTCGCCAACTATCACGCCAGCGTGGTCGTCAGGAACGCGCTGTTCCGCCTGCCATCGCGGGTCAACAACGACTTCCTGCCACGCGTGACCTTCACCGACCCGGAACTGGCGCAGGTGGGCCTGACGGAAGACGAAGCCCGCGAACGTCACGGCAACATCCATGTCTATCGCTGGCCCTATAGCGAGAACGACCGCGCCCAGGCGGAGCGCGCCACGGACGGCTTCCTGAAGGTCGTTACGACCAAACGCGGCAAGGTGCTCGGCGCCGGCATGGTCGGCGAGCAGGCGGGCGAGCTGATCCAGATGTGGAGCCTGGCCATGCATCAGAAGATCCGGATCGGCGCCCTGGCGAGCGTCGTTTTGCCTTATCCCACGCTTTCCGAGATCAACAAGCGCGCCGCCATCAACTTCTATATGCCCAGCCTGACCAACCCGCTGGTGCGCCGTGTGATTGGCTTGGCGCGAAAATTGGGGTAAACCGGAAGAGGTTGAGATGTTTCGATGATGTCGCCGTGAGCGATCGATCGAAAACGCTGTATTCTGGGGATCGCCGTGGCCGTGTTATTACCGGGCGCTGGCGCGAAGCAAGACGACCAGACCATCACGCCGGATACGACGAACGGAAAACCGCCCAGGCGCCGTATCGTGCGCATGGGCCTTTCGGCCAAGCTGTTGTGGCTGACGATCCTGTTCGTGATGCTCGCCGAGGTTCTGATCTTCGTGCCGTCGGTCGCCAATTACCGGCAGACCTGGCTTGAGGAACGGCTGATGGCTGCGCGCATCGCGGCGCTGTCTGTCGAGGCGGCGCCGGTGGGGATGCTTTCGCCGGATTTGCGCACCGAACTGCTCGATACCGCCAAGGTCGAGGCGGTCGCCCTCAAGCGCGAGGATTTCCGCAGCCTGCTGCTGGAAAAGGAAATGCCCAGCGAGATCGACGCCCATTACGATCTGCGCTCGGCGTCATGGCTCACCCTTATCGGCGATGCGCTTTACACCATCGTCGCGCCGGAGGGGCGCACGATCCGCGTCATCGGTCCGGTCCAGGCGGGCAATGGCGCGTTCATCGAGATCCTTCTGGATGAAAGCCTGTTGAAGGCGGCGATGTTTCGCTACGGGCTCAACATCCTGGCGCTGTCGCTGCTGATCTCGGTCATCGCGGCGGCGCTGGTCTATCTCTCGCTGAACTGGCTGCTGGTGAAGCCGATTTCACGGATTACACGGAACATGACGGCCTTCGGCGAAGACCCCGAAGATTCAAGCCGGGTCATTGCGCCGTCGCAGCGCATGGACGAGATCGGCGTCGTCGAGAGCGAACTGGCGGACATGCAGAACCAGTTGAGCGGGCTGCTGCGCCAGAAGAGCCGGCTGGCGGCGCTGGGGCTCGCGGTGAGCAAGATCAACCACGACCTGCGCAACATGC
>JBKGZY010000265.1:0-3342 GCA_046543175.1 Dichotomicrobium sp.
ACGCATGTCATCATCGCCGGAGCATCGCTACGAGGTCCGGGTGTCGTGGAGCGGTGAAACCCGCAGCTACGATAGCTATTCCCGCGCCCACCGGATCGAGATCGACGGCAAACCGGCCATCACCGCGTCCTCCGACCCCGCGTTTCGCGGCGATCCTAAACTGCTCACCCCGGAGGACATGCTGCTGGCCGCGCTCAGCTCCTGCCACATGCTGTGGTATCTGCATCTGTGCGCGGTGAAGGGCGTGGTTGTGACGGATTACCAGGATCGCGCCGAGGCGACGATGGTCGTGGCGCGGCGCGCAGGGCGCTTCACCGAAGTGGTGCTGCATCCGGTCGTGACGATCACGCCGGACAGCGACACCGCGCTTGCCGAAAGTCTCCACGAGCGCGCGCACGCGGAATGTTTCATCGCCAACTCGGTCAACTTCCCGGTGCGGTATCAGCCGGTTATCGAGCGCGCGGCAGCCTAAGCCCTGTTTCGCACCACCTTGCTGACGCCGTGCTGGGTCTTCTCCCAGTAGAACGGATCGGCGATCAACTGGTAAAGCGCGCGATAGGCCGCAACTGAAATGCATAGCCAGTAGACCGGGATGAGCAGTATCTGCGGCAGCAGGCCCGCCACGCCCCGCGCGCGCAGGCTGACCACGCCCAGCACGATCGAGGTGCCGTAACCCACGACGAGGTTGAACGCGGCGATTATCCAGAAATGCAGGCCGACAATGCTCTCCGCCCCGCGCAAAAGGCCGCCATAAACCGAGTCGTAAGCGAGCAGGACGTAAAAGAGCGGATGAGCGAGCGTCGAAATCACCACTGCGGCGAAAAGACCCTGGAAGGCCCAGAAACCACCAATGCCCAACTCTTTCCGCAGCACGCGCGGCCGGCGCATATGAACCGCGTAAGTCTGCATCCAGCCCTTCAACCAGCGGGTGCGCTGGCGCAGCCAGTTGCCCGGCTGGCAGGCGGCCTCCTCCCAGGTTGTCGAATCCAGCACCTTGCAGCGATAGGCCGCGCGGTAGATGCGCATGCCCAGATCGGCGTCCTCGGTGACATTGAAGGCGTCCCACGCGCCCAGTTCGCGCAGCGCGGCCATGCGAAAATGGTTCGAGGTGCCGCCCAGCGGGATCGGCAGGCGCAACATGTCAAGCGCTGGCAGGATGCCCCAGAACAGCGAGGTGTATTCGATGGTGAACTGCTTGGCGAGCCAGTTCTCGTTCGCGTTATCGAAATTGAGTTTGGCCTGAAGGCAGACGACCTCCTCCGGCAGCCGCGAAAACATCTCCACCGCCTTTCGCAACTGATCCGGTTCGGGGCGGTCTTCCGCGTCAAAGATCACCGCGAATTCCCCAGTGGCGAAGTCCAGCGCGAAATTGCACGCCTTGGGCTTGGTGCGCGGCTGGCCGTCGGGAACCGTGACGATGTCGAAATTGCCGGGCAGCGCCATCGCGCGCGCCGCTGCGATGGTCTCGGTGTCGACGCTCTCGAGGATCAGCTTGATATCGAGTTTCGGCGCCGGGTAGTCGAGTGCACGCAGATTCGCGACAATCTGCGGGAGCACGCGCGCCTCGCGGAACAGCGGCACGAGGATGGTGTAACACGGCAGGTCGGCGTCGGCGATCACCCACGGCGGCTCGCGCGCCGCCACGCGCCGTGTCCGCCCCGCCAGTTGCACCGCCGCCACCAACCGCAGCACGACGGTAACGAGAAATACCAGCGAAAGCGCGGCGGAAAGCAACGTCATGGTATCCCGGAACGCGATGGCACCCGCCCCGAGCACAAGACCGGCAAAGCTCAGCAGGTAAAGCACTTGCCAGATCGCGATGCCGTCCGCCGCCGACTCCCCGGGGCGAAGCCCGCGCAGCCTCCCTGCGGCCGCCCGGACCAGCGCATGCCCGCGCTGCCTGACAAGCAGGTCAATCAGATCTTGCCGGGTCACCAGCACAACGCGCCCGCCCCGCCCCTCCGGACACGCCGCCACGTGGCCGATCACATGCGCGGGCGTTGCCTGGACATTGAAGACCGCGACGACCCCGCCACCGCGCACGCGAAAGGGCGCGCGCGTTTCCAGCCAACGGTACGGCGGTCCGTTCACAGCGCGCCCCGTCAGGTTCAGCACGTCGAGAGGCGTGCCGCTGATAAAGCCGCTGCTGCGCGCAAGCTCATCGCGATAGCGCCGTGGGGTCACCACGCCGTCCGCCATCAGCACATCGCCCGCATCGACCTTCCACGTTGTCGCCAGAAACTGTGCCCGGTATAACTCGCGGGAGGAGACGCCGAGTCGCCAGAACACGCCGGCCTGCCAGTGGGCATCGGATGGTTTCGGCAGGTCGGCCAGCGGCGCCGGTTCGACGCCGTAAGCGTGAAATGCAATGTGCGGCTGGGAACGCATGATATTTACCGGATACGTAACAACGCAGCCATATATTTACATTTACCGTGTCATGACAAGACAAAAAATCACGTATTGCGTAACACGCTCACTGCTGCGACAACTGCTGTGCGCCCTGCTCCTGGCAGTGGCATTAACGGCTGTGCAGGGCGTTGCGACAGCCCAGGACGAAATTCTGCAAGAGGCCGACCCCGAGGCGGAAGCCGAAGGAACCGTTGGCGCGCGCCCGGACTGGTCGTGGCTCGAGCAGCTTCGCTTCGTGACGACCTCGGATTTCCCGCCGTTCAACTATTATGACGAGGACGGCGTTCTGACGGGGCTGAACGTCGATCTCGCGCGCAGCATCTGCCGCGTGCTCAGCGTCAACTGCCAGGTGAGCGAACTGGACTGGAGCGACCTGGGCGAAACGGTGAACGAGGGGGCCGCCGACGCCGCCATCGCCGCCATCGCCGTCACCCCGCAATCGCTGGAGAAGCACGACTTCACAGACATTTACCTGCAAATCCCGGCGCGCTTTGCCGCCCGGAACGAGACGGATATCGACACGGTGACCGCAGAGACGATCTATGGCCGGACGGTCGGCGTCGTCCGCGAGACCGCACATCACGCCTTCCTCGAGACGTTCTTCCCCGAGGCCGAACTAAGCCTGTTCGATACGCTGGAAGATGCGCGCGCCGCGTTGCGAGAGGGCGGCGTCGATCTGGTATTCGCCGACGGGCTGAGCACCGTGTTCTGGGTCAACGGCGCGGGGTCGCGCGACTGCTGCAAGCTGGCGGGCGGCGGTTTCATGGAGCCGCGATATTTCGGGCAGGGCCTGGCCATCGCCGTCAAGCGGGGGAACGACCGGCTTGTGAGGGTGCTGGACTACGCGCTCGCGCGGCTGCGCACATCGGGCCAGTTGGAAGAGCTAATGCTCCGCTATTTCCCGCTCAGCCTCTACTGAACTTCCTCGAC
>JBKGZY010000042.1:0-15811 GCA_046543175.1 Dichotomicrobium sp.
GACAGGCGCGGCTTGAAGATCGTGTCGAGCGCCCAGCCCGTCACCGCCATGACCGCCGAGCCGATCAGGCCGAATGCCACGGCATCCCCCCAAGTCGCGCCGGGGATGAGCGTCGTCGATATGGCCATGGAAAAGGTGAGGGGCGACCAGCACAGGGTCGAGACGAAGCCGCGCTGGATGGCGAGCATCATGCGCCGGATCCGGATGCGGCGGATTTCGGGGTCGGTTTCCCGGCGGGCGTTCGCCTCCGCCATCGCGCCGAGCAGGGCGATGGCGCCGTAAAGCAGGATGATCCCGAACAGGTGGCCCCCGGCGGTCAGGGCGGCGTAACGCCGGGGAGGGCGCTGATGCGCCAGGAACTGGCCGCTTTCGGCAATCGAGGGCGATGTCGCCGACGCGTTGCGCAGGCAGGCCGAGGCGCTGAAGAACGCCGCGATGAAGGCCGCGCTTTGCAGGCCCGCTTCGATGATGCCGAGCCAGTCCGGGCGCGTCAGCGTGGCGGCGACGACCAGCCCGCCCCCGAGGATGACGAAGACGCGCCGCGACCACGGCACCAGCGGCGTCGCCAGGATCACGAACAGCGAAACGGTGACAGCGGCCGCATGCGCGAAATACGGGCTGCCCTGCCACTCCACGCCGATGACCAGCAAGACCGTGACCAGCAGGACGAGACTGATGAGACGGCCGCGCGGTTCTTCTCTGACCTCGGCCTCCGTCTGATGCATGACTATGCCGTCTCGCTGAGTTGTAATGATTGGCGGGAGTGGCGCGGGATGCGTTATGCAACCGTTTCGCGGTATCCTGCACGGGCGGCGGCGCGCACATCAAACAGAATTCTTTGAAAGCTGAGGGCTGGGATTGGCATACCGGCGATGACGGTGCATCAAGCACCCGGAATGGCGCGTTGGTAGATCGAGTGATTATGAAGCTGACCTTTCTTGGCACCCGCGGTTACATCGAAGCGGCGAATGCGCGGCACAAACGGCACAGCGCGCTGCTGGTGAGCTACTATGACACGCGCGTCATGATCGACTGCGGGGCGGACTGGAAGGGCAAATTTCAGGAAATCGGCCCGGACGCGATCGTGCTCACCCACGCGCATCCCGATCACGCATTCGGCCTTGAGGACGGCGCGGACTGCCCGGTTTACGCGACGGCCGAGACGTGGTCCGCGATCGAGGACTACCCGATCGAGCAGCGTATCGAAGTGAAGCCGCGCGCGCCGTTCAGGATCGGCGGGCTCGGCTTCGAAGCCTTCCCGGCGATGCATTCGCTGCGCGCGCCGGCGGTGGGCTATCGCGTCGAAGCCGGGGAAAGGACGGCTTTCTACGTGCCGGATGTGGTGGACGTGCACGAGCGGGAGGACGCGCTCAATGGCGTGGACCTTTTCATCGGCGATGGCGCGACGCTGACACGCAGCATGGTCCGGCGGCATGGCGACAAGCTGTTCGGCCACACGACCGTGCGCGCGCAGATCGGCTGGTGCGGCACGGCGGGCATTCCACGCGCCCTGTTCACCCATTGCGGCAGCGAGATCGTCAAGGGGGACGAGCGCACGCTCGGGGCCAAAGTACGCGAGATGGGGCGCGAACGGGGTGTGGAGGCGGCCATTGCCCATGACGGGATGAGCGTGGTGTTGCGCTGACGGGAGAGAGCCCGTGCCTGAACTGCCCGATGTCGAGAACTACAAGCGCTATCTGGACGCGACCGCGCTCCACAAGCGCATCGAGCAGGTCACGCTGACCAGCGAGAAGATCCTCCGCGGCGTCACCCGACAAAAGCTCGCCGGCGCGCTGACCGGCCAAGCGCTGAGCTGCTCGCACCGCCACGGCAAGCACCTGTTCGCCGCGATCGACGACGGAGCGTGGCTGATGCTGCATTTCGGCATGACCGGCTATCTCGCCTACTTCAAGCACCTGGACGACGATCCCGAACACGACCGTCTGCGGCTCGACTTCGACAACGGCTATCACCTCGCCTTCGTGAACCAGCGGCTGTTCGGCGAGATCGGCATCGCCGATGCCCCGGCCGTATTCGTCGCGGGAAGAGGGCTGGGGCCGGATGCGCTCAGCCTGGACGCGGGCAGCTTCCGGCAAGTGCTGGCCGGCCGCCGCCGGCAGATCAAATCCGCCCTGATGGACCAGAGCCTGATCGCCGGCATCGGCAACGTCTACTCCGACGAAACGCTGTTCCAGGCGGGCCTCCATCCCAGGAGGCAGGTCAGCGATCTGGACGATGCGGCGTTTCACACGCTCTACGACGCGATGATGACAGTCTTGCGCATTGCCATCGACAACGGGGCCGGTTCGGAGGCTCTGTTCGACAACCTGCCCGAGGGGTGGCTGCTGCCCCGCCGCGAGGCGGGCGCGACATGCCCGCGCTGCGGCGGCACGATCAAGAAGATCAGCGCCGCCGGCCGGGGCGCGTATATCTGCCCGGCCTGCCAGCCCGCGCCGTAGCCAGCGGCGCGTGAAGACTCCTCCGCTTCATGCTATCCCGCTCGGGGCTTCTCGGGAAAAACCCCCGCCGCCACGATATTTGCCGCATTTGCGCACAGGATCGCCGGCGCAGAGGAGGGATCGCCACATGCTGGATGAGCATGCCGCGCGCGGCCCGACGCGGATGTCTGCTGGCGCACAGAGCGGAATGGAAGGCGGCGAAGTACACGCCAACCGGCTGGAATCGGGCGGGCGCGCGCTTGCGGGCTGGCGGCGGCTCGCCGTGGCCTTCGGAGCAGGCGTGCTGTCGACGCTGGCGCTTGCGCCGCTGCATCTGTGGCCGGTGATGTTCGCCACGCTGCCCGTGCTGGTCTGGCTTGTGGACGGGATCGCCGCCCGCGGCCAGCGGTTTCCCGCGCATATCCGCGCCTGCGCGGTTCTCGGCTGGTGGTTCGGCTTCGGGTATTTCTTCGCCAGCATCTACTGGATCGGCTTCGCCTTTTTCGTGCAGGCGGACAGGTTCGCCTGGCTCTCGCCGCTGGGCGTGCTGGCGATGCCGGCCGGGATGGCGCTGTTCCACGCCCTCGCGCTTGCGCTGGCGGGGCTGGTATGGCGGGACGGACCGGCGCGTATTCTCGTCCTCGCTCTCGCCTTTTTCGTGGCCGAATGGCTGCGCGGGACTATCCTTACCGGCTTTCCCTGGAACGCGATCGGCTACACGCTGGCAGCTCCCGATGTGCTGATGCAGGCAGGCGCCCTGGTCGGCGTCTACGGGCTGGGCTTTTTCGCCGTTTTGATCTTTGCCGCGCCCGCAACCCTCACCGACCGGAACACGCGCGCGGTCCGCTACGCGATGCCGGCGCTGGCCGCCGTCCTGCTCGCGGGCATGGCCGCCTGGGGCTGGTGGCGGCTGTCGCAGCCCCTTCCACCGGATGTGGCCGGTGCGAAGCTGCGCATCGTGCAGGCCAACATCCCGCAGGCCGACAAATGGAAACCCGAGGCGCGGGACTGGATCTTCGCGCGCTACCTGCAACTCAGCCGCGGCGAGGACGACCGCGCGCTGACGGCGGCCGGCATCTCGCATCTCGTCTGGCCGGAAGCAGCCCTGCCCTTCGTCTACCTGTTCGACGACCGGATTCCCGAAGACAGCCGGCAGCAGGCTTTCAACCGGCTGTTGCCACCGGACACGTCGCTCATCACAGGCGCCAACCGAGCCGAGACCGTCCCCGGCGAGGACGGCAAGCGAATTGTCTCTGAGGTCTACAACAGCATATTGGTCCTCGACGACACCGGCGCGGTGACGGCGATAGCGGACAAGACGCATCTGGTGCCGTTCGGCGAATACCTGCCGTTCCAGGAAACGCTTGAATCCATCGGGATACGCCAGCTTACGAACCTGCCGGGCGGCTTCGCGGCGGGCGCGCGCATCGGCAATCTCGACCTGCCCGGACTTCCCACCTTCACGCCGCTGATCTGCTACGAGATCATCTTTCCCGGCGCGGTAACGCCGCCGGACCGGCCGGACTGGTTCCTGAACGTCACCGACGACTCCTGGTTCGGCGAGACGTCCGGGCCGTATCAGCACCTGCATCAGACCCGGATGCGCGCCGTCGAGGAAGGGTTGCCAGTGATTCGCGCCGCGAACACCGGGATTTCGGCCGTCATCGGGCCGCGCGGGGAGCTTCGCGATTCACTCCCGCTCGGCGTCCAGGGGGTGATCGACACCGCGCTTCCCCGCCCCGTGGCGGCGCCGTTATACGCGCGCGCCGGCGGCACTATTCACTGGATTATCTTGCTTGCGGGCGGCTGTCTTGCGCTGGTTATCCACGCCTTTACGCACTTTTCCACGCGCCGGCAGGGCGTTTGACGGTCCTGCAACAGTCCTTAACCAGCGTGGAACTGATTGCGCCATTTGGCTTAACGATTAGTTGACGCTGTATTCCGGGCTATCTACAACCGTGAAATTGTGTACAGTAGCGCTGGGCATTAACGAGTGTGGGGGAGAGGAATGGCGCGCGATCGCGAGGCACAGGCCGGCTACACGGCCAAGAAGACCACCGAGCAGATGGCGGAAAGCCTGTCGGCCTCCGGGGAGCGGACAGCTATGGCCGCCAGGAAACCGCATCATATCGACGTGCATGTCGGCAGCCGCGTGCGCCTTCGGCGGATGTTTATCGGCATGAGCCAGGAACGGTTGGGCGAGCAGATGAGCCTGACCTTCCAGCAGATCCAGAAATACGAGAAGGGCACCAACCGGATCGGCGCCAGCCGCCTGTTCCAGCTCGCCGAGGTTCTCAACGTGCCCGTCGGGTTCTTTTTCGAGGGCCTGGAAGCCCCGGTACAGGGCGTTCGGAAAGGCGAATTTGCAGAAGCGAAGTCGGAATCGTATGTTATGGACTTTCTCGATAGCCGGGAAGGCGTGGAACTGAATCGCGCGTTCGTCAGGATCAAGGATCCCAAGGTCCGCAAGTCGATCGTCGATATGGTCCGCGCAATGGCCGACGCCGAACAACAGGAAGAGGCCGGCTGAACACTAGCGAATTCCCGGCACCCGCGGGCATCTCGCATTGCCTGCCGACGTTCCTGGTATGACGGGCGCCAGGCTCGTAGCGATCGAAGTTTGTCCGTCACAATATCTGTAAGGAGGTTCGTTTGAGCCATAGGAGTTATCTCTTCACGAGCGAATCCGTCTCGGAAGGTCATCCCGACAAGGTCTGTGACCAGATTTCCGATGCGGTTGTCGATGCGTTCATCGCTGCCGATCCGGCTTCGCGCGTGGCTGTGGAATCTGTTGTCACCACCAATCGTATCATCATGGTCGGCGAAACCCGCGGACCGGAATCCGTTGACCACGATAAGCTGATCAGCCTGGCGCGCGATACCGTGCGCGACATCGGCTATGAGCAGAATGGCTTTCACTGGCGCAACGCGGAAGTGGACTGCTACGTACATGAGCAGTCCGCCGACATCGCGATGGGCGTCGACCGGGACACCGAAGAGGATCAGGGCGCCGGCGATCAGGGCATCATGTTCGGCTATGCCTGTAACGAGACCGAATCGCTCATGCCTGCGCCGATCGACTGCGCGCACAAGATCCTTTTGAACATGTCGAAAGCGCGCCATGCCGGCCGCGTTCCGGAACTCGGTCCCGACGCCAAGAGCCAGGTCACGCTGCTTTACGAGAACGGCAAGCCGGTCAAGACCACCTCGGTCGTCGTCTCCACCCAGCACACTGAAGAGGCCACCAGCGAGCGCGTGCGCGAGATCGTGCGCGGGCTGGTCGAAGAGGTGCTGCCCGGAGGATGGATGTGCGATGACGAGCATTTCTACGTCAACCCGACCGGGCGCTTCGTCATCGGCGGTCCCGAGGGCGATGCCGGAGTCACGGGGCGCAAGATCATCGTCGACACCTACGGCGGCGCGGCGCTGCATGGCGGCGGCGCGTTTTCCGGCAAGGATCCGTCGAAGGTGGACCGCTCGGCGGCCTACGCGGCGCGCTATGTCGCCAAGAACGTGGTGGCTGCCGGGCTGGCGGAGAAGTGCACGATCCAGCTCGCCTACGCCATCGGCGTCGCCAAGCCGCTCGCCATCTATGCGGACTTTCACGGCACCGGGCGCGTACAAGAAGAGAAGCTGGAAGCGGCGATCCGCGAGGTCATCGACCTCAGCCCGCGCGGCATCTTCAATCACCTGCAACTCGGTCGCCCGATCTACAGGCGCACGGCCGCCTATGGGCATTTCGGGCGGCAGCCCGAGAATGACGGCGGCTTTTCCTGGGAGCGGCTCGATCTCGCCGAACCGCTGAAGGCGGCCCTCTCCTAACCACCGGGGCCTCAACCGCCCGTAAACGATGGCCGCAAGCGCACGCCAGCCCCTGGGCGAACGCAGCTTTGGCCGGCGCAAAGGGCACAAGCTCTCGCCGCGCCAGAGCCAGCTCGTTCAAGAGTTGTTGCCGCGCTTGCGGCCCGACCTGACAAAGTCTCCGCCGCCGCTGAACGAGCTGTTCGGCGCGCCGGTGGACGACGAGGTCTGGCTCGAGATCGGTTTCGGGGCGGGCGAACATTTGCTGTGGCAGGCGTACGCCAATGCGCAGGCCGGGATTCTCGGCTGCGAACCGTACATCAACGGCGTCGCCAAGGTGCTGTCCTCCGTTGCGGAGGAAGGGCTGCGGAACGTGGCCATTCACCCCGATGATGCGCGCGATCTGCTGGACTGGCTTCCGCCGGCGTCCATTACGCGGACATTCATCCTGTTTCCCGACCCGTGGCCAAAACGCCGGCACAGGAAGCGCCGCTTCCTGCGCGAAGACAACATTGCTGCGCTGGCGCGCGTCATGCGCCCCGGCGGCGAGCTGCGTTTCGCGACGGATATCGGCGACTACGCCCGAACGGCACTGTTCGCGTTCATGCGGGAGGGATCGTTCGCATGGACGGCCCAGCGGCCCGCCGACTGGCGCGAACGCCCGAAGGACTGGCCCCAAACCCGCTACGAAGAAAAGGCGCTCGCGGCGGGCCGGCAATGCTACTATTTCCGTTTCCGAAGGCGCTGACGGCAATAAAAGCCGGTAAGCGCACATTTTTGCCATGATTTATGCCGCCCGGACGTTGCAATCACGCGCGAATTCGCCTACTGTCAGGATGGAATTCCACTGATCGCGACGCGCGGGGTGGGCCCTTGACGGGGTCCGCTCTTTTTTGTTTGGAGCACCCGACGCCGAAGGCGCGGGGTGGCCAGCAAGGAGCGAGAGCAGGTTTGGCCACGCATCCGGAGCACGGCACGCAAGACGACGCGGCGGAGCGCCGCTTCGCGCAGGAAACCGGCGCGGCCGGTGAAATCGCCGCGCTGGCCGAACCCGTGCTCGCCGATCTGGGGCTGCGGCTTGTGCGCGTTGTCGTCTCCGCGCGCGACGGCGGCACGGTGCAGATCATGATCGACCGCCCGGACAGCGACGTGACCGTCGAGGATTGCGCCGATGCCAGCCGGGCAATTTCGCCGCTGCTGGACGCGCACGATCCGATGCCGGGGCGTTACCTGCTGGAAGTCTCGTCGCCGGGGATCGACCGCCCGCTGGTGCGGCCCTCCGACTTCGAGGACTGGGTCGGCCACGAGGCGAAGGTGACGCTGAACGAGCCGGTTGACGGGCGCAAGCGGTTCCGCGGCACGATCGATGGCTACGATGCAGCGGCGCGCGAGGTCCGGATCGCCGCGCGACTGGACGGCAGGAGCGAACCCGATATTCTCGGTTTCCCGGTTTCCCTGATCGAGAGCGCCAAGCTTGTCATGACCGACGCGCTGCTGGCCGAATCGCAGGCACGCCGGGGCATCGAGCCGGACGGACCAGACACCGCCGCGAACGACGGCAACGAACAATGAGACCTCGGCTTGTCATACCTGGAGCAGAATGAATGACACAGCATGGTGTAAGCGCCAACCGGCTTGAACTTTTGCAGATCGCCGACGCGGTTGCGCGCGAGAAGTCGATCGACCGGGAACTCGTGATCGCGGCGATGGAAGACGCGATCCAGAAGGCGGCCCGCGCGCGCTACGGCGCGGACAGCGAAATCCGCGCGGAGATCGACCCGAAAACGGGCGAGACGCGGCTGGCGCGCCTGTTGCGCGTCGTCGAAACCGTCGAGGACGATTCCACGGAGATCGCGCTGGAAGAAGCCCTCGCCCGCAATCCCGAAGCCGAGATCGACGACTATATCGCCGAACCGCTGCCGCCGCTCGACTTCGGGCGTGTCGCCGCCCAGAGCGCCAAGCAGGTGATCGTCCAGAAGGTGCGCCAGGCCGAGCGCGAACGGCAATACGAGGAATACAAGGATCGCGTCGGCGAGGTCGTGAACGGTGTCATCAAGCGCGTCGAGTACGGCAACGTCATCGTCGATCTCGGCCGCGCCGAGGCGATCATCAAGCGCGACGAGACCCTGCCGCGCGAGCAGTTCAAGTACGGCGAGCGCGTCCGGGCCTATATCCAGGATGTCCGGGAGGAAACCCGCGGGCCGCAGATTTTCCTGTCGCGCACGCGGCCCGAATTCATGGCCAAGCTGTTCATGCAGGAGGTGCCGGAAATCTATGACGGCATCGTCGAGATCAAGTCCGTCGCCCGCGACCCCGGCAGCCGGGCGAAGATCGCCGTTGTATCGCACGATACATCCATCGATCCCGTCGGCGCGTGCGTCGGCATGCGCGGCAGCCGCGTGCAGGCGGTGGTGAACGAGCTTCAGGGCGAGAAGATCGACATTATCCAGTGGTCGCCCGACGCCGCCACCTTCATCGTCAACGCGCTCGCCCCCGCGGAGGTCGTCAAGGTCGTGCTCGACGAGGACGCCGAGCGCATCGAGGTGGTCGTGCCCGACGACCAGCTCAGCCTGGCCATCGGCCGGCGCGGACAGAATGTGCGCCTCGCATCGCAGCTTACCGGCTGGGACATCGACATCATGACCGAGGCCGAGGAAGCCGAGCGCCGCCAGAAGGAATTCGCCGAGCGCACGCAGACCTTCATGGACGCGCTCGACGTTGACGAGGTCATCGCCCAGCTTCTGGCATCGGAAGGCTTCGCCACGCTTGAAGAGGTCGCCTACGTCGAGCTTGACGAGATCTCTGGCATCGAGGGCTTTGATGAAGATACTGCGCAGGAGATCCAGGACCGCGCCCGCGACTATCTCGAGCGGCGCGAAACTGAACTGGAAGAGCGCCGGCAATCGCTCGGGGTGCAGGACGCGGTGGCGCAGCTGCCGCACCTGAACGCGGCCATGCTCGTGGCGCTTGGCGAAAACGATATCAAGACAGTGGAAGATGTCGCGGACTGCGCGGCCGACGACCTGCTGGGTTGGGACGAACGGACCGAAGAGGGGCGCCGGCACAACGAGGGCATCCTGGAGGGCTTCGAGCTCAGCCGCGAGGATGCCGAGGACCTGATCATGCGCGCGCGTGTTGCCGCGGGCTGGTTCACCGAAGAAGAACTCGAAGCCGACAGGCGAGCAGCCGAAGCCGAGGCGGAAGCGGCTGCCGCGTCGGATGAAGGCGACCAGGACGCGACGACACCGGCAGCAGGCTGAAACATGGGATGAATTCGGTGGCGGAACGCGCTATATCAAAAAAGGAGGTGATAAGGCGCTGTGCCGTCACACGCGAAGCGCGTCCCGAGCGTGACCTTCTGCGCTTTGTCGCCGATACCGGTGGCACGATCTGCTTCGATCTCAGGCGCAAGCTGCCCGGGCGGGGCGTCTGGGTCACGGCTTCGAAGCCGATTCTGGCCGAGGCGGTGCGCCGCAAGGCATTCCATCGGGCGCTGCGCCGCAACCTCGTGGTGCCGGAGGATCTGCCCGACCGGGTCGAAACCGCCCTGCGCCAGGCGGCGCTCGGCAACCTGTCGATGGCGAATAAGGCTGGACAGGTGGCGGCAGGTTTTGCAAAGGTCGCGCAAGCGGTGGACAAGGGCAAAGCCGCTGCGCTGATTCATGCGGAGGAAGCCGCGCCCGACGGCTGCCGACGCCTTGATCGTAAGTTCGTCGCGCAGGGCAGCACGGACGAACCGCGTGCAGATCGCATTTTCCGGTTTCCGCTGGCGGAGCTGAGCCAGGCACTCGGGCGGGAAAATGTCAACCATGCCGCGGCTTTGCATGGCGGGGCGGGCGAAAGCTTCGTTGCGGCGGCGGTGCGGCTATGCCAATTCACGGGAAACGGGACCGGACGATCCGGTGATCCCTGTTAGGGGCGAAACATCAGCCGGTCTGTAATGGCCGGCCAGACGGGATACTTGATGAGCGATACCAAAGAGACCGACAGCGGCAGCAAGCGCAGCACGCGCAAGACGATGACCCTGAATCTCGGCAAATCCGTCGAGCAGGGCCGCGTGCGCCAGAATTTTAGCCACGGCCGGTCGAAGTCGGTGCTCGTCGAGAAGAAGCGCAAGCGCACCGCGGCACCAGGCGGCGCACCGGCCGAGACCGCCAAGCCCACCGGAGAGCCGGCCGCCAAACAGGCTGAGAGGCGGGAACCGGCCCGTGATATGCGCACGGAGGCGAAGCCACAGGCCAAACAGGGCGACAGGAGCGAGCGCGTTCTGCGCCAGCTTTCCACCGAGGAGCGCGACGCGCGCGTCCGTGCCCTGACCGAAGCGCGCAAGCGCGACGAAGCCGAACGCGAGGAGCGCGAACGCCGCGCCGCCGAAGAAGCCGAGCGCGAACGCGAGCGCGCCGCGCAGGCCGAGCGCGAGGCCGCGGAACAGGCGAAGCAGGAGGCCGCAGAGGCCGAGGCGAAATCGCCCGAAGCTGCTGAGGCGGAAGCGGCGGAAACCGCCGAGGGTGAGCCGGCCGCCGGGGCCGAAGCCGCCGCGCCGGAGACAGCCGAATCCGCGCCCGCAGCCGAGGTGGACACCTCCAAGCCGCAGGCCCGCGACGCCAAACGCGCCGTCGAGACCGAGGAGGAGGAAGATCAGAAGAAGCGCGCCGATCACCGCGGCAAGAAAGGGCGCGGCGAGCAACGCGCGCCCGCCAAGCGCGCGGCCGGCGAAGAACGCCGCGCCCGCTCCAAACTGACACTTTCCAACGCGCTCGACGACGAGCAGCGCGAACGCAGCCTTGCGTCGCTGCGCCGTCACCGCGAACGCCAGAAGAAGCAGGCCGCCAGCGCCCGGGAAGAAGGCAAAAAGATCAAGCGCGAGGTGCAACTGCCCGAGGCGATCACCATCCAGGAACTCGCCAACCGCATGACCGAGCGTGCCGTCGATGTCATCAAGTTCCTGATGAAACAGGGCCAGATGCACAAGATCAACGACGTGATCGACGCGGATCTGGCCGAGCTGATCGTGGTGGAATTCGGCCATACGCCCAAGCGCGTGTCCGAGGCCGATGTCGAGGAAGGCTTCCTCGGCGGAGAGGATGCCGAGGAAAACATGGTACCGCGCGCGCCGGTCGTCACGGTCATGGGCCATGTCGACCACGGCAAGACCTCGCTGCTGGATTCCCTGCGCAAGACCAGCGTGGTTTCCGGCGAAGCTGGCGGCATCACGCAGCATATCGGCGCCTATCAGGTTGAAACTGAAAGCGGCACCCCCGTTACCTTCATCGACACGCCCGGCCATGCCGCGTTCACCTCCATGCGCGCTCGTGGCGCCAAGGCGACGGATGTGGTGGTGCTCGTCGTCGCGGCCGATGACGGGGTGATGCCCCAGACCGTCGAAGCCATCGACCACGCCAAGGCTGCGGGCGTGCCGATCGTCGTGGCGATCAACAAGATCGACAAGCCGGGCGCCGACCCGCAGCGCGTGCGCACCGAGCTCTTGCAGCACGAGATCGTCGTGGAAAGCATGTCGGGCGAGACGCTGGAGGTCGAGGTGTCCGCGCTGAAGGGCACCAATCTCGACAAGCTTCTGGAAGCGATCCAGCTCCAGGCCGAACTGCTGGAACTGAAAGCCAACCCGAACCGCCCGGCCGAAGGCGTCATCATCGAGGCCAAGCTGGAACGTGGCCGCGGCCCCGTGGCGACCGTTCTCGTCCAGCGCGGTACGCTCGAGGTCGGCCAGATCGTGGTCGCTGGCCGCTCCTGGGGCAAGGTGCGCGCGCTGATCAACGATCGCGGCGAGAACACCGAAGAGGCGGGACCGTCACAGCCGGTGGAGATTCTCGGGCTCGACAGCGCGCCGGAAGCCGGCGACCAGTTTGCCGTCGTCGAGAACGAGGCGCGTGCCCGCGAGATCACCGATTACCGCCAGCGCAAGCTGCGCGAGGTCAAGGCAGCCGGCGCCGGCTCGCGCGGCTCGCTCGAAAAGATGATGAGCCAGCTCGGCGAGGAAGGCGCCAAGGAATTCCCGCTGATTATCAAGGGCGACGTCCAGGGCTCGGTCGAGGCGATCACCTCCGCGCTGGAGAAGCTCGGCACGGATGAGGTCCAGGCGCGCGTGGTTCATGCCGGCGTCGGCGGCGTAACCGAATCCGATGTCACGCTGGCCAAGGCGTCCGATGCCGCGATCGTCGGCTTCAACGTCCGGGCAAACAGCCAGGCACGTCAGGCCGCGCGGCAGGAAGGCGTCGAGATCCGCTATTACAACGTCATCTATGACCTCGTGGACGACGTCAAGGCGGCCATGTCCGGCCTGCTGGCCCCGAGCCTGCGTGAGACTTTCCTCGGCAACGCCGAAATCCTGGAGGTGTTCAACATCACCAAGGTCGGCAAGGTCGCCGGCTGCCGCGTGACCGAGGGCAAGGTGGAGCGCGGCGCGGGCGTGCGCCTGATCCGCGACAACGTGGTGATCCACGAGGGCAAGCTGTCCACGCTGAAGCGCTTCAAGGACGAGGTGAAGGAAGTCCAGGTCGGGCAGGAATGCGGCATGTCCTTCGAGAACTACCAGGACATCCGCAAGGGCGACATCATCGAGTGCTACCGCGTCGAGAAGGTCGAGCGCTCGCTCTGACCGGGGCATAGGCGCTGGCGAGGACGGGGGCGGACCGCCGATGGAATGGATCATCCGTCTGCTCGGCGCGGTCTATGTCCTCGGCGGCCTTCTGCTGCTGCGCAGCGCGCGCATGGAGTGGCTGCTGAACCGGGCAATCGAGAAGATCACGCTGAAACCCGAGCCGGATCGCTGGCGCATGGCGTTCCCTGTCCTCTCCGGCGTGGTGTACCTGTTAGCGGGCGTTACCCTGACGGGCCTCAGCGCCTGGGGCGTTTGGCTGCTGGGCGCGGGGCTGTTCGCGCAGGCGGTCTATTATCCGCTCGCCTGGCGCATGGCGGATGCCGAAGAGCGAGATAACGCGGCGCGCTGGCAGGCTGCCCGCAACGCGGGGGTATTCAGCGCCGCGGCATTCGCGCTGGCGGCTTACGCCTACAGGACCGGCGTTATCGCGTGACCGTCTAACGCGGAGCGTAGAGGAGGCCAGAAATGGCGAGACATTCTGC
Organism: Dichotomicrobium sp.; assembly: GCA_046543175.1. Taxonomy (GTDB): domain Bacteria; phylum Pseudomonadota; class Alphaproteobacteria; order Rhizobiales; family Rhodomicrobiaceae; genus Dichotomicrobium. Next base: position 13,341 of record JBKGZY010000042.1, read on the forward strand.
GGGAAAGGCACCATCCCAGCGCCAGCTCCGTGTCGGCGAGATGCTGCGCCACACGCTGGCGGAGATCCTGCTGCGCGGCGACATCGCCGATCCCGAGCTTGCCGAGTTGCGCATCACCGTCTCACAGGTTGCCCCCAGCCCCGACATACGCCACGCCACGGTGTTCGTGCAGACGCCGGCAGAGCAGATGACACAGGCGCTGGAGCTGCTGGAGCGGCACCGCAAATTCCTGCGCGGCGAACTCGCCCGGCAGGTGGAACTGAAATACATGCCCGATTTGCGGTTCGCGGCCGATACCTCGCTTGACACAGGCGAGCGGATCGACGCAATCCTGCGCTCGCCCGAGGTCACGCGCGACCTCGACACGGATTGACCGCACTAACGCACCGATTCCCTCCGAGAACAGATTTCCAAGAGCCAATGGCGTCAAAACCGATACGCAACGCATCACGATCCAAGCGCAACGCGGTCAATGGCTGGCTGGTGCTGAACAAGCCCATCGGCCTGACCTCCACGGCCGCGCTCAACAAGGTCAAGCGGATGTTCAACGCACGCAAGGCCGGCCATGCCGGCACGCTCGATCCGCTGGCGACCGGCGTGCTGCCCATCGCGTTCGGCGAGGCGACCAAGACGGTGCCCTACGCCGTGGACTCCCAGAAGAGCTACCGCTTCACCGTCTGCTGGGGCGCGGAAACCGCGACCGACGACAGCGAGGGCGAGGTCGTCGAGGAAAGCGACAAGCGCCCCGCGCGCGAGGAGATCGAGGCCGAACTCGACGCCTTTCGCGGCGAGATCGAGCAGACGCCGCCGCGCTTCTCGGCGGTAAAGATCGACGGCGCACGCGCCTACGATCTGGCCCGCGAGGGCGAAGCCTTCGAGATCGAGCCGCGCATCGTCGAGGTCGACAGGCTGGAAATCGTGGAGGTGCCGGACGCCGATTCCTGCGTGTTCGAGGCGGATTGCGGCCGCGGCACCTATGTCCGCGCCATTGCGCGCGATCTGGGCCGTGCGCTCGGCTGCCTCGGGCATATCTGCGGCTTGGAGCGCACGCGCGTCGGCGCCTTCAGGGTCGACGAGGCGGTGACGCTGGAAGAGATCGAGGCGGCCAGCGCGGAAGACGCCGAGCCGGGCGCGCTGAACGCGCTTCTGGCGCCGGTGCACACCGCGCTGACGGACATGCCGGAGATCCGGCTGTCATCCTCCGACGCTGCCCGGCTGCGCCGCGGCCAGCCGGTCCTGCTGCGCGGGCGCGACGCGCCGATTTTGAACGCCAAGGCCTATGCGACGCTGCGCGGTACGCTGGTCGCGCTCGGCGAGGTGGCACAAGGCGAATTCACGCCGGAGCGGGTGTTCAACCTGCCCGTGCCGTGAGCCGGGAGCGCGCGGCGCTTGACACGACGCGCGTTCTCGACGATTTCAACACAGCGCACGCTTGCTGGACGACATCCCGGCTCGTCGTGCGGATCGAAGCAACCATGACGGATTAAGGAGTAACCGATGTCGATTACACCGGAACGCAAGAAGGCGCTCATCGAAGAGTTCGGCGCGACGCCGACCGACACCGGCTCACCCGAGGTACAGATCGCGGTGCTCACGGAGCGCATTACCAATCTCACGGAACATTTCAAGTCCCACAAGAAGGACAATCATTCCCGGCGCGGCCTTTTGAAGATGGTGAGCCAGCGCCGCCGGCTGCTCGATTACGTTCACGCCAAGGACAGGCAGCGCTATACCGCGCTGATCCAGCGTCTGGGCATTCGCCGGTAACTGTCCGCGCGAAGCCGCGACGGGCCCGATTGCTAGCGAAAAACTGTTTGCCGCCCCGGCAGAAACCGGGGCGGAACGGCGATTCGCCCTATGATCGCAGGCAAAATCGCGATACACCATCTGTGCTCGCAAGAGAAACGAAAACACGATCGCCCGGCAGTCCGGCCGGGCCCGGGTAATTGGAAGATCAATGTTCGACGTACATCGCAAGGAAATCGACTGGGGCGGACGGCCCCTCATTATGGAAACCGGGCGCATCGCCCGCCAGGCTGACAGCGCCGTGATGGTGCAATACGGCGAGACGACGGTCCTCGCCACGGTGGTCGCGGAGAAACAGCCGCGCGCCGGCCTCGACTTCTTCCCGCTGACCGTTCACTACCAGGAAAAGACCTACGCCGCCGGCAAGATTCCGGGCGGCTTTTTTAAACGCGAGGGGCGCCCGACCGAGAAGGAAACGCTGACCTCGCGCCTGATCGACCGGCCGATCCGCCCGCTGTTCGCCGATGGCTTCAAGAACGAGACGCAGGTGATCGCCACGGTCCTGTCCCACGACATGGAGAACGACCCGGACATCGTGGCGATGGTCGCGGTGTCCGCCGCGCTCACGCTGTCCGGCATCCCGTTCCTCGGGCCGATCGGCGCGGCGCGCGTCGGCTACATCGAGGGCGACTACGTGCTGAACCCGGCCATCGACGACATGGCCG
>JBKGZY010000043.1:0-15676 GCA_046543175.1 Dichotomicrobium sp.
GCGAAGCGGCGCGCTGCGCCGCATCGCGCACGGGATGACGGCTGGGGCAGGTGCGGGCATGACGTGGTTCTGACGGCTCGAATGCACGCTACGCCTGGCGCCGGTTTGGCGTCTGGTCCGGGGAGATGCGCAACTGTGTGATCTTGTTGCGCTGGCGCCGCACGATCTCGAAGCGGAAACCGTGAAAGCGGAACACCTGTCCCTGTTCCGGAATCGTCTCGGCTTCGTGTATGACCAGTCCCGCGATCGTAGTCGCCTCCTCATCGGGCAGGTTCCAGTCGAGCAGCCGGTTGAGATCGCGGATCGGCACGGTCCCCTCGACGATCATGCTGCCGTCGGGCTGCGTGCGGATTCCGCTGACCGCGATGTCCAGCTCGTCGGAAATTTCGCCGACGATCTCCTCCAGGATGTCCTCGAGCGTTACCAGCCCCATCACTTCGCCGTACTCGTCCACGACGAGCGCGAAATGCGCCTTCTTCTTTAAAAAGGCGTTGAGCTGGTCCTTGAGGCTGGTGGTATCGGGCACGAACCAGGGTTCCGAGGCGACTGAGAGCACGTCGATCTTGCTCATGTCGCCCTCGGCCTCCTGCACCGCGCGCAAAAGCGCCTTGGCGTGGATGATGCCCACGATGTTGTCGAGTTCTCCCTGCCAGACGGGCAGCCGCGTATAGGGGCTGTGCAGAACCTCTTCAACGAGTTGCTCCGGCGGCTCGTCGCCGTTGATGGTCTGCATCTTGGTGCGGTGGATCATGATGTCCGACACCGTCAGGTCCGGCAAATCCAGCACGCCGCCGAGCATGTCGCGGTCGTGCTTCACGACGTGGCCGGCACGGTGGTGGAGGTCAATGGCGCCGCGGATTTCCTGGCGGGGCGAAAAGTGATCTTCGGCCTGCCCCTTGGTGATGAAGGTCAATATTCTTGAGACCAGCACCTGGACACCGGCTGTGATCGGCGCGGAGATCCGCACAAGCACGGCCAGCACGGGCGCGGCGGTGAGTGCAAAGCGGTCCGCGTTGCCGATGGCGTAGGTCTTGGGCATCACCTCCGCGAAGATCACGACCAGCGCGGTCATGACCAGCGTCGCATAAGCCACGCCGGCCTGGCCGAAGATCTGGAGAAACAGGCTTGTCGCCAGGGCCGAGGCCAGCACGTTGACCAGGTTGTTGCCCAGGAGAATGGTGCCGAGAAAGCGCTCCTGGTTTTCGATAAGGCGGTTGACGGCCACGGCCCGCTTGTCGCCCTCCCGGGCCAGCGTATGCATCCGGCCGCGCGAGGTTGCGGTTACCGCCGTTTCCGATCCGGAAAAGAAACCTGAAAGGGCCAGCAGGACGATAACTGCCACGACGGTCAGCACGATTTCCAGCGTCATGATCCCCGGCATTCCTCCGACAGCAGGCGTTTCAGGTTGTCGGTGTCGACGTCGCGGGCGATGAAGGCCTCGCCGATGTCGCGCGCGAGGATGAAGGTCAGCTTTCCGCCGGAGACCTTCTTGTCCTGCATCATGTGGGTAATCAGTTCGGCCGGTTCGGGGATGCCCCGGCCGGCCGCGCCGAGATCGCCGATCGTCACCGGCAGCCCGACCGTGCGCAGATGGGCTGTAACCCGCTCATGGCTGCCCGGCGGGCATAGCCCCATCTGCTCGGACAGCTTGAAGGCCAGGCCCATGCCGATGGCCACCGCCTCGCCGTGGAGCAGATTGCCGGAATACCCGGCCCAGGCTTCCAGCGCATGCCCGAAGGTATGCCCGAGATTGAGCAGCGCGCGCCGCCCGAATTCGCGCTCGTCCGCCGCGACGATGTCCGCCTTCATCCGGCAGCTTCGCTCGATGGCATGGGCGCGGGCGGGCGCGTCGCCGCGAATCAGGGCGAGGCCGTTCTGTTCCAGCCATGCGAAAAATTCGGCGTCGCCGAGCAGGCCGTATTTGACGATCTCCGCGTAACCGGCGCGCAGTTCGCGGGCGGGTAGCGTGTTGAGGGTATCGGTATCCGCGATCACGAGGCGCGGCTGATGGAAGGTGCCGACAAGGTTCTTGCCCTGGGGGGTGTTGATGCCGGTCTTGCCGCCCACCGAACTGTCCACCTGCGCCAGCAGGGTGGTGGGAACCTGGATCAGCGCCACGCCGCGGCGCAGGATGCTCGCCGCGAATCCCGCGAGATCGCCGATCACGCCACCGCCCAGTGCGATCACCGCGTCACCGCGCTCGATTCCGCGCATCAGCAGCGCCTCGCAGAGCGGCTCAAGCTGGGCGAAACTCTTGGTCGCTTCCCCGGCTGGCAAAATGACCGGATCGACCGCCAGCCCGGCCACCTCGAGGCCGTGCTGAAGCGTTTCGAGATGATGTTTCGCGACCGCCTCGTCCGTGATCACGGCGCAGCGGCGCCACTGGCCCGCCTCCTGGATCATCGCGGCCGAATTGTCGAGCAGCCCCGCGCCGATATGGATGGCGTAGCTGCGCTGATCGAGCGCAACGGTAACGGTGAGGGCGTCGCCGCCGGGTGCAGGGGAAACGGGTGTTGGGTGGTTCATTTATTATGCTGGCATTGTCTCGGTCTCAGCCCGACGATGAGCGATCCGGACCGGTGTTATCGTCAGCGGGCATCCGCGCCGCAAGGGCCTCGACGATTTCTTCAATGATAACTTCGTGGGGCACGTTGCGGCTTTCAATCGTGATGTCGGCTCCCGCATAGACGGGGTATCGTTCATCCATCAGGTTCTGCATGATCCGACGCGGATCGCCCGCTTTCAGGAGCGGCCGCGTATCGCGGCGCGACACCCGCTCCATGAGAATGTCAAGGTCCGCTTTCAGCCAGATGGACAGCCCGCGATCGGCGATCTCCGCACGTGTCATCTCGTTCATGTAGGCGCCACCGCCGGTCGCCAGCACGATGGGACCGCCGTCCAGCAGGCGGGCGATCACCCGGCGTTCGCCGTCGCGGAAATAGTCCTCGCCGTGTTCGGCGAAAATCTCGTTGATCGTCTTGCCCGCGGCCGCCTCGATTTCCTTGTCCGCATCGACGAAGGGCAGCCCGAGCCGCTTGCCGAGCCGGCGCCCGATGGCGCTCTTGCCTGCGCCCATCAGCCCGATGAGCACGATGCTGCGCGCGCCGAGACCTTGGCGGATACTCCGGATGGTTGCTTCGTCTTCCGGCGACTCGGTGTTGTCCGGGGCGTTCGACTTCGCAGGCATGATCTTGAACGGTTTTCAGATTATTGCAGCGCCGACACGCAAACCGGCTGAACGGTTCCATAACTCCGCCGGGATAGCAAACTTTTTCGCGCCGGGCTTGACAAATCAGGCGCGCCCGGGTCAGCCATATGCACGGCCCCCAAAGGGCTCAGGCGGGAGATTGGGATGCCGACGCTGTTCAGGTTCTTGTTTATTGTCGGATTGATCGTTGGCCTGTTTTACGGTGTCATGTACGCGCTTCCCGAGTATTTCCCGCCGGATCAAAAAGAAATAACCAAGCCGGTCCGCAATATCGAACTCAGGTAATCTTCCGCCGGATGTTGCGGCCCGCGCGGCGCCTGCCCAGCGCCGCAAGAGAGGATGACAGCCGTGACGGCTCAGCTTCCGGACCGTCCGCCCCGTGGAAGGGCGCGTATTGCCGCTGACCCCGAAGCCCTGACCGGCGAGACACCCGAGAGGGACACGGCGTTCACGGACGCGGATATGACCCGCTTCCTCGACATGCTCAGCGCCGAGAAAGGGGCGGCGGCGAACACCCTGTCCGCCTATCGCAACGACCTGGCTGATCTGGGCGCGTTCCTGAACGGCCTGAAGCTGGATTTTCGCCGCGCCGGCTCGGGCGATCTCAGGTCTTACATGGCCCGGCTGGGCGAACAGGGGCTGGCGATCTCCTCCCGGGCGCGCCGCCTGTCGGCGATCAAACAGTTTTACAGCTTCCTGCTGAGCGAGAGGCTGCGCACGGACGATCCGGCGGCGCTGCTGGAAGGGCCCCGCCAGCGGACGACCCTACCGAAGACCCTCAGCATGGCGGAGGTTGATCGACTTCTGTCGACGGCCCGGATGCGCCGGATCGAGGCCAAGGGCTCCGAACGCAAACGTTGCGCACGGCTACACTGCCTCCTGGAAATGCTTTACGCGACCGGAATGCGCGCGAGCGAACTGGTTTCGCTGCCGCGCGCTGCGCTCGCCGGCGACAAGCGGGTTCTCACAATCCGCGGCAAGGGCGGGCGTGAGCGCATCGTGCCGCTCAACGACGCCGCGATCGAGGCGCTTGAGGCGTATCTGGCCGAGGCGGCGGAAGAGCCGCGATCCGGCTGGCTGTTCCCGTCCTGGGGCCGTGCCGGACACCTCACGCGGCAACGCCTGTCACAGGAGCTGAAGGCGCTCGGAGGCGAGGCCGGAATCGATCCGGCCAAGCTGTCGCCGCATGTGCTGCGCCACGCCTTCGCCAGCCATCTGCTGGAGCGCGGCGCCGATCTCAGGGCGGTTCAAAAACTGCTGGGCCACGCCGATATATCGACCACGCAGATTTACACGCATGTTCTGGAAGAACGCCTGCGCGAGATCATGCACACTCATCATCCGCTGGCCCGTGACGGCACGCTGAACGATAACGGCGCCGCCTGACGGCGGCGGGCAACGGCCTTGACACGGCGGAAACGTCCGGCGCAGGTTCTCCGCGCTTCTCGCCCTTCACCCAACACGGATGCCGGTATCCGGTCATGTCGATGCGCACATACCTCGATTTCGAAAAACAGATCGCCGAACTGGAAAACAAGATCGAAGAGTTGAAGGCGCTGGCCGAGGAGGACAGTTCCGTCGAGTTCCAGGACGAGGTCAAGCAGCTCGAAACGAAGGCGCGGGATGCGCTGGAGCAGACCTATTCGTCCCTGACGCCGTGGCAGAAGACGCAGGTCGCGCGTCACCCGGAACGTCCTCATGCGATCGACTACGTGCGCGGACTGATCGCCGATTTCACGCCGTTGGCCGGCGATCGCCACTTCGCCGAGGACGCGGCGATCCTCGCTGGCATGGGCCGTTTCCGCGGCCGCCCGGTCATGGTGATCGGCAACGAAAAGGGCTTCGACACCGATTCGCGGCTGCATCACAATTTCGGCATGGCCCGCCCGGAGGGGTATCGCAAGGTCGTGCGCCTGCTGGACATGGCGGAAAAATTCGGGCTGCCGGTCATTTCGCTGGTGGACACCGCGGGCGCCTATCCCGGCATCGGCGCCGAGGAGCGCGGACAGGCCGAGGCGATCGCGCGCTCGACACAGCGCTGCCTCGCACTGGAAACGCCGATGGTGGCCGTCGTGATCGGCGAAGGCGGCTCGGGCGGGGCGGTGGCGATCGCCACGGCCAACCGGGTGATGATGCTGGAGCACGCGATCTACACGGTGGCGTCGCCCGAAGCTGCCGCCTCGATCCTGTGGCGCGATTCCTCGCGCGCGCAGGAAGCTGCGACCAACATGAAGATCACCGCGCAGGATCTGTACAGTTTCGGCATCATCGACGAGATCATCCGCGAGCCAGTCGGCGGCGCGCACCGGGCGCGCGAGGAAACGATCACGCGGGTGGGCAACGCGATCGAGAACGCGCTCGGCGAATACGAAAACATCCCCGGCGACCGGCTCAGGCGCGCCCGCGAGGACAAGTTTGTTGCCATCGGGCGCAATCTCTGACCGGAAAATCCCCGCCGCTGTAACGGTTCCGTGACCAAGGCGGTGATTCGCCTCACAAAATTGACACAGATGATTTATAGGCGAGTAACCATCGCGTGCTATGCGTCGCGCTGATTCGTGTTGTGCGGCTAGGACGCGGTACGTTTTTCACCGCCGGGGACTTGCTCATGGTTGGTCGCTCTTCTCGCCGTGCGTTGTCGGCGTTTGTGCTCCTGTTCGCCGCCGTCGCACTGAGCGGATGTCTGGGCGAAGGCGCGGCGCCGCATCTCAAGCCGATTCCCGCCGCGGCGCAGGCGCGCCTTGCCAAGCTGGGCATGACGCAGGACGCCCCCATACTGGTCCGGATTTTCAAGAAGGAGGCGGAGCTTGAAATCTGGAAGAAGAAGGACGACGGCCAGTTCCACCTCTTCAAGACCTACCCGATCTGCAATTACTCCGGCGATCTCGGGCCGAAGCTGAAGGAAGGCGACAAGCAGGCGCCGGAAGGCTTCTATACCGTCAGCCCCGGCCGGATGAACCCGAACAGTGATTTTCATCTGTCCTTCGACCTCGGCTATCCCAACAAGTATGACGCCGCGCACGGGCGCACCGGCGCGCATCTCATGGTGCACGGGGATTGCCGTTCGGCGGGCTGTTACGCGATGACCGACGCGCTGATCGAGGAGATCTACGCGCTCGCGCGCGAAGCGTTCGAGGGCGGCCAGCGCCAGTTCCATGTCCACGCCTTTCCGTTCCGCATGACCGAGAAAAACATGGTGCGCCACCGCGACAGCCGCTGGTACGGCTTCTGGCAGACGCTGAAGGCCGGCTACGACGCATTCGAGAAGACCCGCGTGCAGCCCGCCATCGCGGTTTGCGAAAAGAACTATCTGGTGAACGCCGAGTTCTACGGCGATGTGGTCAAGCCGGACCCCGACAAGGCCTGCCCACCCCATCGCAAGCTCGACGCGGAAACGATTCTGGCGCGGCTCAAGAACGAAGAAACGCGTGTCGCCGCGCAGTCTGCGCCCGCCGAGCGCGAACGGCCGTCGGAGCGCACGCAGTCGACGGCGAGCATACCGCAGGAAACGACGGACGACGAAGCAGAGGCGCCCGAGCGTCCGGTGATTGCGGCCTCCATGAGCGGCGCACAAGCGCCCGGGGCCGATACATCCGACAAGAGGGCGGATGCGCGCAGCGAAACAGAGCCAGAGCGCCAGTCACCCAGCGAAGGCGGGGACGTCGCCGAGCCCTGGGTCGTGCCCGAAGGAACGCCGGCCGCAGCGAAAGGCGACCGCGAAACGGAGCGCGACACTTCCGGCGACGGTTCGTCCACATAGCACGGGCGCATTTCTGGCGCCGCCCAAAAGGTGCGCCGTTTGCCATGAGAGCTTTGACAGCATCTGTGAATTCTGCGGGACAAGTGCGCAGCGATTTCGCCCTGGCGCACGCCGTGCTGGCTGATCCGCGGGAGGAAGTGCTATAGTACAATATTAACGTGTTGCGGCCCAATCGACCTGTATCGGGACAGGACTGCCGCTTTAGAAGAGCAGAAGGAGTTGCTTTTGCCTGCCCTCCAAACGCTTTGCGACGTCAAGTGGGGTCTTGTGCTCGGCGCGATCACCGCGATCGTTCTCGCTTCGCCCCCAAGCCAGGCCCGCAGCGACGACAAGAGCGCGGAAGACTTGCAAATCTCCGACAGCTATTCCCTGCTGGGCAGCTACCTGGCGGGCCGTGTCGCGCGGGAAGACAAGAATCTCGGTGCCGCCGCGCGATACTATCAGCGGGCGCTGGCGCGCGATCCCGATAACGAGGAGATGCTGGCCGAGGTCTTCAAGGTCCAGCTTGGCGCCGGCAACATGCGCCAGGCGATCGAGCTGGCTCGCCGGCTGACCGAATCCGGCAACGGTGATCACGGCTTCGCCTATCTCGTGCTGGGCACCGATGCTTTCATGCGCGGCGAGTACGAGGCGGCCGAGAAGCATTTCGGTACGGTCGGCGAAAGCCCGATCATCCAGTTGACCGACACGCTGGCACTTGCCTGGACGCAGTTCGCCCGCGGTCACAAGGATCGGGCGCTAAAGATCCTGTCCGTTCAGCAAAGCGCGGATCGCTCGCGTTATTTCCAGCATATGCATGTTGCGCTCGCCGCCGATCTGGCCGGCCGGACGGAAATGGCGCGCGAGAATTACGCGCTGGCCTATGAGCAGCACGGCACGAATCGCCGCCTGATCGAAGCCTATGCCCGGCACGCGGCGGTGCATGGCGACGATGCGCTTGTCGAGCAGCTGCTCGGCCCGTACCAGAACGGCGAGCGCTCCGACGAAGGCATGCGTGCGCTTTACAAGCGGCTGACCTCCGAGAAGGAACCGGAACTGCTGGTGACATCGGCGCGCGAAGGGCTGGCCGAGGTCTATTTCGGTATCGGGGCCGTGCTGGCGAGCGAGCAGGCGGCCACGGTTTCCCGCTTCTATCTGCGCCTGGCGCTGTTCATGCGCCCGGAATTCGACCGCGCGCAGTATCTGCTGGGCGAGATCGAAACGACCGACCAGCGGATGGAAGCCGGGCTGGCGGCATATCTCGGCGTCAGCGCGTCATCGCCGCTTTATCTCGACTCGCGCATTCGCGCGGCCTTCGTTCTCAGCGCCCTGGAACGCAGCGACGAGGGCGTCGGCATGCTGACGGCGCTCGCCCAGGACCATCCGGAAGAGCCGCGGCTGCTGCAGGCGATCGGGAACATCCTGCGCGATCAGAAGGACTATGCCGAGGCGGCGAAGTACTATTCGCGCGCGCTTGATGTCATCGGCGAGCCATCGGCCGAACACTGGATGTATCACTACGCGCGCGGCATCTGCTACGAGCGGCTCAAGCAGTGGGACAAGGCCGAGGCCGATCTGCAGAAAGCCCTGGAACTCAACCCGAAGCAGGCCTCGGTGATGAACTACCTCGGTTATTCCTGGGTCGATCAGGACATGCATCTCGACGAGGCGATGGACCTGATCCGCGAGGCCGTGCGCAGCGAACCGAATAACGGATATTACGTCGACAGCCTGGGCTGGGCGCATTACAAGCTCGGCAATTACGACCGGGCCGTGGAGCATCTGGAAAAGGCGGTGGAACTGCGCCCGGAAGATCCGGTGCTCAACGACCACCTGGGCGATGCCTATTGGCAGGTGGGGCGCAGGCGCGAAGCGCGATTCCAGTGGTCGAACGCGCTGAGCCTCGACCCGGAGCCGGATGACAAGGAGGAGATCCTCAAGAAGCTTGCCGATGGGCTGCAAGGCGGGAACAAGAAGGCCGAACTGGATGAAGCCGAGGCCGCCAACGTTCAGTGACCTGCCGGGCCCGGCACCGGATCGCCGCGGGCGATGAGCGCGGGTTCTCGTAATGGCGCAAAGGTGGGCCGGGGCGGGGACAAGGCTGATCCGGTGCCCGCGATCGAAGACTTCGCGCCCGCCAAGGTCAATCTCAGCCTCGAAATCGCCGGCCGCCGGCCCGACGGTTATCACGAGCTTGTCAGTCTGGTCGCCTTCGCCACCATCGGCGACACGCTGACCCTCCACCCCGCGACGACACGCGAAGTCTCGCTGGAAACCGAAGGGCCGTTCGCGGCGGCCATCGACGGCGACAACCTCGTCCTGCGCGCCACGCAGATGTTTCTCGACACGTTCGACACTGCGCAAGGCGGCCGCTTCGTGCTGACCAAGCGACTCCCCGTAGCGGCGGGGATTGGCGGCGGCTCGTCGGACGCGGCGGCGGCGTTGCGCCTCCTGGCCCGATCTAATACCCGCCACGGCGTGTCGCCCCCGGCATGGGAGAAGCGGCTGATGCCGGCCTTGTCCCGGCTCGGCGCGGATATCCCGGTGTGCCTGGAAGCGCGTGCCGCGTGGGTGCGGGGTATCGGGGAGTCGGTCACGCCGGTCGACGGGATGCCCGAACTGCCCGCCGTGCTGGTCAATCCCGGCATCGCGCTGGCGACACGCGAGGTGTTCGCCGCACTCAATGCGCCGGCGCTTGGCGATGCCGCCTCGCGACAACCCGAAACGCCGGGCGCATTCGCAAATGCCGGCGCGCTGATCGGATTTCTGCACGATCATCCGAACGATCTCGAGGCCCCCGCCGGCAAGCTGGCGCCGATCACTGCTGATATTCTGGACGCGCTGCAAGCGAGCCCCGGCTGCGCGTTGGCCCGGCTGTCCGGGAGCGGGCCGACCTGTTTCGGTCTCTTTGGAACGCGTGACGCCGCAATCCACGCGGCGGAAACCCTGCGCGCGGCGCATCCGGACTGGTGGCTCGTCGAAACGCGGCTGGCGTAGCCGCGGGATCAGCGCACGCCGAGCTTCTGCTGGAGGCTGGTGCTCGAGGTGGTGTACTGGAACACCAGCTTCTTGTCCGGGTGAACGTAGCGGTGCGCCTGCTGCGCCATCAGCGCGGCCTCGTGGAAGCCCGACAGGATCAGCTTGAGCTTGCCCGGATAGGTGTTGATATCGCCGATGGCGAACACGCCGGGCTGCGAGCTTTCGAATTTCTCGGTATCGACGACGATCAGGTTGTCCTTCAACTTCAGCCCCCAGTCCTCGACCGGGCCGAGCTTCATTGTCAGGCCGAAAAACGGCATCAGCCGCGTCGCCGGAAGCTCGAAGGTACCGGCCTCGCCATCCAGAGTCCCCTTGAACCTCACCGACTTCAACTGGCCGTCCTCGCCTTCCAGCCCGGTGATCTGCCCGACATGGAACGCCATCTTGTTCTCGTCGACGAGCTTGCGCATCCTGTTGACGCTGTCGGGCGCGGCGCGGAACTTGTCACGGCGGTGCAAGAGCGTGAGGCTGTTCGCGATGGGCTGGAGACTGAGCGTCCAGTCCAGCGCGGAATCGCCGCCGCCGACGATCACGATGTCCTGGTCGCGGAAATCCTCCATGCGCCGCACGGAATAGAACACCGACTTGCCCTCGTAGTCCTGGATTCCCGGCAATGGCGGACGCTTGGGCGTGAACGAGCCGCCGCCGGCCGCGACGATCACGATCTTCGCCTCGATCGTCGTTCCGGAATCGGTTGTGACGGCGAAGCCGTCATCGGTGCGCTGCAGCGTCTCCGCGCGCTGGCCGAAATGGAAAACCGGGTTGAACGGCTCGATCTGCTTCATCAGCCGGTCGGTCAGTTCCTGGCCGCTCACGACCGGCAGCGCGGGAATGTCATAGATCGGCTTTTCCGGGTAAAGCTCCGTGCATTGCCCGCCCGGCCGGTCGAGGATATCGACCAGATGCGCGTGGATGTCCAGCAGGCCCAGTTCGAACACGGCGAACAGTCCGACCGGCCCCGCACCGATGATGAGCGCGTCGGTCTTCACTGCGCCGGCGCCGTTATTGCCGCTGAATTCCTGGTACATTCCTGCTGGGATCCTGTGTAAATCTGGTGATGATCGACCGTGAAAACAGCCGTGCCTACCTGACCTAGACTTGTTCTTCCGGGACGTGAAGAACAAGCCCGTCGAATTCGTCGGTAATCCGGATCTGACAGCTCAGCCGGCTGGTCGGGCGCACGTCGAAGGCGAAGTCGAGCATATCCTCTTCCATTTCCGAAGGGCTGCCGACGCGCTCGGCCCATTCCTCGTCGACATAGACATGGCAGGTCGCGCAGGAACATGCCCCGCCGCACTCGGCAACGATCCCCGGCACCATGTTGCCGATGGCGACTTCCATCGCCGTCTGCCCGCTTTTCGCCTCGACAACGTGCTTGGTTCCGTCGGGCTGGATGTATGTAATCTGTGGCATGTACGCGCTGCTTCCGGTTAACGAAGTTCGGACGATATGTGAGCCGAACGGCCACACGGTGCAAGCGGGCGAGCGGACTGCCGCGCCGCAATGCGGGCTGTTCGGGGATGTCTTCACGGCCTCTATAAGCGAAGCGGGCACAGCTTGCCAAGCGCACCCCTTATCAAGCGCTTGTCCGGCCGCGCCGGGTGATTCCCGCAGAAATTGATTCGCGGCGCGCAAGCACGTGTCGGACAAGGAATTTCTTTTTTTGGCCCTAAATCAGCGGTAGAACCACACCTATAAAGGGTAATTTCCCTGATGCAGGGCGGCATCAGGGAAGGAAAATGTGAAATTCGACGGGTTCAGGGGCGAAGGCGTTTGTTTCCTTTTTGCGGGCAGTGCTATGTTTCCGGCGTCTATCGCAGGAAGGTACGCCGACGTACGAGCTTTGCTGCCTTACCTCAATTCGTCGCAATAAACCTCCCGGACGGATAGCGGAATGGCTCAAAATCCATCTAAATCCCACGGAACGAATGCAGGGGCAGCAAAGGCGGGCGGCGTCAAGACCAGCGGCAAGCTGAGCGAGTCCCAGGGCGCGTCGAAATCACGCAGCGGCCAGGCCGGCAAGTTGGATGAAAGCACGCCCGGCGCGCCGCCGGCACATGCCGCCATGCCCGGCAAGGGCGCTTCGGCTTCCGGCGCACGTTCCGCCGCGGCGTCGCCGCAGGCCCCGGCGCAGAAAACCGCCGCCGAACAGGCACCGCAGACATCGGGTTCCGGGGATCCCGGTTCAGCCGGGACCGAGCGGCACGAGGGACAGGGCGATCGCCCCCGCGGCGCCCAGACCATCTCGATGCCGTCCCGCCGCGTACAGCCGGGAGCGCAAGGCTCGCAGCGCGGCCGCAGCGTTCAGCAGGGCAGCGCGGGTCAGCATGCTTCGGAAGAAAGCGACCAATCCCGCCGGGAGCACGGCGGCCGCGATACCCGGCAGCAGACGCCGGCGCGGCGGAACGCCGCATCGGCCGCACGCTCGCCCGTGCCCGCGAATGACGACATGCCGTCCATTGGCGGGCTGGTCTATGCGCTGAACCAGCGCCCGTCGCGCTCGCCTTTCATGGTGGCGGGCATCGCCTCGCTGGTCTGGGGCGTGCTCGGCATCGCGGTCGGCACCTCGGTAATGAGCAAATACGGCGCGGACATTGACGGCATTGTCGATTTCCTCGCCAATCCGGCCATGCTCGGCGTAATGGCCGGCACCGTCGTGCCAATTGCCGTTTTCTGGTTTCTCGCCTTCCTGATCTGGCGTGCCCAGGAACTGCGGCTGATGTCCTCGGCGATGACGGAAGTCGCCGTGCGCCTCGCCGAACCCGACAAGATGGCAGAGCAGTCGGTGGCTTCGCTCGGGCAGACCGTGCGCCGCCAGGTCGCGGCCATGAACGACGCGATCTCCCGCGCGCTCGGGCGGGCGGGCGAACTCGAAGCGCTGGTCCATAACGAGGTCACGGCGCTCGAACGTTCCTATAGCGAAAACGAGCACCGTATCCGCAGCCTCATCAACGAGCTTGCGAGCGAGCGCGAGGCGCTGGCCAACAACAGCAGCCGTGTGAGCGAGGCGCTGCGCGGCATCGGCGGCGATGTCCGTCGGGAAATCCAGGCGGCCAGCGACGAAGCGACGCAGTCTCTCGACAAGGCCACCACCAACCTGACGGAGACCTTCGCGAACCGGTCCCAGAAGATCACCGCCGCCGTCACCGAGGCCGGCGACGCCGTCGATGCGAAGCTGGCCGAGCGCGGCGCGCAGGTGAACGAGCAGCTGACCAAGCACAGCGCCAAGACCGTCGACAACATCCATCAGCAGAGCCTGCAGGTCACCACCGCGATCCAGCAGGCCTCCGACCGCGCATCGGCGGCCATATCCGCCAAGAGTAACAGTCTGGTGCATTCCGTGATGAGCATGAGTGAGCGTGTGGCGCAGGAAATTCCTGCGCTTCTCGACCGCTTGGGCGGCGAGCAGCAGCGGCTCAACAGCATTATCTCCGATGCCACGACGAACCTGACAAACCTGGAATCCGCCCTGTCCGAGAAGACGCAGGCGCTGGACAGCAGCCTGAACGACAAGACCAGGGTGCTTCAGGGCGTGCTGACGGAGCATTCAAAGGCGATCGACAACTCGCTTTCGGAGCGCACCCGCGCGCTCGAATCGCTGCTCGGACAGCGCGCCAAGGAGTTTCACAACACCATCGGCGCGGGCACCAAGCATATCGAGGACTCGATCGTGGCGCGCGCCCAGGCGCTGGAGGAAGCGCTCAGCCGCCAGTCCGGCTCGATCCGCGACACCCTCGACCAGCACGCTCAGAAGATGGACAAGTCGCTGTCGCGCCAGGCTCAGGAGATCGAGCGGTCCGTTTCCAACAGTTCGGAGAGCATCGAACGGGCCGTCGGCGAACTGGCGGACCGCACGGGCGCCAGTTCCGAGGCGCTGGAAAGCCAGGCGGAAACGCTGCGCCAGATGTCCAGCGGCCTGCTGAACCAGATCCAGGGGCTGACCAAGCGCTTCGAGGAGCAGGGCGCGACCATCATGAAATCCGCCAAGGCACTGGAGGTTTCCAACACGCAGGTGGACCACGTGATGGAACAGCGTCAGGCGCAACTGGCCAAGCTCATCGACACCATCGGCAAGCGCGCCTCCGAACTCGACAAGATGATGCACAACTATTCCGGCATGCTGGAAGATTCGCTGTCCCGGGCCGAGACGCGGGCGCGCGGCGTCACCGAGATGCTGGCGAACGATTCGGCCGAGAAGAGCCAGTCGGCGGTGCGCGAGATCGAGCGGCTGCGCTCCGAGACACAGGCCCAGACCTTCGAGGCCATCGAGGAGCTGAAGGGCCGCTTCGCCGCGCTGTCCGACCAGATCGGCGAGCAGCTCAACACGTTGACCTCGCGTTTTTCCGAAACCTCGGAGACCGTCAAGGACACGACGCGGCGCGCGTCCATGGACCTGGAGACGACCAACACCGAGTTGCGACGCCAGGCCAAGGCGATTCCCGAAACCACCCGCGAAAGCGCGACGGCCATGCGCAAGGCCCTGCAGGACCAGCTTGCGGCGCTCGACTCGCTGTCCGACATTGCCAACCGCCATCGCTATTCCGGCACGGTTTCCCGCAGCGAGCAGTCGGCGGAACGCGACAGCGGCGCAGGCCAGGTCCCCGCCACGCGGGACGGCAGCAGCCGCGATGCCGGCACCGGCGCCCCGCCACCGGCGCGCCGCCAGCCGCAGCGCGAGAACTATGAGTGGCCCGCCCAGCGCGGCGGCGGCCAGCGTCCCCAGAAGCCCGCGCCCTGGGAAGGCGACGCCGCGCCGCAGCGCAACAGCCAGCAGCGCGGCCGGCCGGCCTCGCGTTCGGATGACGACTTCAGCGCCCTCACCGCCGGGCTCATCGACCGGCTGGACGGCAACAAGCGCAACCAGAAGGACGACGAGCCCGGCTATGGCGAGGATACCGGCGGGAGCGGTCGCGAGGGGCGGGGCGCCGGCGCTTCCCGTCAGGGGGCTTCGCCCGGTTGGGAGCAGGACGACGCCGAGAAACCGGCTGGCGAGTGGTCATTGGGCGATCTGCTGGCGCGCGCTTCCGAGGCGGACGACGAGCTGTCCCTTGAGGACGAGCAGAGTTTCGGCAGCGGCGACGACGAGTCATACGGCCGCCCGCCGCAACTGGCCCCCGAGCCCGCGCCGAGAGCGCCGCAACAGCCGGCGCAAAGCGCGGATCAAGGCGTCGATTTCAACATGAAGGACATCGCCGACGCGGTCGATCAGGATACCGTCGTCGAGGTCTGGCGGCGTTACAACCGCGGCGATCGCAGCGTCATCAGCCGGGACGTCTACAACCGGCAGGGCAAGTCCACCTTCGATCAGGTGCAGCGCCGCTACCGCAGCGACCAGGCGTTCCGTCACATCGCCGATCGCTACATGGCCGATTTCGAGAAGGTCCTCAAGGACGCCAGCAAGTCCGGGCAGAACGGCAAGGCGCTCCAGAACTATCTCGTCTCGGAAACCGGCAAGATCTACCTGATGCTGGCCCATGCCAGCGGCCGGCTGGACTAGATTTATTGGCTTTCCGCGCCCATCCGGGCGTGGGCCTGGGCCCGAGGTCCGGCGGTCAGGGGTCGCTTTGCGCCGTCTTCGACTCCGGCCGCTCGGCCGCGTCCGACCACGCAGCCGGGATGCTTGGAGCGCCGGGCAAAAAAGTGGAAACCGGTTTTTCGCCCGGCGCGACAACCAAAGACTCTACAGCATC
>JBKGZY010000044.1:0-15622 GCA_046543175.1 Dichotomicrobium sp.
CGCACCTGCCCCAGCCGTCATCCCGTGCGCGATGCGGCGCAGCGCGCCGCTTCGCAGACACGGGATCGTTCGCGGCTGGTCGCAGCCGATCCCGGGTCAGCAGCGTACCACTGACGTGCTGCGCAAGCACCCGGGATGACGTTTGCTGCTCATCGCTTTGGCGACGCAGAGTGCCTGTCCACTACGCTGGAAAATGCTGCAAGCTCAGGCGGCGGACTTCTTGCGGATTTTCGGCCGCTGCGGGAAGGTGTTCTGCTCAATGTAGCTCATTACGGATTCCGCCACCGTCTCGCCCACCACTGATTCGATGCCCTCCAGGCCGGGACTGGAATTGACCTCGAGAATGAGCGGCCCGTTATTCGAGCGCAGCAGGTCCACGCCCGCGAATTTCAGCCCCATCCGCTTGGCCGCCTTTACCGCGACCTGGCGCTCTTCCCGCGTAATCTTCACGGGCAGGGCCGAGCCGCCCGAATGCAGGTTGGAGCGGAAATCCTCACTACCCGACACCCGACGCATCGCGGCAATCACCTTGTCGGCCAGCACGATGCAGCGAATGTCCTGCCCGGCGGCGTCCGCCACGAACTGCTGCACGAGGAAATTGGCCTCGGCGTTGCGGAACGCGTCGATGATGGAGGCAGCCGCCTTGCGCGTGTCGGCGAGCACCACGCCGCGCCCTTGCGTGCTCTGCAACAGCTTCACCACCAGCGGCGGGCCGCCGACCATGTCAATCAGGTCGTCCGTGCTGTTGGGCGAGCTGGCGAAGGCGGTCTGCGGCATCGGGAGCTGGTTTTCCGCCATGATCTGATGGGCCAGCAGCTTGTTGCGCGAATTGCTGATCGCGCGGCCGGAGTTCAGGCAGAACGCCTTGGTCAGTTCGAACTGGCGCACCAGCGCCGCGCCGTATTCCGTGATGCCCGAGCCGATCCGCGGGATCACCGCGTCGAATTCCTGCAACGCCTTGCCGCGGTAATGCACCGCCGATGCCATGCGGTTGATGTTGATATAACAGCCCAGCGTCTCCAGCGGCTCGATGACGTGCTCGCGGGCCTCCGCCGCCTTGACGAAGCGCGTGTTGGAGTAGTTCGTCGGCTCCATCGTCAGCAAGGCGATACGCAGCGGGCGATGTTCCACCGACTGCCTGGCAACCGTGTCGTAGACCTTGTAGTCGAGATGTCCCTGGTTGAACTCGCCCCAGGGCTGCACGACCGCCTCGATCGCCTCCAGCGCCGTCCGGCCGATCAGCATGCGATGCGTCATCGTTTCCCGGTTCGACAGGGAAATCTCGATCGGCCATTCCCGGTCGCCGATGCGGATCGGCGTGCGGATGATGTAGCGCAGCTCGGAACGCCCGTTCGAACTGACCACCTGGCGCCGGTCGAGCACCTTCGCGGTGCATTTCACCTCAATGTCGTCCCGGCCTTCAACGGGGTGGACCCAGAAGCGCACCCGCGGATTGTTTTCGGGGCCGAAGGTTTCCAGCTTGAATGCGTGTAGCGCGGAGGTGCGCGCGCCGGTGTCGATCTTTGCCTTGATCGCCGGCAGGCCCAGCTTGGGCAGCGCCGCCCATTCGCGCCAGCCGATCACCAGATTCTGCATGCCTGAGCCCTCATCGACCAATCGATCCGTGAAGCCAAAATGCCCATCGCGGCGGGATGAAAACGCAATTCAATCTCACGCATATACGAATCTTGTCGGGAAAGGCGTTAACACGGCGCAGTTCGGCGGCCCGATGCCGGACGCCAAGCGGGCATGTGTTGCAATGAGAACCACATCGTCCGCGGCCAGCCGGTCAGGCTGGCGCGGAGCGGCAGGACGCTGCCCTCAGCGGTCACACCGTTGAACGAAACTCTTTTCATTCGCGAGCAGCGTATCCCTGCGGTTGTATTTCACGACCAATCGACACGTCTGTTTCAATCTTACACAAAGTTAACAATTTGTACACCATGCACGGGATGTCAGCCGGGGCGGCTGTTCCGATCCGGACCGGGAAAAGAACATGAAATGAGGCTGTTGTTTGCTTGGGTTAATCTTCCTGACAGCGTCCGAAAACCGCCGCCGTGCCCAGCCCGCCCGCCGCGGCAAGCATGGCCAGCCCCAGTCCGCCCGCGCCCTCGCGGACCATCCGCGTAAACAGACGGACGACGAGAATCGCGCCGCTCGCGCCGTAGGGATGGCCGAGCGCAATAGCCCCACCCTGCGAGTTCACGATGCTACCGGGCAGGGCGAGCGCGCCGATGGTGGCGAGGACCTGCGAGGCGAAGGCTTCATTGAACTCGATGGCCGCGATCTCGGACCATCGGTCCCCCAGACCGGCGCGCAGGCGCTCGACGGCCGGGATCGCGGCGAGACCCAGCCGGCCGGGATCGACCCCGGAGGAAGCGGCGTCCAGGAACGCAAGCCCCGGCGGTTTACCGAGCCGCGCATGCAGCGCGGGCGACACGATCACGACCGCAGCCGCACCATCGCTGACCGGACAGCTATTGCCGGGCGTCACGGTTCCGTCCGGCAGCAGAGGCGCCGCGCGCGCCAGCAGCTTCGGCGACAGGCTTGGCTTGGGGCCTTCGTCGCGCTCCGCCGCGCCGCCGACGCGGGCGATCTCCGGATCGAAATGTCCTGCCCGCATGGCCGCCACGGCCCGTTCATGGCTGGCCAGCGCGCAAGCGTCCTGTTCCTGCCGACTGATCCCGCGCTCGCGCGCCACTGTCTCGGCCGCCTCGATCATCTGCCGGTCCCCTGCCGCGCCGGGGGCAAATCGCGCTTCGCTGAAAAAGCGCGGTAGTTCACGATACAGCGACGACGGTTTTTCCACCCGCCACGGCGCGGTCGAGGGGCTTTCCGCGCCGCCGGCGATCACTGCTTTTACCGCGCCGCTGGCGATAAGCCGCGCGCCGGTCGCGATGGCGTCCAGCCCCGAAGCGCATTGCCGGTCGATCGTCATGGCCGGGACCGCCTGGGGAAGGCCTGCGCTCAGTGCGATCAGCCGTGCCGGATTGCCGCCGCCACCGGCGGCGTTGCCCATGATGACTTCGCCGATATCCGCCGCCGCCAGCCCGCTGTCGGCCAGCGCCGCCGCCACGGCCGCCGCGCCGAGCGTCTCGACGGGCCGGGCGCGGTGCAGACCGCCGACAGCGCCGATGGCCGTGCGTCGCGCCGCGATGATGACCGGCCGACTCATTCCAGTTCCCTGTAGGCGGGATCGCCGCGCATCAGCGCTTCGCGCAGCATCTCCACCGCCACCTTGCCGGAGCGGGTCTGCGGCAGCGCACCCGCGCGGAAAAAGCGTTGCGGCGTCAGGTTGATGCCCAGCCGGGCCCGGCAATGCGCGCTGAGGCTCGCGCGATCCGTCACGTTGCCGCGGGGCACGACGATCGCGGCGAGCCGCTGCCCCCGTTTCGGGTCGTCGAGCCCGATAACGGCCGCCTGCGCGACGCCGGGATGCGCCTGCAGGGCCTGCTCGATAGTCTCGGGATGTACTTTCGTGCCCTTCACGTTAATGACACGGTTGGCACGGCCGGCCAGGTAGAGATAGCCGCCGGACAACCTGCCGGTGTCGCCCGGTGTCACCCAGCCGCCCGGCGCGCGCGCCGCCGGCCCACCGACATAGCGCGAAAAGGTCATCGCGCTGCGCACCCATATGGTGCCGGTCTCGCCCTCCGCGCAGGCGCGCCCGTCGGCGTCGCGTATTTCGACCGCCACACCCGGAAACAACTGCCCGGCCGAACCCGCCGGAGCGGGGACGGTTGTGCTGACATAGCTGATATAGCTGGTCTCGGACGATCCGTAGCCTTCGACCAGATCGACGCCCGGGAGCGCGCTTTCGATAGCCGCGCGCGTCTCGGGCGACAGCTTCGCCCCGCTTGAAAAGATGCGCCGCAAACCCGCGCGCCAAGCCGTCTGCCGACTCCTCAGGAGCGGATCGAGCATCGCCGGGACGACGTAAAGCACGCTCGCGCGGTGCGCTGCCATCTCCCGCGCGATCCGACCGGGGCTAAACGGCGCGCACAGCATCGCGGTCATGCCGCGGCACAGCGCATGAACCGCGCCGAACAGGAACAGCGAATGGCTCAGGCTCCCCGGCAGCGCGAGGACGTCGTCCGCCGCGAAGTCGAACACCTGTTCGGCCGTCTCGAAAGTCGCCAGCCAGGAATGGTGCGTGCGCGCAAAGATCTTGGGCGCGGCGGTCGTCCCGGACGTCAGACCCCAGTAGAACTCGGTGTGCCGCGAGACCTCGGGGAGCGCGGTCGCTGCCGCTCCTTGCGGCAGCGTGGTCAGGTGAATTGCCGGCTTGGCCAGTTCCAGCGCCGCCGCGCCCGTCTCGCGTGGCGCATTGGGATCGAGCACAAGCGCGGGACGGCCGACGGCCGCGGCGGCAATAAACGCGATCAGCATGTCAGCGCCGGAGGCCATCGACAGCGCAATCGCTCCGGAGGGCAGGGACTGCATGAATCCAGCAGCTTTTCGGACACGTCGCAGCAACGTGGCAAAACTCACGGCCTCGTCCCGGTAGACGAGAGCGGTCTTGTCCGGCCCGGCCCGCCCTGCCGCTTCAAACTCGGTGAAGATCGTCCGCATCATCGCCGCTAGGACCGTGACGCCGCGATCAGCGGATAGCCGCGTCGCACGAACACCGCCGCCATTGCCGCGAGCGCCGCCTTGATAATGTCACCCGGAATGAAGACCGCCGATGCCGATGCCGCCTGAACGAGGCTGAGATCGCCCATGATCGCCAGTCCGGGAATGCCGAGCGCGTAGACGACGCCGATCCCGCCGACGACATTGAAAACGAAGGCGCGCGCGACGTTCAGCCGCGACCATGACAACTCCGTCAGCCAGCCGACAATGAAGGCTGCGATCGGAAACGCCAGGAGGAATCCGGCGCTCGGCGAGAACAGCAGCACGCCCAGCCCGCCGCGCCCGCCGGACAGGACCGGCAGGCCGGCCGCGACCAGCGCGATGAACAAGAGCAGCGCCAGCCCGCCGCGCCGCGCGCCCAGGATCGAGCCGGCCAGCATGACGCCGAGCGACTGCGCCGTGATCGGCACCGGAACGATCGGCAGCGTGATCGGCGGGGCCAGCCCCAGCGCGGCCGTGATCGCGGCGAAAAGGGCGACATAGACGATATCGTTGATACGCATGGTGTCTCCGTCAGCGCCGGTTCTCGAAGCCGCGCGCCTCGACCGCGTCGGCCAGCGTCCCGGCCATGCGCAGCGTCTTGATCAGCAGCGGCCCGGCGGCGAACAGCCCCGGCGAGCGCGCCCCGCGTCCCCGGCGCGCGTCCTGGATCTCGCGATAATCGCTCAGCAGGACGGGGATGAAGCGCACCGCCAGTGCCGCGGCGAGGCCCACCTTGTGCGGATTGACCCCCAGCGGCCGCAGAAGGGCAGCCGCGCGCGCGAATGTGTCGATCATTGCGGTGAACGGCGTCGTCAGCGTCACCAGGGCGGCGAGCAGCACCAGCGTGATGATGCGCGCGGCGATCACGGCCGCCGCCAGCGGCCCGGCGGCGAACAGCTGGAAAAGGCCGATGGCCGCGATCAGCACGATAACGGGCTTGAGCGCACGCGCGGTTTCTGCGAGCGGAAGCCGTGCAAGTCGATACAGCAGGATCACGACAGCGAGCACAGCCGCCTGCCAGACGAATCCGGGCAGAACAAACACCGCCGCGCCCGCGAGCGCC
This sequence comes from Dichotomicrobium sp., assembly GCA_046543175.1. Lineage (GTDB taxonomy): Bacteria > Pseudomonadota > Alphaproteobacteria > Rhizobiales > Rhodomicrobiaceae > Dichotomicrobium. The sequence continues at coordinate 5,678 of JBKGZY010000044.1, forward strand.
AGCCCGGCGAGTTTCACGCCCGGCGACAGGCGATGCAGCAGGCTGTTCCGATGAACGTAAAGCGCCATCATGCGTTTTCGTCCTGCGCGGTGTAGCGGGCGATCACTTCGGCCGGCGCGCCGTCGTCGGCGATTTCGCCAGCGCTCATAAGAATGGCGCGATCATACCCCGCGATCAGGTCGAGGTCATGGGTGATCGTGATGACCTGTTGCGGAAGATCGGCAATCACGCCGGCCATGCGCGCGCGGTTACGCCGGTCGAGCGAGGTCATCGGCTCGTCAAAGACGATCGTGCGCGGCGCCATGATCACCACCGACAGGACACTGAGCAGCTTTTTCTCGCCGCCGCTGAGCAGATGCGCAGGCCGCTGGCGCTTGTCTCTCAGACCGTAGCGCGCGAGCAGGTCGTCGACGCGCGCGGTGATTTCGGCTTGCGGCAGGTTCAGGTTGCGCGGCCCGAAGGCGAGGTCCTCCTCGACCGTAGGCATGACGATCTGATGCTCGGGGTTCTGGAAAACGAGACCGACCGCGGCGCGCGCGGCCGCCGGATCGGCGCGCGTGGAAACGTCATTGACCAAGACATCCCCGGCGCGCGGCACGAGCAGGCCGTTCAGCATCCGCGCCAGCGTGCTCTTGCCCGAGCCGTTGTCGCCGATGATGGCGATGCGCCGCTCGGCAAGGCGCAGGCTCAACCCGCGCAGGACCGGCACACCGTCGAAATCGTGGGTGACATCGCGCAGTTCGATCATCGGGGCAGTGTTCATAGCGGCCAGACGACCAGGATCATCGGTATTGCCACCGCCAGCACCAGGACTTCGAGCGGCAGACCGAGCCGCCAGTAATCGCCAAAGCCATAGCCGCCCGGTCCCATGATCAGCGTGTTGTTCTTGTGCGCGATCGGCGTGAGGAAGGAGGCCGAGGCCGCCACCGCGACGCCCATCAGGAAGGCGTCGGCGTTCACGTCCAGCCGCGCGGCGATGTCGATGGCCAGCGGCGCGGCGATCACCGCGGTCGCGGTGTTGTTCATCACCGAGGACAGGAGCACCGTTACCACCATCACCACGCCGAGCAGGACCGCCGCTGATACTCCCGACGACAGCAGGACGATCTGCTCGGCCAGCAGTCCGGTGGTGCCTGTGCTTTCCAGCGCCGCCCCGATCGGCAGCAGGCTGGCGAGCAGCACGACGACCGGCCATTCGACCGCCTCGTAAAGCTCGCGCAGCGGCACGATCCCGGTCGCCACGAAGGCCACGCACACGGCGCCGAGCGCGACAGAAAGCTGTAGCAGTTCGAAACTGGCCAGCGCTATCGCAAATCCGAAAATCCCGGCCGCCAGCCAACTCTTCTCTGCGCGCGCCGGCCGCAGTTCGGCACCGGCCAGCCGCAACCCGCCGAGCCAGTCCGCGACGGCGGGCAGACGCTCCACCGGCCCATAGAGAAGGAGCACGTCGCCAGGCTGGATTGCAAGCCGCCGCACCTGCTCGACGAAACGCTTGCCCCGGCGCGAGACGCCCAGCAGGACCACGCCCTGGCGCGTCAGCAGACGCAGATCGGAAGCCGAGCGCCCGATGATCCGCGATCCCTCGGGCGCGACCACCTCCATGAAGCCCAGGTCCGAGGATTTCAGCCGCTCCTTCTCGCTTTCGCCCTCGACATAGCTCAATCCCAGTTCGCTGCTGAAGGCGTCGATGTCGTCCGGCGCGCCCTCAACCACCAGCTTATTGCCAGCCTCGATCACGGCGCGTCGCGCCATACCCGGCATGCGCTTCTTGCCGCGCAGCAGACCCAGGATCGCCACGCCGGACTTCTCCGCCACATCGTCGAGTTCGCGCACCCGCTTCCCGATGACGTCCGCGTCCTCGGGCACTTTAACCTCCGCGATGTAGTCGTCCAGCGCGAAGCTCTCCTGGCGCGTTTCGCCACCGCCGCCCACTGCCGGCATCAGCCGCCAGCCCGCCAGCGCTATGAACGCCACGCCCGCCGCGGCGACGACCAGCCCGACCGGCGCGAAGTCGAACATGGCGAACGGCTCGCCGGTCGTCTGCTGGCGGAAATTGGCGATGATGATGTTGGGCGGCGTGCCGATCAGCGTGATGAGACCGCCGAGCAGCGTGGCGAAGGCGAGCGGCATGAGCGTGAGGCCCGGCGCGCGGCCGGCCTGTTCCGCGGCTTTCATGTCGACCGGCATGAGCACGGCCAGCGCGGCGACGTTGTTGATTACCGCCGATAGCGCCGCGCCGACCGAGGACATGATCCCGATATGGGCCGACAGCCCGCGTCCGTTGTCAACAACATGGCGGGTGATGACCTGCACCACGCCGGCATTGGTCAGCCCCCGGCTGACGATCAGCACCAGCGCCACGATGATCGTCGCGGGATGGCCGAAGCCCTCGAATGCCCGCTCGCTCGGCACGACGCCGATGGCCACCGCGATGATCAGCGCCGCGAAGGCCACGACATCATAGCGCCAGCGCCCCCACATGAGCAGGACGACGACAATGGCAAGCACCGCGACGACGAGCGATTGATCCGTGGTCATGCGTGCGCGTATCTCTCTTGAATTGCGGGAACGGAGACGTGTGACAGGATTCTTATTGCATTGCGGGCCTTTGTGCCTTCACAAAGCCCGGTAACTGCCACATTTTCAAACGATGCAGCACAAAATTTTCAGCAGCAGCCTATTGTTTCAAGATTTTTGGCGGGAGCGGTGTATTGCAAGTTCTGACCTCCAGTGACGAAAACATTGTTCGGGCCAGCCGGTATCTGCGCGACGGCGGCCTGGTCGCCTTCCCCACCGAGACGGTTTACGGACTGGGCGCGAATGCCGGCGACGGCCGTGCCGTTGCCGGTCTTTACGAGGCGAAGGACCGGCCGCAGTTCAACCCGCTCATCGTTCATGTGGCCGATATGGACGCAGCCGAGCAACTCGGCGTGTTCGACGACCGGGCGCGGCGGCTCGCCGCGCAGTTCTGGCCCGGACCGTTCACCCTCGTGCTGCCGTTGCGCGAAGATGCGCCAATCAGCCGCCTCGTGACCGCCGGGCTGGACACCATTGCCCTGCGCGTGCCCTCCCACGAGGTCGCGCAATCGCTCATCAGCTTCGCCGGCGTGCCGGTCGCCGCGCCCAGCGCCAACCGCTCCGGCCGGCTGAGCCCGACAACGGCTGAGCATGTCGCGGCGGATTTCACCGACATCAATGGCGTGATCCTCAACGGCGGCCGCTGCCCCGGGGGGCTGGAGTCGACGGTCGTGGGGCTTGCCGGAGACACCGCGGTGCTGTTGCGCCCCGGTGGCGTTCCGCGCGAGGAGATCGAGGCGACACTGGGCGAATCGTTGCAACGTCCCGACGCGAAAGACACCGCAGGCCCGGTTTCACCCGGCATGACCGCGCGGCATTACGCGCCGCGCACGCCTCTTCGGCTCGACGCGCGCGAGGTGCGACCGTGCGAGGTGCTGCTCGGCTTCGGCCCGGATGCCCCGCCCGAAACAACGCTCAATCTCAGCCCCGAAGGCGACCTCGTCGAAGCCGCGGCCAACCTGTTCGGTTATCTGCGTGCCCTCGACGGCTGCAAGGCGGACACGATCGCGGTGATGCCCGTGCCGCACGAAGGGCTTGGCGAGGCCATCAATGACCGGCTGACACGCGCCGCCGCGCCTGATCCCGCGACGGGCTGAATAATGGCGGACACCGGTATCGTTGTGGGCCGCTACGCCTGACGGGTCTGCGAAGAGAGTGAATCCCTCCCGGCATCCCTGCTGTGAAATGGCGGCCGGAACGCCGCGTCGGCATCCCGGCCGCCCAGCCTTTCACCTGCTCAGATATCGCCACGCGACAGCATACCCTCGATCGCTTCCGCCTGGCGGATGGCAAGTGCCACAATGGTCAGCGTCGGGTTTTCCGCCGCGCCGGTCGTGAACTGGCTGCCATCGGAGATAAACAGGTTCGGCACGTCATGGGCCTGACCCCACTTGTTCACCACGCCATCGCGTGGCTTTTCCGACATGCGGTTCGTGCCGAGATTGTGGGTCGACGGATAGGGCGGGGTCGGCATGGTCCGCGTCGCGCCGACCGCGTCATAAACCGCCCTGCCCCGCTCATAGGCGTGGTTGCGCATGGCGATGTCGTTGGGGTGGTCGGTATAATGCACGTTCGGCACCGGCATGCCGTGCTGGTCCTTCTCGCTCGGATGCAGCGTGACCCGGTTGCTTTCCTGCGGCATGTCCTCCCCGACGATCCACATGCCGGCCATGTGATCATAGGCATCCAGCGCGGTCGTGAATTCGCGGCCCCACGCGCCGGGATTCAGGAAGGCGGCCATGAACGGTATGCCCAGCGACAGGGTTTCGAACTCGTAGCCGCCGACGAAGCCGCGCGACGGATCGTTGCCGGACTCGTCCTCGATGATCCCGGCCATCGTCGTTCCGCGATACATGTTCACCGGTTCGTCGAAGATGGCGTAGACCGAGGCCGTCATGTGGCGCATGTAATTCCGTCCGACCTGGCCGGAACTGTTGGCCAGACCGTCCGGGAACATGCTCGATTCCGAATTGAGCAGAAGGCGCGGGCTTTCGATGGAGTTGCCGGCCACGCAGACCGCACGCGCGGCCTGGCGCTGCTGATTGCCGTCCTTGTCCGCGTAGACGACAGCGTTCACGCGGCCATCCTCGCCGTGCTCGATGCGCAGCGCGTGGGCGTGCTCGCGCACTTCCAGATTGCCGGTCGCCTCGCCCTTGGGAATTTCGGTATAGGCAGACGACCATTTCGCGCCCATCTTGCAGCCCTGGAAGCAGAAGCCGAGCTGCCGGCAGGCGGCGCGGCCGTCCCGTTCTTCGCTGTTGATGGCCATGCGCCCGGTGTGGACGTGCTTGTAGCCGACCTTCTTCGCCCCGGCTTCGAAAACCTTGAAGTTGTTGTTGCCAGGCAGGCCGGGAATGCCGTTGGTGCGGGTTACGCCCATCCTGTCCTCGGCATTCGCGTAATAGGGCGCCATCTCTTCACCGGTGATCGGCCAGTCCAGCAAGTTGGCGCCCTCAATATTCCCGTACTCCGAGGCGATGCGCCATTCGTGGTCCTGAAAACGCAGGCTCGCCCCGGCCCAGTGCACCGTGGAGCCGCCGACCGCCTTGACGATCCAGGCCGGCAGGTTGGGAAAGTCTCGCGAAACGCGCCAGTCGCCCGATGTCGTGCGCATGTCGGTCCAGGCGAGCTGGCCGAAGCTGGCCCATTCGTCGTTGACGTAGTCGTCCGGCAGATGCCGCCCGCCGGCTTCCAGCGCCACGACCTTGACACCCTTTTGGGTCAACTCGTTGGCAAGCGTGCCGCCGCCCGCGCCCGTGCCGACGATCACCACAACACTGTCGTCCGTCAGTTCAAATTTCGCTGCCATGATCAGGTCCTCCCCTCAGAGCCAGGCAATGTCGTCGAAGCCACGCTCGATGTAGCCGCCCTTGGAGAAGGACTCGCCCTCGTAGCCGAAGACCGGCCAGATCTCTTTCTGGTTGTAGAGGCCGACGACGAGACCGCCGCGGACCGCCTGGAAGAATTCGCCGTCCTCCATTTCGCGCAGGATGGCGACGCGCTCGGCTTCCCATCCGGTTGCCAGGTAGCTCTTGGTTCCCTGTTCGGCGGCGCGTGCGTTCAGGCTGGCGACCCCGTCCTCGATCATCGCGCGGTGAGCGTCATCCTCCGCCGCCTTTTCGTCGTGGCTCTTGACGGCGATCGCGTAGTATTTGTCGGCAATCCTGTCGTGCGGATAAATATCCCGCGCCATCTGCACGAGCGTCGCCATGGTTTCCGGCTTGAGCGCCTTCGTCTCGAGCGCCCAGGCATCAGTGGCATGCGTGACAAAGCTGGTGCCTATGACCATCACGGCGCCCGCCTTGACGCCGGAGGCAAGCAGTTCCCGGCGGGTCATACCCCGCACGTTCTGACCTGTTCCCATCACTTCCTCCCATTCCTGTTGCAGCGCCGATAACGCCGCACCGATTATTGGCCCGCGATCTTCACGACAGGCGTTCCTTCACGTCGGCGGCGAAATCCTCGTACCGCCGCAGCGACTTGACCTCGACCTCGACCGCGTGGCCGTGCTTTTTCATGATGGGCAGGTCGAACAGAACGCGGTCGAGCGTATCCGGGCTGTCGACATTGACGACCGCGAAGACCCGGCGTTCCCCGACGACCTTCCACAGATCGACGACCGCGCCGGCCCCCTTGGCGGCGAGGGCGGCATCGGCTTCCTCCGCCCAGATCCGGAAGAGATCCTGCTGGGATTGACTGGCGTCGTACCCGACCTTGAACGACAGGTGATAAAGCATGGCGTTTGCCTCCTCTGGTGTTATTGGTATCGGCCGCCGCGCTGAAGCACTTCGATCTGGTAGCCATCAGGATCGGCGACAAAGAAGAACTTGGCGATCACTTCGCCAGCAGGCGCGAATTCGACGATCTTGCGCGGCTCGAAGCCGGCCTCGGTAAAGCGCGCGTGCTCGGCTTCGAGATCATCGACTGCGAACGCAACATGGCCGTAGCCGTTGCCAAGGTCGTAGGGTTCGGTTTGACCCTTGTTGATCGTCAGTTCGATCTCGAAGTCGTTTTCGGGATTTCTCAGATAGACGAGCGTGAAGTTGTCGAAATCGAGCCGGTCGGCGACCTTCAGCCCGAACGCCCTGTCATAGAAATCGACGGACCGCGCCTCATCGAGCACGCGGATCATCATGTGAATCGCTTTCGCCATGCCACCACCCTTGCCAAGGTTTCGTCCTTGCAAAGGTTATCACCCTGCCGGGCAAGGTGGTGGTACGCCGCTACTACGCAGCGTGCCTGGCGTCGCCGGAGGCGCGCTCCGCGTCGGCGAGGCAGGCGCAACGCAGCAGGGACGCGAAGTTGTGAACGTCTCCGCGCAAGTCCAGCACTTCGTCATGAAGCTTGGACACGAACTGCGGCATCGACAGGCCTTCACGCGCGGCGATGCTCTCCAGCATGCGCCAGAAGACGGCCTCCAGCCGGATCGATGTGCAATGGCCGTTCAAGCGGATCGAACGCGTCTCGCACTGATAGTCGGCCGGATCCTGAGCGGCGAAAATTTGGCACATTGCAGCGGTCCTCCCTACGCTCGCCCCGGGTTTTGTCTGGGGCTTTTTAGTTACTATAAGTCGAATTCGTCGCTGCTGCCAAGCGAGAGCGGGGACCGGGAATCCGCTGCCAAGAGTCATGTTTTCGAGAAGCGCAGCAGCACCGCCCCCGCTACGGTTACAAGGACCCAGAACAGCTTGGCGAGGTTCAGCCTCTCCTTCAGCACGATCACGCCTATGGCCAGGGCGAAAATGATGCTGGTCTCGCGTAACGCCGTCACCAGCGCGATCGGGGCCTGCGTAAACGCCCAGGTGACCAGCGCGTAGGCCAGGAACGAGGCTGTGCCGCCAATTACGAAGGTCCAGCGCGCGTTTGCGGGTATCCGGCTCAGCGTGCCCGGCCGCGCCAGCCGGAGATAGATTGCAAAGACGATCGCGTTGCTCAACGTCATCCAGCAATAAAATCCCAGCGCCGTGCCGGCCAGCCGCGCGCCGGTGCCGTCGACAAGTGAATAGCCGGCGATGAAGCAACCTGTGGCAAGCGCAAGCACGGTAGCTGGGAGATTGCGCAGGCCGTCGCTCTGGCGCACGAGGCCGAGGCTGATGATGCCCGCAGCGATCATCAGCACCGCGGCGATCTCGATCTGCCCCAGTTCAACCCCCAGAAGCAGGACCGATACGACCGCCACCAACAGCGGCGCCGTTCCCCGCGCGAGCGGATAAACCTGGGTCAGGTCGCCGATCCGGTAAGAGTTCAGCAGGAAGAGCTGATAGCCGAAATGCAGCAGCAGGCTCGCTGCAACGAAGGGCCAGCTTTGCGGCGCAGGCAGCGGGACGAAGGGCAGCATGACGAGCGCCAGCGGCGCGTGTCCGATGACAACCGCCGCCATGCTCACATGCTTGTCGCCGCCCCCCTTGGCCAGCGCGTTCCAGGACGCATGCAGCGCGGCCGCCAGGATGACGGCGGCGAAGACGATCGGAGCCATTGCAATTGTCTCCTCGGACCGGCGTTGTCGCTTCAGCTCGGCACCATCCATGGGGAGTCGCGCCGCGGCACCCGCCGTGCATCTGTCCTGGACCGGGCGATCATGGGCAACCCGGTTGCTGGCCGCGCAGATCTGGCCCGCGGCGAATGCACAACGCAAGCGCCGAGGGCCGGACCTTTCGAGCGAATCTGTACTGCTTGGACTGTCACATATGGCTGAGCGTGCGCCGCACCGCGTCGCGCCAGCCCCTGAGCTTGGCTTCGCGCTCGTCTTCGTCCATCTGCGGGGTAAACTGGCGCTCCAGCGCCCAGCGCTTGGAGAAGTCCTGCATGCCCGGCCAGACGCCCGCCTTCGAGCCGGCGAGCCACGCCGCGCCCAACGCCGTGGTCTCCAGCACGACCGGCCGGTCCACCGGCGCATCCAGGATGTCGGCGAGACGCTGCATGGTCCAGTCGCTGGCCACCATGCCGCCATCGACGCGCAGCACCGTCTTCGAACCTCCCCCCTTCCAGTCCTTCTTCATCGCGTCCAGCAGATCGCGCGTTTGGAAGGCGACCGACTCCAGCGCGGCCCGGCAGATTTCGGCCGGCCCCGTGTTGCGCGTAATGCCGAACATCGCCCCGCGCGCCCCGGCGTCCCAGTACGGTGCGCCGAGCCCAACGAAAGCCGGGACCAGGTAGACGTCCTGCGAGGGATCGGCCTCTTCTGCGAGCTTGCCGGAGTCGGCCGCCTCGCTGATCGTCTTGAGGCCGTCACGCAGCCACTGGACCGCCGCGCCGGCCACGAAGATGGAGCCTTCCAGCGCGTAGGTGGTCTTGCCGTCCAGCCTGTAGGCGATGGTCGTCAGCAGACGGTTCTTCGAGCGCACCAGTTCCGCGCCGGTGTTCAGCACGGCGAAGCAGCCGGTCCCATAGGTCGCTTTCAGCATGCCCGGCTCGAAACAGGCCTGGCCGATCGTTGCCGCCTGCTGGTCGCCGGCCACGCCGAGGATGGGGATTTCCGCGCCGAACAGGCTCTTCTCGGTGACGCCGAAATCGTCGGCGCAATCCCTCACTTCGGGCAGAATCGCGGCGGGAATATCGAGGATCTTCAGAAGCTTGGCGTCCCACTGCCGTTTTGCGATATTGTAGACGAGCGTGCGCGAGGCGTTCGTCGCGTCGGTGAGATGGGTCTCGCCACCGGTCAGGCGCCAGATCAGAAAACTGTCGATTGTTCCCGCAAGAATCTCGCCTTTTTCCGCACGTTCTCGCGCACCGTCTACCTTGTCCAGCAGCCAGGCGATCTTGGTGCCGGAGAAATACGGGTCGAGGATCAGCCCGGTCCTTCGCGTGAACTTTGCCTCCAGCCCGCGCTTCTTCAGCTTCTCGCACATCCCGGCGGTGCGACGGTCCTGCCAGACGATCGCCTTGTGGATTGGCGCGCCCGTCGCCTTGTCCCACATCACGACGGTCTCGCGCTGGTTGGTGATGCCGATGGCGGCGATATCGGCCGCGCTCAGCCCGGCCTCGCGCAGCGCGGCGGGCACGGTCGTCGCGACGCTTTGCCAGATTTCCTCGGCGTCATGCTCGACCCAGCCCGAGGCCGGATAATGCTGGGTGATTTCCTTCTGGCTGACGCCGACGGCGTTCAGCGCCTGATCGAACACGATCGCCCGGCTGGACGTCGTGCCCTGGTCGATCGCCAAAACGTAACCGCTCATGACCCCTCCCGCATGCTGGCGCTTGATCCGTTCCGACCGGACTCGTAGGAACCCGGGATCAAACGATAGTAGCCCGGATTGCGCTGCGCTCCATCCGGGCTACACGCTATTCACCGGCGATGGCGCTCCCCAGCGCGCCCTTGGGCGCGCTGAGCCGCCGACTGGCGGCCGGCGCTTGGCGCCGAAACCGGCC
>JBKGZY010000266.1:0-3288 GCA_046543175.1 Dichotomicrobium sp.
ATCGTCGCCAAGCGGATCACCACGCTGGTGCGCCTGTCCGGCGTCAAGGCGGGGTCCAGGCCCGCGCCGACCATCGTGCTGACGACGGTGAACGCCGCGCTCCAGCGCGTGCCCCCGCGCGAGCATATGCGCCGCGGCGCGGTGAAGCTGGTGACCGGCGCGCGCGCGGACCGGAACGCGCTGCTCAAGCGGCTGGAGGCCCAGGGCTTCGCGCGCACCGGCACGGTGATGGAGCCGGGCGAATACGCCGTGCGCGGCGGCATCATCGACCTGTTCGCGCCCGGTCATGCCCGGCCCGCGCGGCTGGACTTCTTCGGCGATACCATTGAGACGATCCGCAATTTCGACCCCGCCACCCAGCGCACCGAAGGCTCCCGCAAACAGCTTGTCCTGCTGCCGATGAGCGAGGTGCCGTCGGGCGAGCACGTCTCGCGGCGCTTCCGTCAGCGTTACGTCGAACTGTTCGGCGCGGTGACGGGCGACGATCCGCTCTACGAGGCCGTTTCCGCGGGGCAGCGTTATCCCGGCATCGAGCACTGGCTGCCGCTGTTCCACGACAAGCTCGAGACGATCTTCGATTATCTGCCCGGCGCGACGGTGAGCCTCGATCATTTGGCCGGGGACGCCGTGAGCCAGCGGCTGGAGCAGGTGCGGGATCATTACGAGGCGCGCGTGAGCGCGCTGGAGCAGAAAGCGTTCGGCGCAGCGCGCTATCAGCCCGTCCCGCCGGACCTGATGTTTCTCGGCCAAGACGAATGGGACGGCGCGCTCGCGGACCGAGCCACCCGCATCATCGCGCCCTACAGCGCGCCGGAGACACAGGACGGCGTTCCCGTGGTCGATCTGCAAGGCAAGAACGGCCGCAACTTCACGCCCGAGCGCGCGCGCAACGCCGAAGGGCTGTTCGACGAGGTCGCGGCGCATATCCGCGGCCTTCAGGGCACGGGCAAGCGCGTGATCGTCGCGGGCTGGTCGCGCGGCTCGCGCGAGCGGCTCGGGGAACTGCTCACCAGCCACGGGCTGGAACTGCGCGCGAACGCTGACAGCTACCCGGAGGCCCAGGCGCTGCCGCCGAAATACGCCGCGCTCGCCGTGCTCGGCCTGGAAACGGGCTTCGAGATGCCCGGCCTCGCCGTCATCGCCGAGCAGGACATTCTCGGCGACCGGCTGATCCGCCGGCGCAAGGCCCGCAAGGGCTCCGAAGTCCTCAGCGAGGCGGCGAGCCTCACGCCCGGCGATCTGGTCGTGCATTCCGATCACGGGATCGGCCGCTTTATCGGCCTGAAGTCCATCGACGCGGCTGGCGCGCCGCATGACTGCCTCGAACTGGAATATCACGGTGGTGACAAGCTGTTCCTTCCGGTCGAGAACATCGAATTGCTCAGCCGCTATGGTTCCGACGAGGCGGGCGTTGCGCTCGACCGGCTCGGCAGCGGCGCATGGCAGGCACGCAAGTCGCGGCTGAAAAAGCGCGTGCTGGAGATGGCCGGGCAGTTGATCGAGGTGGCCGCGGCGCGCGCGACCCGCAGCGCGCCGGTGATGACCCCGCCGGACGGGCTTTATGAGGAATTCTGCGCACGCTTCGGCTTCGACGAGACCGAGGACCAGCAGACCAGTATCGAGGCGGTGCTCGACGATCTCGCCAAGGGCATGCCGATGGACCGGCTGATCTGCGGCGATGTCGGTTTCGGGAAGACGGAGGTGGCGCTGCGCGCGGCGCTGACCGCCGTGATGAGCGGCAAGCAGGTCGCGGTGGTCGTGCCGACCACGCTGCTCGCCCGCCAGCACTACCAGACCTTCACGGAACGGTTCGCGGGGCTGCCGGTGCGCATCGCGCAGGCGTCGCGGCTCATCAGCGGCAAGGAAATGAGCCAAGTGCGCGCCGACCTGAAATCCGGCCAGATCGACATCGTGATCGGCACCCACGCGCTGCTGGCCAAGTCGGTCAGCTTCAACGATCTCGGCCTGCTCATCATCGACGAGGAACAGCATTTCGGCGTGCGCCACAAGGAGCGGCTGAAGGAGCTGAAGGCGGACGTCCACGTCCTGACGCTGACCGCAACGCCTATCCCGCGCACCATGCAGCTTGCGCTCACCGGCGTGCGCGAAATGTCGATCATCGCCACGCCGCCGGTGGACCGGCTGGCCGTGCGCACCTTTGTCACGCCGTTTGATCCGCTGGTGCTGCGCGAGGCGCTGCTGCGCGAACGCTATCGCGGCGGCCAGACCTTCTATGTCTGCCCGCGCATCTCCGATCTGGAGGAGGTCGCCGCCTTCCTGCGCGAGCATGTGCCGGAGCTGAAATTCCAGATCGCCCACGGGCAGATGAGCGCAACGCAGCTCGAGGACGTGATGAGCGCGTTCTACGACCGACAGATCGACGTGCTAGTGTCCACCACTATCGTGGAGTCGGGCCTCGACGTGCCGAGTGCGAACACGCTGATCGTCCATCGCGCCGACATGTTCGGCCTGTCCCAGCTTTACCAGCTTCGCGGGCGTGTCGGGCGGTCGAAGACGCGCGCTTACGCCATGCTGACAATTCCCGCCAACGGGAAGCTCACGGTAGGCGCGGAGAAACGGCTCAAGGTCCTGCATTCGCTCGATACGCTGGGCGCGGGCTTTTCGCTGGCGAGCCACGATCTCGATATTCGCGGCGCGGGGAACCTGCTGGGCGAGGAACAGTCCGGCCATATTCGCGATGTCGGCTTCGAGCTTTACCAGTCAATGCTGGAAGAAGCGGTTGCTGCGCTGCGCGAGGGCGATGCGCTGGAAGACGCCGGCGATCAATGGTCGCCGCAGATTTCGCTGGGCATGGCCGTGCTGATTCCCGAGCACTACGTGCCCGACCTTCAGGTCCGTTTGGGGCTGTATCGGCGGCTGGCGAACCTCAGCGAGCACACCGAGATCGACGGCTTTGCCGCTGAACTGGCCGACCGTTTCGGTCCGCTGCCCGACGAGGTCAACCAGCTTCTAGAGGTTGTGAAGCTCAAGTCGCTGTGCCGCGCCGCAGGTATCGCCACGCTGGAGGCAGGTCCGAAGGGCGCGGTCGTCGGCTTCCGCGGCAACAGCTTCGCGGACCCGGCCGGACTGATCGGCTTCATCAATTCCAATGCCGGCCGGACCAAGCTCCAGGCCGATCACAAGCTGGTCTACAAGGCGGAGTGGGACGGCATCGAGGATCGGCTCAAGGGGGCACGCGCGCTGGCGCGGGAACTCGCGGAACTGGCTGGCCAGGCGAAGCAGGCGGCGTGAGCGCGCCCGTCACCCCGGCGATGAGGCGTTTTCCGA
>JBKGZY010000045.1:0-15469 GCA_046543175.1 Dichotomicrobium sp.
CTTTTGTGTGTCTTGACACTGCCTACGGGGGACGCAGTGTCAAAATACGACCGCCTGGCTGGAAGATACGACCGTTTCCACCGGCGCTGGCTCATGCGCGCCGGCGAGGAGTCGCTGGCGGCGCTCCAGGGCAGCCTTGCCGCCGAGCTTCGGCCCGACTCGCGAGTCCTCGACGCCGGCTGCGGCACCGGCACCCTGGCGCGCTGGATTGCCGATACGGAGCCGAACGCCCGCCTGACCCTGGCGGACCTCGCGCCGGCCATGCTGGCGCGGGCCGGGACCGTGCCGGGGCGGCATGTCCGCGCCGACCTGCTCGCCCTGCCGTTCGCCGACGGAGAGTTCGACATCGTGATCTGCGCCTGGGCCCTGGAGACGACCGAAGATCCCGAACGCGCCGCGAACGAGCTCCAACGTGTGCTGGCGCCGGGCGGGCTGCTGTGCCTGTGCTTCTGCACCGTGCCCGATTCGCCGGGCTGGCGGCTCCGGTCGCTGCCGTTGCGCCTGTCGGTCGCGCGCGGCTTCAGCGGCGCGTTTCTGCACCACGGCTTTCCGGAGCGACTGGCACCGCGATCGCTGCGGCGGCTGGTCTCGCGACGCGGCCTCGCCTCGTTCGTCTGCTGGCGCAAGCCTTTGCGGCACCGGGGGTCGATCGCATGAAAAAGGAAACCCCCACGTCTCGAAGCTGGTGGCAGCGGGCCGTGATCCCAGCGCTCATTGCGCTTGCGGGAATCGCGGTGCTGCTTCCCGTCTATCTTGGGCAGGGACTGGCGTCGCCGCACGCGGCCGCGGCCGCGCTCATGGTGGTCGTCCCGGGCGTGGCGTTCGGCTGGTGTGCCTGGCGCTTCGCGTTGCGGCCGCGCGAGCGCTTCGACCGGTGGCGGCGGCTCCTGCCCCATGCCATGGCGGCCGGCGTGTTCGCGGTCGGCTGGACGGCGACGATCTACCTGCTGGCGCTGCCAGTGCACCGGGAAGCCGCACAGGCGTTTCTCTACAACGGCGCGCCGTGGCAGGTCATCGGCGGGGTCATCATCTACGCGGCGATCGCCGCCAACGCCCAGTGGACGCTGACACGGGAACGCCTGACCGAGCAGGCGCTCGTCGCCACGCGGGCTGAATTGCAGGCGCTGCGGGCGCAGCTCGACCCGCATTTCCTGTTCAACACGCTGCACACCCTCACCCAGCTGGCGCAGGAGGACAGCAAGGCGACCGAGGCCGCGCTGGAACGCTTCGGCGACCTCATGCGCTACGTGCTGCGCGCGGGGCGCGATGGTGCCGCGGAAGTCGTCCTCGAGGACGAAATCGCCTTCCTGCGCGATTACCTCGCCCTGGAGCAACTCCGTCTCGGCGAGCGACTCCGCGTTGTCGAGGAGCTTGACCCCGAGGCTCTCGAACTCGGCGTGCCCCCGTTGCTGCTGCAGCCGCTGGTCGAGAACGCGGTGCGCCACGGCATCGCACTGCGCCGAGACGGCGGGTGCCTGCGGCTTGGGGCAAAGCTGAATGAGGGCTTGCTCGTCCTCGAGGTCGCCGATGACGGCGCTGGCGCCGAGACCGATGCGTGGCGCCGTGCCGACGGGCTTGGCCTCTGCCTCGTACGGCGCCAGTTGGAGATGCGCTTTCCGGATGCGGGCCGGATGGAGGTATCGAGCGAACCGGGCCGCGGCTTCGCCGTTCGCCTCTTGCTGCCGGCGCATCTGCCGGAAGGGAGGTCGGCATGAGCGTGGCCGTCTTCGTCGCCGACGACGAGCCGCCCGCACGGCGGCGGCTTGCCTCGCTCATCGCTGACGTGCCGTGGGCCCGCCATGTCGGCGAGGCGGGCGACGGGGCTACCGCGGTCGCCGAGATCCGGCGCCTGCGCCCGAACGTTGTCTTCCTCGACATCCGCATGCCCGAACTCTCCGGTCTGGAGGTCGTCGGGCGCCTGCGTGCGCTGGACGAGGTTCCGGCCATCGTCTTCACGACCGCATTCGACGAATACGCCGTGACCGCCTTCGAGCTCGAGGCGGTCGATTACCTGCTGAAGCCCTTCGGGCAGGCCCGCTTCCTGACAGCGATCGAGCGGGCGCGGGCGGTGGCGGCGCAACGAACGGCCGCCGCGACGCTCGACCGGGCGCACACCGTGCTCGCCCAGCGGGCGGCGCCCGCCGTCGTCGAACGCATCCTCGTGCGCGAGGGCCCTGCCGTCGTGCCGCTCGCGCCGGAAGAAATCGCGCGTATCGAGGCCCAGGATGATTACGCGATGATCCATGCGCGCGGTCGCGAGTATCTCGTCAATGTCCGGCTCCGCGACCTCGAGGAACGGCTGCCCCGTCCGCCGTTCATCCGCGTCCACCGCTCGCACATCGTCAATCTCGATGCGGTCGAACGGATGGAGCCTCGGGACGATGGCCGCTTCGGGGTACGCATGAAGGATGGGAGCTGCATCCAGGCGAGCCGTGCGCGATCCCGGGAAATCCGTCGGCAATCGCGATGACCTCACGCGACAGCTCATTCAAGCCCGTCGTCATCGTCGGCGCCGGGCTCTCCGGCCTCGCCCTGGCCTGCCGGCTGGAGAGGCGCGGCATTCGGCCGCTGATCCTCGACGGCGCTCCCCGGATCGCCGAGACATGGCGACGACGGCACGAACAGCTTTGCCTCAATACCCACCGGCGTTTCTCGCAACTGCCGGGCCTCCGCCTGCCGCACGAAGCGGGTGTCTTCGCGAGCCGTGACGCGGTCGTCCGCTATCTCGAGACCTACGCGGACGGGCTCCGCAGCCCGATCAGGTTGGGCGTTTCGGTTTCCCGCATCGACCGTGGGAACAACGGGTGGCGATTGCAGACGACCGGCGGCGTCCTGACGGCGCAGCACGTCGTCGTCGCAACCGGTCGGGAACGTGTTCCCGTCATACCGCGCTGGCCGGGATACGAGAGCTTCACCGGCACGATGCTTCATGCCGCCGATTTCGGCAACGTCGAGGCTTATCGCGACCGCAGTATCCTTGTGGTCGGCGGCGGAAACTCGGGCATCGATGTGCTGAACCATCTCGTCCGCATCGGGACGCGTGATCTCTGGGTGTCGGTACGTGGCGGAACCACCATCGTCCCGACCTGGCTTCTCGGCATTCCCGTTCAGCGGCTATCTGGTGTCATGAGCGGGCTGCCGACCCGGCTGGTCGACCGCCTTTTGCAAACGACCGAGCGTATCGCATTTGGCGATCTGCGGCGTTTCGGCTTACCGCGCAACAAGGTTGGTGCCGCGACACGACTGGCGAAGGAAGGTATCGCGCCGGCGATCGATGACGGTTTCGTGGCGGCGCTGAAGAAGGGATGGGTCTCGGTGGTTCCGGCGGTCACGCGGTTCGACCGGGCCGATGTAATCCTAGTCGACGGTCGGAAATTGCGGCCGGATGTCGTCATTGCGGCGACCGGCTATACGCCCGGTCTGGAAGATATGGTCGGACATCTGGATGCGCTCGACGACAGCGGCATTCCCCGCATGAACGGGGCCGAAGCCGAGCGGGAACTGCCCGGACTATGGTTCCTGGGAATGCGGTCACGTCTTTTCGGCAACTTCCACGCCGCCTTTCGCGAGAGCGCTTCTCTTTCCCGGAGGATTGCGCAGGATCTCCAGAGCGGGCCGGCGGGGAGAGCATGTGGTGCTGCGCAGGGCATTCTCCCGGCTCGCATGGGGCCCGCCACCGCGACATGGTTCGGCCGGCATCTCCGTCACCATGAGTCCCGTCCATTTCATCGCTGACCGGCGGTGTGCCGCGCGGAGAAGCACCAGGCGGAACTGGACCAACTCATCGAAGAGCTTTCCAGGGCCCTGGGAATAGGCGGACGCGACCGGCGGCTGGGCAGCCTGGCGGAGCGCGCACGCTCGACGGTGACATGGCGCATTCGCCACGCCATCACCCGGATCGAACGGGACCATCCGCAGCTCGGCCGGCATCTGGCCAACTCCATTCGAACCGGCACATTCTGCAGCTATCAGCCCGAGCGGCGGATCGCGTGGAAGATTGCTGTTTGAACATTCGCGCTGCGCCACCGGAGACAGCGCATGATCGTCGGACCTTGCTCAGACTGAAGTTTCGGGAGAACCTGACCTGCTGCCGGAATGCGTCTGAACCGCCAAACCATGTTGCCGATCAAGGTATTACAGCAGAATTTCCAGGGGCGCGGGTTTGGTGGAGCCAGGCGGAATCGAACCGCCGACCTCGTGAATGCCATTCACGCGCTCTCCCAACTGAGCTATGGCCCCGCAATGCACGATGCGCGCATCACCACTGGATAAGACCTTGAACGCGCGGGATCAAGCGAAACCTGCTGAGCCGTACGCGCCCTCAGGTCTCGTCTTCCTTCTTCTCGTTGATCGAGCCGCCGAGAAAGCCCGATACGTCGTCATCCTCGGCGTCATCATCGGGCATCAGCGCGTCTTCGTCGCTCTTGATATTGTCGTCCGCGTCCAGATCGTCGAGGTCATCGCCCTCGATATCGGGAATGTCCTCGCCCTCGGCCTCGGCTTCCTCGAGGGAGACGACTTCGACATCCTCCGCCGGCGCCATCGTGTCCTCGTCTTCTTCCTGCTCCAGCGCTTCGGCGGCCCGCTGGGCGTGCGCCTGCGCGGCCGCGCCGGTGAGTTGGAATTCCGCCTCGCAGACCGGGCATACGATCGGATCGCGGTTGAGATCGTAAAAGCGCGCGCCGCAACTCTGGCAAGTCCGCTTTGTTCCGCGCGCAGCTTTGCTCGACATGTCGGTTCCCTGTGCTTGCGTCGTTGTCGGAAAGGTTGAGTCGTGTAGCGAGGCAAGAGAGGCTTGTCAAAGCCGAATGAAGCGGTCCCTTGGAGCGGCCGCCGCCGTTGCGCGAGGCAGGGCGGCAGGATCGGCGATGACCAGCCGGAAGCCGAGATAGACGGCGCATACTTCGGCGGCTATGTCCGGCCCGCGAACCGCAATGTTGTTATGCAGCCAAGTTGAGTTCCACTTCGGGGCTCCACTGCCGCCCGCGGCGCGTCGAGCGCCATCGCTCAAACGTATTGATCAATGCGGCGCGGCTCCCATCGTCGAGGCGGGCAAATCCACGCTCAAGCTTATCGCGCCACTTTGGTCCCGCGTCCCACGCAGTCGTCAAGGCCTCGGCAAGTTCGTGGGGGCGCTGTTTGGCAAGTGCCGGGATCAGTGTTTCCGACTGCAGAATGTCCTTGGCACTCTTGACCTGCTCACGGCGTTCGACGGCGACGATCAGCTTATGGATGGCGAAACGCTCAGCCCGAGGCACTAGAACGGGAACGCCACCGCCATGAAGAAGCAGCGATCGTTCAGGCTCGTGGATGCAGTAGTCGAGATGCCGGAGCGGTTGCGCCGGTGAATTCGCCAGCGCCCTCATCCGCGCAGGTCTGGACTGGTGTTCATCGGAGCCGCGATTGGGGGTTAATACATCGACGCAATAACCTGAGGCATTGCGATATCGCGATGAAACAAAAGGGTCGTCCACCGTTGGCATAGGCTGGAAACTCTCATCTACCTTCGCTAAAATTTCCCGGATCGGCGGCATGCTCTCGCCGATATTCTCGGAAATTCCCCAAAACTGGGCAAAATCGACATCTTGTGTATGCACAGCTTTGGTGCGCAGATTGAGCCCTAGAAGGCCGGCATACGCTTGGAAGGCAATTGTGCCGACCAGCACGCCTCGTAGGCGAAAGAACCCGGCTTGCCACATGGCCTCGATGATTTGTCCTGATAGCGTGTCCGGTGCCGGTAGACCAGCAGAAATCAGGGCGCGGACAAGTGCTTGACGGTCTCTGAAATCGGATTTCAGGGTCTCGAACCGCTTTATGCGATCAGTGATGCTCTTATCGGTGACAGGACCGACGTATCGCTCGCGCTTGTTTCGTCCCTCCGAGCGGAAATACCAGTAGTATCTGTTTCCGCGTTTCCGTCGTTTGAAATAGCCTGCGGAGTCGAATTCTTCGTCGAATTCGGCATCGAGGCATCTTTGCAGCAGGTCAGCAAACATTGTTTGCGCTGCAAGGGAGATTTCAGCCATATTGCACCCCACATTCGGATTGTGGGGGGCAATATGGTGTCTTGCCCCCCACATGTCAATTGTGGGGGGCAAGCTTACAAGACCGCCACACGCGAACGCCGCGTGTCCAGCGACTCGACAGAGCCTTTCCGGGGCATATAGGCGAAGCTGGTTGTGACGCGCGGCGCCATCCGTCCCCCTCCGATTCGGGCGCGCTCACGGCGTCCATGACGGAGGTTACAATGGCGGTGCTGGTGTGGGGGTTGTCTGGCGCCTTGCGCAGCGCATCGCGGATCAGCCGTCCGGAGCGTTTGCCTTTCAAGGCCGAACAAGCGTATCTGTTGCCCTTCTCGTTCATGCCCTTGAATTTGGGGGCAGGTCAGACGAGACTCTTGTAGCGGTTGCGTCATGAGAGCGGAATGACGACAATCGGCGGCCCGCCGGTCATGCCCGATTGACAGCCGCGCGAAGGCTCTGCTCTATACGGCCCTCGGAAGTGCCGATGGCCGCACGCCCTTCACGGACGACGCCTCCCCGATCCGGACCACTTGCGAGACCTCGAACCCATGCCCCGCCCGCTGATCGCCCGAAAATCCGCCGCGCTGAGCGGGGCGCTGAAAGTGCCCGGCGACAAGTCGATCTCCCACCGCGCGCTGATCTTCGGCGCGCTTTCGATTGGCGAGACGCATATCGCCGGCCTGCTCGAATCCGCCGACGTTCTGGCCACGGCGCGCGTGTTGCAGCAGATGGGCGTACAGGTCGCGCGCGACGAACGAGGCTGGCATATCGTGGGGGTCGGCTGCGGCGGGCTGGGCAACCCGGACGGCCCGCTCGATTTCGGCAATGCCGGCACCGGGGTGCGGCTGATGATGGGCGTGATCGCCGGGCATGACGTCGAAGCCGAACTGACCGGCGATGAATCGCTGTGCCGCCGGCCGATGGGCCGCGTGCTCGACCCGCTGAAACAGATGGGCGCGGAGGTGCGCGGCGGCGACCGGCTGCCGCTGAGCCTGATCGGTTCGGCCGATCTCACGCCGATCACCTACCGCCTGCCGGTTGCCTCGGCGCAGGTGAAATCGGCGGTCCTGCTGGCCGGCCTGATGACGACCGGCGAGACGACGGTGATCGAGCCGGAGGCCACGCGCGACCATACCGAGACCATGATGCGCCATTTCGGCGCCGATCTGCGCATCGAGCAGGGGACGGGCGAGCGCAGCATCACGGTGACGGGCGAGGCGGTGCTGCACGGCCGCGATGTCGAGGTGCCCGGCGATCCCAGTTCGGCGGCCTTCCCGGCGGCGGCCGCGCTGCTGTGCGCTGACTCCGACGTTGTCGTCGAGAATGTGCTGGTGAACCCGACACGCACGGGCTTTTACGATACGCTGATCGAAATGGGCGCCGATCTGCGCTTCGAGAACGAACGGCTGGGCGGCGGCGAGCCGGTAGCCGATCTGCGCGTGCGCGCCGGCCCTCTCAAGGCCATCCGTGTGCCGCCGGAGCGCGCGCCGAGGATGATCGACGAATATCCGGTTCTGGCCGCTGTTGCCGCGACGGCCTCGGGTGAGACCCGCATGGAAGGCCTGGCGGAGTTGCGCGTCAAGGAAAGCGACCGGCTCACGGCCACCATCGCCGGGCTCACGGCTTGCGGCGTCGCGGCCTGGGCGGAAGGCGATACGCTGGTGGTGCGCGGCGCGGATCGGGTGCCGGGCGGCGGGACGGTCGAGACGCAGATGGACCACCGCATCGCGATGGCCTTTGCCGTGCTCGGCCTGGCGGCGGAGGCGCCGGTGCGCATCGACGACACGGCCATGATCGACACCAGCTTCCCCGGATTCGCCGACAGCTTGCGGGCGGTGGGCGCCGAATTCGATCAGCCGGAGTCTGCCGGATGATCATCGCGGTGGACGGCCCCTCGGCATCGGGCAAGGGCAGCGTTTCGCGCCGGCTGGCGGCGCATTTCGGCCTGCCCTATCTCGACACGGGGGTACTCTACCGCGCCGTCGCGCGCGACATGATCGACCAGGGGCTGCCGCTGGACGACGCGGAGGCCGCAGCGCGGGCGGCGCGGAACGTGAACCTCCAGGCCCTCGACGACGCCCGGCTGCGGGAGCGCTACATGGGCGAGGCGGCATCCCGGGTCGCGGCGTTGCCGGATGTGCGTCAGGCCCTTCTCGAAGTGCAGCGCGCGTTCGCGCACCGTTCGGGCGGCGCCGTGCTCGACGGGCGCGACATCGGCACCGTGGTTTGTCCCGACGCGGATGTGAAACTATATATAACGGCAAGCGCGGAAGCGCGGGCGCAAAGGCGCTTTGAAGAGTTGCGGGCGCTCGGCGAGGACGTGGAAGCCGAGGAGGTCCACCAAGATATCCTCAAGCGCGATCGCAGGGATCAGGAAAGATCGACTGCGCCATTGCGAAAAGCGGACGACGCGCACTTGCTCGATACCACGAATTTGGATATAGAGCAGGCATTCAAAGCTGCTTTGGGACTGATCAACGCGGCACACGTGCCGAAACGATCGTGAGAGGTGATCGTTGCGGCGGGTGCCGTACCTGCTATTTGGCCTCTCGTGAATAGCAGGAGCGGGCGCCATGTTGCGCGCCAGTCGCTGCCTTTAACTAAGGCGAGTCATTCTCCCGGCAGTAGGATATACACAGTACCCGGCGATCGGGCAGCGAATGCCCAGTGTCGCCGGTCAAGATCGCAACGCAACAGAACCGACGCCCTGACACGGGCCGGTTCCCGAACCGCTACAAGGTTTTTAGGAGTTTTGATGAACCCAGCGCAGGGCCCTGAAACACAAACCGCCGAGTTGAACCCGGCGCGCGAGGACTTCGCCTCGCTCCTTGAGGAATCGTTTTCCGAAACCGAGCCGCAGGAAGGCTCTGTCGTCAAGGGCACCGTCGTTGCGATCGAAAAGGATCTGGCCGTCATCGATGTCGGCCTGAAGACCGAAGGGCGCGTGCCGCTCAAGGAATTCTCGGTCGCCGGGCAGGAACCGGACATCAATGTCGGCGACGAGGTGGAGGTCTATCTCGAGCGCATCGAGAACGCGCTCGGTGAAGCCGTGCTCAGCCGCGAAAAGGCCCGCCGCGAGGAAAGCTGGGTGAAGCTGGAGAAAAGTTTCGAGAAGGGCGAGAAAGTCGAAGGCGTCATCTTCAACCGCGTCAAGGGCGGCTTCACGGTGGACCTCAACGGCGCCGTGGCCTTCCTGCCGGGCAGTCAGGTCGATATCCGCCCCGTGCGCGACGCCAGCAGCCTGATGAATACGCCCCAGCCCTTCCAGATCCTGAAAATGGACCGCCGGCGCGGCAATATCGTCGTCTCCCGCCGGGCCGTGCTGGAAGAGACCCGCGCGGAACAGCGCAGCGAGATCGTCGCCAACCTCGCCGAGGGCCAGACGGTCGAAGGCATTGTCAAGAACATCACCGATTACGGCGCGTTCATCGATCTGGGCGGCATCGACGGGCTGCTGCATGTCACCGACATGGCATGGCGGCGCGTGAACCATCCCAGCGAGATCGTCAATGTCGGCGACACCGTGAAGGTGCAGATTATCCGCATCAATCCGGAGACCCAGCGTATCAGCCTGGGGATGAAGCAGCTTCAGGCCGATCCGTGGGAAGGCATCGAGGCGAAATACCCCGTCGGCGCGAAGTTCACGGGCCGCGTGACCAACATCACGGACTACGGCGCGTTCGTTGAACTGGAGCCGGGCGTCGAGGGCCTGATCCACGTTTCGGAGATGAGTTGGGTCAAGAAGAACGTGCATCCGGGCAAGATCCTCTCCACGAGCGAGGAAGTCGAGGTGCAGGTGCTGGAAGTCGACCCGAACAAGCGCCGCATCTCGCTGGGCCTCAAGCAGACCCAGGAGAACCCCTGGGACGCCTTCGCGGCCAGCCACCCCAAGGGTACGGAGATCGAGGGCACCATCCGCAACATCACCGAGTTCGGCCTGTTCGTCGGGCTGGAAGGCGGCATCGACGGCATGGTGCACCTGTCGGACCTTGACTGGAACCAGCCGGGCGAAGAGGCGATCAAGCAGTACAACAAGGGCGACACCGTGCGCGCGGTCGTGCTTGAGACCGACCCGGAGAAGGAGCGCATCAGCCTGGGCATCAAGCAGGTGAGCGGGGACCCGTTCGAGAGCATCGCGCAGCTCAAGAAGGGCTCCGCCGTGACCTGCGAGGTCGAGGAGGTGAAGGATTCCGGGCTCCAGGTGCGCCTCGCCGACAGCGACATGTCCACCTTCATCCGTCGCGCCGACCTGTCCCGCGACCGCTCCGAGCAGCGGCCGGAACGTTTCGCCCCCGGCGACAAGATCGACGCGGCCGTCACCCAGATCGACCGGAACAACCGCAAGATCTCGCTGTCGATCAAGGCGCTCGAAATCGCGGAGGAGAAGAAGGCCGTCGCGCAGTTCGGCTCGACCGACAGCGGCGCATCGCTTGGCGATATTCTCGGCGCCGCGCTCAACAAGGCCCAGGGCGACGACAGCGACACCAAGACCGATAGCAGCAAGCAGTAATGGCCGGCCGGCGCAATGCGCGCCGATGCCTGCCGTTCCGGCGGCGTGCCGCACTGTTTCTCGAAGGAGCGTAAGACGTGACGCTGGATGCTGATGCCGTTGTCGAGCGCCGCCGGTTGAAACGCCGGGTCACGTTCTGGCGCGTCCTCGCGGTGCTGGCCATCGCGGGCGTGGCCGCGGTGCTGTTCGCGCGCGAGCGCGACGGCGCCGTCGGCGAAATGTTCGGGATAAGCGGTCACATCGCCCGCGTGGAAATCAGCGGCTTCATCTCGGACAACCAGGAGCAGCAGGAACTCCTGCGGCGGATTGCCAAGAGCGACAGGGTCCGGGCCGTGATCGTGCGGATCAACAGCCCCGGCGGCAGCACCGCCGGCGGCGAGGCGCTTTATTCCGAACTGAGCGATCTGCGCGAGAAGAAGCCGGTTGTCGCCGTGTTTGCCACCACGGCCACATCGGCCGCTTACATGGCCGCGATCGCCGCGGACCGGATCGTCGCGCGCGCCAATTCGATTACCGGCTCGGTCGGCGTCATCGTCCAATGGGCGGAAATCAGCGAACTGCTGAAGAGTTGGGGCGTCAACTTCAACCAGATCAAGAGCGGTGACCTGAAGGCCGTGCCCAACCCGTTCGAGCCGGCCACGGAACGCCAGAAAGAGGCCACCCGCGAGATCCTCGACGACAGCTTCCAGTGGTTCGTGGACAAGGTGAACCAGCGGCGGAACCTGAACGCCTCCGCCCTGGCCGATATCAGGACCGGCCGCATTTATACCGGGGCGCAGGCCGAGGCGATCGGTCTTGTCGACCAGCTCGGCGGGGAGCGCGAGGCGCGCCAATGGCTTAGCGAGGAGCACGATATTCCCGAAGGCACGCGCATCGTCGACTGGGAACCCGAACGCGACAGCAGTCTGAGCTGGTTCGATCTGGCGCTCGGCGCCTTGTCCCGCGCAACCGGCGCCGATTTCGCGTCTTCCCTTCAGACAAACGGTGGCGCCGGCCTCAAATCGCTCAGGCTTGACGGTCTCGTGTCGGTCTGGCAGCCTGAAAACTAAGCATGATTTTAATGACTTCTGCCCGCAGGCAGGACGAATCCATGATTAAATCCGAACTCATCGAAAAAATTGCCTCGGAAAACCCGCATCTCTACCAGCGAGACGTCGAGCGAATCGTCAACACGATCTTCGACACGATCGTGACCGCCATGGAGCACGGCGACCGGGTAGAGTTACGCGGTTTCGGCGCCTTTTCGGTCAAGCACCGCCCGGCACGCATCGGGCGCAACCCGCGCACGGGCGAGCAGGTTCCGGTTGATGAAAAGTTCGTTCCCTTTTTCAAGACCGGCAAGGAATTGCGCGAACGGCTTAACCCCTCGCTGGCGCCGCACAAGGCGGCACCGGCCGCGCGCCGGCGGCGCTGACCCGGCAACCGGGACCGCCTGCCGCGTCGAAGCTCCGCTTGCCGAAATTGGTTCAGATATTCGGGCAATCCGACCGCGCAGTTTTCGATCACGCAGAACCACTACAGTTTCGTCAATGCCGGACTTGCCTGTGCTCGGGCTTGACCCGAGTAACCCGGCAATCCAAGCAACAAATTCAAAAGCCCCCAGTCATGGATGCCCGCGTTGCCCGGATCGTGTCCGGGGGCAGGCAAGCAAGTGAGGGCATAACGTCACTTCCGGAGCCGTCTCGCACGGGCCGGAATGCCCGCCAATCGAAAGAGGGCCGGATCGCTCCGGCCCTCTGCGGGGTCATCCAGGACTGTTGCCGACCGTTAGTGCGCCTCGCTTACCACGTTTCGGTCCAGGCGATGGACGCCTTGTAGTTGACGCCCGGCTCGCTGACATCGGAAGCGACGACCTCGTAGTCCTCGTCGGTGATGTTGTCGACGCCCAGATCGAGCCGGAGTCCCTCCAGCGATCCTTCCAGCGGCTCGAACACGGCATACAGGTCGACGACCGCGTAGGCGTCACGACTCTCCGACGGATCGTTCACCTTGTCGAACGCGTCGGCGAAGGTGACACGCGTTCCGAACCGCGCCCACCATTCCGGCACCTTCACGCCAAGATCGAGATCGAGCTTGTCGGGATAGAGCACGCCGAGATATTCGCCCGTGTCCTTGTCCTTGCCGTCGATGGTCGCGTAGGCCGCGGTTCCGTACAGGCGGGCGCTGTCATAGGTCAGCTCGATTTCGGCGCCCTCGAGTTCGGCGCGCGGCGTGTTGACGTTCTGGCTGTAGCACAGGCTCGGATCAAAACCACCGACCGCGGGCGGCCCGCAGCCCTCGTCTTCCACGACAAGGTCGATGAAGTTTTCTGCATCGGTATGCCAATATGACCCCTTCAGCTTCACTTGGTCGCCAGCCTGTACGACGTCCCTGAAATCGAAGCCCGCCCCGACTTCGACCGTCTCGCCCTCCTGGGGCTTCAGAGCAGGGTTCGGGAGAAATTCATTGGTCGCCGTGCCCAAGCCGGGCCCGAAGGGAATCGCGAAATGCGTCCCCTGTGCGTATAGCTCGTTATAGGACGGCGCGCGGAACGCCTCGCCGTAATTGCCGAACAGCAGCAGCCACGGCACCGGCTTGTAGGACGCACCGATCCGGGGCGAGACGGCTTGATCCTCGGTGTCTTCGTAATCCGGATCGTCGAGGTCGGACGTATTCTCGAACCCGTCCCACCGGACACCCGGAATGAGCGTCAGTTCGCCCGGCGCGCCGAGCGGCTGGTCGACCTCCAGTTCGGCCTGCGCGAAGACGCCGTAGAAGTCTGCCTCGGCATTCGGGATGAGGCCGACATCGCCGACCGGGTCAGTGTCTGTCCCCTTGAGCCTGTCGCGGTAATACTCTCCGCCATAGGTCAGCGTCAGCTTGCCCCAGTCGGCGATGCCGAAGCGCGAGCGGTTATCGGCCTTGAACCCGAGCGTCTCCACATCCCGCGTCACGACCCGGTCCGAACCGACAGTGTCCTCCTCGACCTCGTTCCTCACCCAGTAGGTCTGAAAGTTCCCGTCGATCCAGTTGTTGTCGGCGGGGTCGTAGGACAGCGTGCCCTGGAGTGTGTCGCCGGTCACGTCACGAAGCCGCTCGGGATCAGCGGAACTGGCAACATTGTTGCCCTGCGGGTTGCCGGGCGTCACGGCGTCGTCGCGCTGGAAAATCCACGCACTTTCAAAGCTCAGCGCCGGCGTGAGCTGCGCAGTGCCCTTGAGCATCCCGGAGACGATCTCGTGATCATCCGGCAGCGCGAAGCCGTTGCCCAGCTCGATGTCGCCCGATTCGCGATAGGACAGGTTCCCGACCACGCCGAGCCGGCCGTCCTCGCTCTGCGCGAACGCTGTTTGCGAGAACAGGAATTCGTCGTTGACGCTCTGGAAGCCGCCCTTTGAGCGAAACCCCATCGTCTCGCCCGGGTCGAGAAAGTCAGACGCATCGACCGTGGTCAGCGCGATCGCGCCGCCGAGACCGCCCGAGCCGTAGAGCGAGGAAATCGGCCCCTTCACCACCTCGACCGACTTCAGCAGGTCCGGCTCGATGAACAGCCGCCCGTCATGACCGGAAATGAAGTTCTGACGCGCCCCGTCCAGCAGGATCAGGATGTCCTCGTCGCGAAAGCCGCGGATCGTCGGCGCTTGGCCCGAGCGTCGCGCGCCGCCATCGACGAGCACGCCCGGCACGTCCTGAAGAATATCGTCGAGGTCGGACGCCTGTTTCGTCTCGATCTCCTCGCGCTCGACGACGCTCACCTGCCCCGGATAGTCGAACGAGGCGATCGGGTTCAGTGTGGCGAAAACCGAGATCGGATCGAGATAGGTCACGCCCGGCCCGGCGGCTATCTGATCCTGCTCCTGGGCGACCGCCGCTCCGCTCGACAACGTGGCGGCAATCGCAAACACGGATGCGCCCGTCAAGGCGCGGCTGTAGTTCAGCATTGACTCCCCCATCTTGCAGGCTGCGGCCGGCCATCAGTGCCCGGATGGCGAAACCGCACCGCTCTACGAACAACGCGCAGATGCACGAAGCAGAAAGCAATTGTTGAACAGCTTTCACGCTAGGCTATTGTTTTTTCGTGCATAATGCGTATGGACGGTATCAGCGGGGATGCTTGTGGACACGTGAATAGTTCTCAAAGTGATTGCTGAATGCCGCAATCGGAAAACAGACGAGCGCAAATGAAGCGGGAGCGGATACATGGGCGGCAGCACCGGCGAGCGGAGCCAGATCCGGTTGGCGGGAACCGACTTACGGGCCGCGGCGGAGCGATACCGGCAGGACAATCCCGGCATACGCGCCCGCGACCTGGCCGGGGCGCTGGGGGGTGAGCGAGGCCGAGCTGGTGGCCAGCCGCTGCGGCGACGGCGTGACGCGGCTGGACGGCGACTGGGGCGAGATGCTGCACGCGCTCAACGCCCTGGGCGAGGTGATGGCCCTGACACGCAACGAGCACTGCGTTCACGAAAAGCACGGCGTCTACGACCGCGTCTTCATCGGGCCGGGCCACGGCCTTGTGCTCAATCACGACATCGACCTGCGCCTGTTCCTCAGCCACTGGCATTTCGCCTTCGCGGTCGCGGAGCAGGTGAAATCGGGGCTGTGCCACAGCCTGCAGTTCTTCGACATTGACGGAACCGCCGTGCACAAGGTGTGTGTCACGGAGAAATCCGACAAGTCGGCCTACGACGCGGTAGTCGCCCGCTTTCGCGCCGCCGGCCACTCGCCGGAACTGGCCGTGACGCCGCTTCCCGCGCCCCGCGCCGACCGGCCCGACGGCGATATCGACACGGCGATTTCCATCAGCACTGGCGCGCGCTTCAGGACACGCACGACTTCTTCGGCCTGCTGAGCGATTTCGGCGTCGGGCGGCTACAGGCGATGCGGCTCGCCGAGCGGGAATTCGCCTATGCGGTCGCGGGCAACACGGTTCGCAATCTTCTGACGGGCGCGGCGG
>JBKGZY010000267.1:0-3242 GCA_046543175.1 Dichotomicrobium sp.
CGGCGCGACACAAGAGAATCGGGAGAAGCGTGTCTTATCTGAGCCTTGTCGTTTTCCTGGTGATCGTGCTCGCCGCGGCGGCATCCGGGGCCTATTTCTCGCCCGGCGAATGGTACAGCGGGCTGCACAAGCCAAGCTGGACACCACCGGACCGGCTGTTTCCGATCGCCTGGTCCGTGCTCTACATCATGATCGCGCTGGCGGGATGGCTTGTATGGCGCGTGGACTCCATGCATCCGGCGATGTTCCTCTGGGCCGTCCAGCTCGTTCTCAACGCGGCGTGGTCGTGGCTTTTCTTCGGACGCCACGACATGGTGGCCGCGCTCGTCGATATCGGCGCCCTGGGGCTCTCGATCGCCGCCTTCATCGTCGCCGCCTTGCCCATCTCTCCGCTCGCCTCCGCCCTTTTCGTCCCGTATCTCCTGTGGGTCGGCTTCGCCGCCGCCCTCAACTACCGCGTCTGGCAGCTCAACGCCTGAAGAACGGCCCGGCCCGATGCGCTGCCCGCGCGCCTGCTTGTCTGGACTCCGCACGGTCTGTAAGGTAGCGAGCACGCGGGCGGGAACGGCAAGCACGGGAATTCCCGGCGGGGGGCGCGTGGTGGGCCAGCTTCGCATCCGCCGTCGAACCTTCGCCCAAAGGCGGTCAGATGCACGGCGAGCGCTTTCCTTCCGATCACCCCTATCGGCACATCCTCAATGACGAGGTGCATGCACGCCCGCCGGAAGAGCTTGTGGCACCGACGCGCCTGTCGTTTCTCGCGCTTTCGGTCGATGCCGCGCAGCGCCAGCGCAATTTCGAGCTGATCCGCGATCTGGCACGCGATGCCGGCGTTCCGCCGCCGGAGCAGGGCAGCAACCACTACAGCAGGGATCTCGGCCGCTTCCGTCTCAAATGGGAGCAGCACACCGAGTTCATGCGCTTCAAGTTCATCGTGCCGGGAGCGGGCAGCGCCCCCTTCGCCGAGCCGGCGTTCCGCGAGGTGCCATCCGACTGGCTCGCCAGCCTTGAAGGCGAAATCCTCGTCGCCACCCATGTCGCCTTCGTCCCGGGCGGCGACACGGAGCAGGACTACAACGATATCTCGGCCAGTTTCTTCGACGGCAACCCACTTGTCGGATCCAGTGTCGGCGGCGGGGTCGCCCGCGCCTTTACGGATTTCCGCATCTGCACGGACGGGTTCAGCCGGCTCTACCTGGAAGATCACGGCCTGACGCGGCGGCAGGCCGGGCGGACCGTGCAACGGCTGCTGGAAATCGACACCTATCGCCTGCTGGCGCTGCTGGCCTTCCCGATGGCGAAGGAACTCGTGCCGACGCTCAACGCAGGGGAACAGCGCCTCGCCGAGATCACGACCGCGCTGGCTCATGCCAGCGGCATCGACGAGCCGGAACTGCTGGAGCGCCTGACCAAGCTGCAGGCCGAGATCACCAGCCGCCGTGCCGACAACGATTACCGATTCAGCGCCGCGGCGGCGTATTACGCGCTCGTGCAAAGCCGGATCAAGGAACTGCGTGAAGTGCGCATTCCGGGATTGCAGACCTTTCAGGAGTTCGTCGGCCGCCGCCTGTCACCCGCCATGAACACCTGCGAAACGGTTTCCAGGCGCCAGGCGTCGCTGTCCGACAAGGTGGCGCAGGCCACCCAGCTCCTGTCGACGCGCGTGGACATCGCCCGGCAGACGCAGAACCAGGCGCTGCTGGAATCCATGGACACGCGCGCGAAGATGCAGCTCAGGCTCCAGCAGACGGTCGAAGGCCTGTCGGTCGCGGCGATCAGCTACTACCTCGTCAGCCTCGTCGGATACGGTGCGAAGGGGCTGGAGAATTCCGGGCTGCCGCTGCGCGCCGATGTGGTCATGGCGATGAGCATTCCGCTGGTGGTGCTTGGCGTATGGCTGTTGGTGCGGCGGGCACGCCGGGCAATGACGACAACGCACACGGCGGACGATGTATGATTCGCGGCACTGCCTCCACCAGCGCTTGATCCGTCAAGACTGGAACGGATCAACCTTCGTCTTTGCCGGGCTTGACCCGGCAATCCAGCCAACAAGTTCAAAAGCCAGCGGTAATGGATGCCCGGGCCGCACGGGTCGCGCCCGAGCATAAGCAAGCACGGGCATGACCTGGTTCAATCGGATCGGAGAACCGTTCAGCGCGAGGTGACCTCCCGGCCGTCAGCAGCTGATCCGGCAGGCTCGACTCCGCTACCGATCGTTGGCGCAGGCTTTCATCGCCGGCATCTGCTCAGACGCGTCCGGGGCGCCCCGGAAAAACAACAGCTCGCCGATCAGCGCCGTGGCCTCGCAGTGCTGCGCCCATTCCGGTTCCGTGTCATGGGCGTGCGCACGGGTCGCTCCGTGAGTCGGGTCGGGCACGAGGCCATCGCAAACAAGCGAAACGCAGGCGAGCGCCTGTTGAAACGCCTGGCTGCGCGGCCCGGCGTCGGCACGGCCGTTGTCGCCGATCCGCCCATTGCCGTCGATCCGTGACCCGTTCGTCACGTCCTCGCAGCCCAGATCCGCGAGCATTGCGCGGCAGAGATGCCGCGCTTCGCCGAGTGCAAGATCGCCGCCGGCATTGCCCGTATCATATCTGGCGTACTGGGCCCGGTTTCGCAGCACCCAGGCCAGGGAGATCAGTTCGGTCTGTGATTGATGCTGGCTGCCCCGCAGGATTGTCTCAGCGAACAATTCGCGCACCGGCAACGCGGAACAAAGGATCATGGCTGCCCCCAATTCAGCTTACTCGGCCGATACATGGCCTCGCTGGTCATTCCCCATTTGCGATTTTACGAAAACCGTATGCGATCTCTACAGAAATTGACAGAGAAAATTCGTTCAAATTTCATGTCCGCAAATGTTGCATACAATCTTCGCACTTGACCACAGGAATGCTGAAACCGTTTCCACATTACCGGCACTTGCGATGCTTGCGCATTTGCAGCAGGGCCAGTAAACGGCGGCTTGCGCTTACTCCGCATCAATAGAGTTTTTGGAAAAACACTTCTGAGGTAATTTTTACAACAAGGCCTGATGCGTCATTGTTTGAACTCTTGCTTCCGACCTCGCGCCGATTATCCACACCACCCGCCGTCTTGCGCGACAATGCGCAAGACGGCCCGTTCCGGCGAATGACGTCCGGATGGCGCACTCGTTCCCGCCCGTTCCCGGTCAGGACGCGCTTGACTAGTGGAGCGAATTTGACATTTGAGTCCCGCTTGCGGCTCGTGTGATGATCGGG
>JBKGZY010000046.1:0-15342 GCA_046543175.1 Dichotomicrobium sp.
AAACATCTTTTCCGGCGCGGGTCGGTATGATACTTGACTGCTGCACTCAGATAATCTATCTCTCGATTTAGAATGTTTCAAAACACCCCGATTTCACGTTAATATATGGGAGTGTGGACGTGTTCCTAGCACGCCGCGCACGGGAATTTGAATTGTTATGTCGCGGCGATCCCCCTGTTCGGGCGAAGAAATCGCCCTTCGCTGCGCGTAAACCGGAGTATTAGGGCCATGCAGCTCAGTACGAAAGGGCGATACGCCGTCATGGCGATGGTCGATCTGGCGGCCTGTTCGTCCGATCAGCCGGTCCGGCTGGCCTCGATTGCCGACAGGCAACAGATTTCGCTGGCTTATCTGGAGCAGTTGTTCACCAAGCTGCGCCGGGCCGGCCTGGTGAAGTCCGCGCGCGGCCCCGGAGGCGGGTACAAATTGACGCGTCTTCCGGAAAAGATCGCCGTCTCGGAGATCATGATGGCGGTCGATGAGCCGATCAAGATGACGCGCTGCATCACGGGCAGCGAGATTGCCTGCATCGGCAACAAGGGCCGCTGCCTGACGCACGACCTGTGGCGCGCACTGGGCGATCACATCCTGCTGTTCCTGCAGACCGTGACGCTGCGCGATGTCCTGGATGGTGATCTGGTTCTCAGTGACAGCATGTTTGCCTCGTCGTCGGAGGCGGCCGCGAAGCTGGAAGGAGCGGCGGCGGAATGATGCGGACCCGGTGCTATTTCGATCATAACGCCTCCTCGCCGCTGCGCCCGGACGCGCGCGAGGCCATGGCCGGTGCGCTGGACCTCATTGGCAATGCCTCGTCGGTCCATGCCGAGGGTCGCGCCGCGCGGGCCGTCATCGAGGACGCGCGCGAGCAGGTGGCGCGGCTCTGCGGGGCCGCGAGCGCCCAGGTCGTGTTTACCAGCGGGGGAACCGAGTCGAATGTGCTGGCGCTCGCGCCGGAATGGCTGAGCAAGCTGCCGGGTTACGACGCCGGACGGGTGCATCTGTTCACCTCCGCCATCGAGCATGCCTCGGTGCTGGGCGGCGGCATGTTTCCGGCGGAGCGGATTTCGCGCCTGCCCGTGACGGCGGATGGCGTCGTCGATGTCGACACCGCGCGGGAACTGCTGGCCGCACATGCCGGAGAGACGGACGGCGCGCCGTTCATGGTCTCGGTCGTGAGCGCGAACAACGAAACCGGCGCGATTCAGCCGGTGGCCTCGCTCGGCGAGATCGTCCGCGAGGCGGGCGGCGTGCTGCATTGCGACGCCGTGCAGTCGTTCGGGCGCGTGCGTGTGGATGAGAACGGGCTAGGCGCGGACCTGATAAGCGTGTCGGCGCACAAGTTTGGCGGCCCGAAGGGCGCGGGCGCCCTGATTATCGCGCGCGATGAGCTGCACAATCCCGCGCCGGTCATGCATGGCGGCGGGCAGGAGCGCGGCCGGCGCGCGGGCACCGAGAATATCGCCGCGATCGCCGGCTTTGGCGCGGCCGCGGCGGCCGTGGCGCGTGAATTCGAAACGGGCGAGGGGATCGGCGCGGTTCAGCCGCTGCGCGAGCGCCTCGAAACGGAACTCCGGCACATCGCGCCGGATGCCTGGATCGCGGCGGAGAACGCGCCGCGCCTGCCGAACACGACATGCGTGGCGGTGCCCGGTCTGCACGGTGAGACGCTGGTGATCGCGATGGACCTGGAAGGCATCGCGGTGAGCGCCGGCTCGGCCTGCTCCTCGGGCAAGGTGGAGCGCAGCCACGTGCTCGACGCGATGGGCATGGACAATGAAACCGCATCCGGCGCGATCCGTATCAGCCTGGGATGGAATTCGACGGCCGGCGAAATCGACAGGTTCCTGAGCGCCTGGCAGGCGGTCTACGAGCGGCGGAAACTGCGTCCGGCAGCCGCCTAGACGCTGCCCGGCATGACAACAGCACGAACCGCGCGATAGCGCCGGTTCAGAACGGACAACGGCAACTGACAGGAGTAGTTGAAGTGGCCGATCTCGACACTATCGAACGCGTCAAGGATATCGACGTCGACAAGTACAAGTACGGCTTTACGACCGACATCGAATCGGTGAAGGCGCCGAAGGGCCTGAACGACGACATCATCCGGTTCATCTCGGAAAAGAAAAACGAGCCGGAATGGATGCTGGAATGGCGACTCGACGCCTATCACCGCTGGCAGACCATGACCGAGCCGACCTGGGCGAAGGTGGAATATCCGCCCATCGACTTCCAGGACCTCTACTATTACGCCGCGCCGAAGTCGATGGACGGGCCGACGAGCCTGGACGAGGTCGATCCGGAACTGCTGCGCACCTACGAAAAGCTGGGCATCCCGCTGAAGGAGCAGGAAGTGCTCGCCGGCGTGCGCAAGCAGGACGAGCCGAGCCAGCTCGGGGAAGATACCGGCTACCAGGGCAGCAACGTGGCGATCGACGCGGTGTTCGACAGCGTGTCCGTCGTGACGACCTTCAAGAAGGAACTTGCCAAGGCGGGCGTGATCTTCTGCTCGATCTCCGAGGCGCTCCAGGACTATCCCGACCTCGTTCAGAAGTATCTCGGCTCGGTGGTGCCGAAGTCGGACAACTATTTCGCCGCGCTCAACTCGGCGGTGTTCTCCGACGGCTCGTTCGTCTACGTGCCCGAAGGCGTGCGCTGCCCGATGGAGCTGTCCACCTATTTCCGCATCAACGAGAAGGACACCGGGCAGTTCGAGCGCACCCTCATCATCGCGGAGAAGGGCGCGTATGTGAGCTACCTGGAAGGCTGCACCGCACCGATGCGCGATGAAAACCAGCTTCACGCCGCGGTGGTCGAGCTGATCGCGCACGAAGACGCGGAGATCAAGTACTCGACCGTGCAGAACTGGTATCCGGGCGATGCCGAGGGCAAGGGCGGCGTGTACAACTTCGTGACCAAGCGCGGCGACTGCCGTGGCGCGAACTCCAAGATTTCCTGGACGCAGGTCGAGACCGGCTCGGCGATCACCTGGAAGTATCCGAGCTGCATCCTGCGCGGCGACAATTCGCGCGGCGAGTTCTACTCCATCGCCATCTCGAACGGCCGCCAGCAGATCGACAGCGGCACGAAGATGATCCATCTGGGCAAGAACACCTCCAGCCGGATCGTGTCGAAGGGCATCGCGGCGGGCGAGTCGAACAACACCTATCGCGGGCTGGTCTCCGCGCACCGCAAGGCGCGCGGCGCGCGCAACTTCACGCAGTGCGACAGCCTGCTGATCGGCGACAAGTGCGGCGCGCACACCGTGCCCTATATCGAGGCGAAGAACCCGACCGCGCAGTTCGAGCACGAGGCGACCACCTCGAAGATCTCCGATGACCAGCTCTTCTACGTGATGTCGCGCGGGCTGTCGGAAGAAGAAGCGGTCGCGCTGATCGTCAACGGCTTCGTGCGCGACGTCATTCAGCAATTGCCGATGGAGTTCATGGCCGAGACGCAGCGCCTGATCGGCATCAGCCTGGAAGGAAGCGTGGGATGATCGCGGCCTTGCAAGTCCTGATGTCAGGACTGAAACGCGACCTCAAGGCTGGTATCAATGCCGGCGGACGGGCGCACGTCGTGGGGATTCTGACAGCGCTTGCGTTCTCGGCGCCGCTGATCGTCGCGCTGTTCGCGCTGAGCCCGCTGGGCATCGGGGCGAGCACGGCGATCGGCTGCACGGTGCAGCTTTTCGCGGGCTGGATCGCGGCGGGGCGGCACGAGCGCGTCCATGACAGCGACAATCCGGCGTCGGTCCGATAGCTACGAATACGAACATGAACGGGGCGGCATCCGCCGTTCGCGAGAAACAGGAAGTGACGGGAAATAGCAGATGCTCGAAATCAAGAACTTGCATGTGAAGATCGCAGAAGACGATACCGAAATCATCCGCGGCCTCGACCTCACCGTGCCGAAGGGCGAGGTTCATGCGCTGATGGGGCCGAACGGCTCGGGCAAGTCCACGCTGGCCTATGTGCTGGCCGGCAAGGAGGACTACGAGGTCACGGAAGGCTCGATCCACTGGAACGGGGAAGACCTGCTGGAGATGGAGCCGGACGAGCGCGCCCGCGCCGGCGTGTTCCTGGCCTTCCAGTATCCACTCGAGATCGCGGGCGTCGCCTCGATGACCTTCCTGCGCACGGCGATCAACGCGCATCGCAAGGCGCGCGGCGAATCCGAGCTGACCACGCCGGACTTCATGAAGCTGGTGCGCCAGAAGGCCGGCGATCTCGGCATCTCGATGGACATGCTCAAGCGCCCGGTCAACACCGGCTTTTCCGGCGGCGAGAAGAAGCGCTTCGAGATTCTCCAGATGGCGCTGATGGAGCCGGGCATGTGCGTGCTGGACGAGACCGACTCCGGGCTGGATATCGACGCGGTGCGCATCGTCGCCGACGGCGTGAACAAGCTGCGCCATCCCGACCGGGCGATCCTGCTGATCACGCACTATCAGCGCCTGCTGGACTACATTGTGCCGGATCACGTGCATGTGCTGATTGGCGGCAGGATCGCGCGCTCGGGCGACAAGGAACTGGCGCGCGAGTTGGAGAAATCGGGTTACGCCGCTTACGGCGAACAGGCCGCGTAATGGAGCCAGCGATGAACATAGAAACGCCAGTGCGCGTGACGGAGGATCATTCGCCGGCCGAGGCGCAGATCCTGCGCTATTTCGAGGGCGACATCGCGCGCGAAACCGACGAGCGACTGCGCCGGCTCCGCGAACAGGCGATTACCGCGTTCGCCCGCAGCGGGCTGCCGCATCGCCGCGTCGAGGAATGGAAATATACCGATCTGCGCGCCCGCATGCGCGAGGCGTTCCCGCCCGCGCCGCGAACCGGCGGCATCGGCGAGGCGGAACTCGAGCGCGCGCTCGGGCATTTCGCGGCTCTGGACGCCCATGTCGTGGTGTTCGTCAATGGCTATCATCAACCGATCAGTGCCGTGGAGGCGCCCAACGTGCAGGTGATGAGCCTTTGCGAAGCGCTGGCGACGCGCCCCGGCTGGTTCGAGGACGCGTTTGGCCGCACAAATCCGCAGGACGGTGAAACGGTCGCCAGCCTCGTCACCGCCTTCATGACCGACGGGGCCGCGGTGCGCATCGCCGCGCCGGCGAACGGGACGGCCGCCAAGCCGGTCCATCTCGTTTATGTCAACACCGGCGATGAGCCGGGCCGCGTGGCCACCCGCAACCTGATCCGCGTGGAAAGCGGCGCGGAAGCGAGCGTGATCGAGCATTACGTCAGCCTGTCGGAAACAGCGTTCCACAGCTTCGCGATGACCGAGCTTTCGGCGGGCGATGGCGCGCGGATCGAGCACCTGAAGATCCAGGACGAGAACAGGGCCACGACGCATCTGGCGAGCTGGAACCTGTGGCTGGGGGCGGGCGTGACCTACCGTGCGACGCATCTCAATGCCGGCGGCGAATTGACCCGCAACCAGGTGTTCCTGCGCTACGCCGGCGAGGATACGGCCGCGTCGGTGAACGGCGCCTGCCTCGGCCGGGGCACGCAGCATTTCGACACGACCATGGTGATCGAGCATGCGGTGCCGTCGTGCTGGAGCCGCGAACTGGTGAAATCCGTGCTCGACGACAAGTCGCGCTCGGTGTTCCAGGCCAAGGTGCATGTGCATCCCGGCGCGCAGAAGACCGACGGCAAGCAGATGGCGAATGCGCTGCTGCTCTCCGACGAGGCGGAGTTCGATTCCAAGCCGGAACTGGAGATTTACGCCGACGACGTGGTCTGCGGCCACGGCTCGACCTCGGGCCAGCTCGACGCGGACGCCATGTTCTACCTGCGCTCGCGCGGCATGCCCGAGCCGGAAGCCCGCGCGCTGCTGATCGCCGCCTTCGTTGACGAGGTCTTCGACGGCATCGAGAACGAACGCCTGCGCGACGCGCTGACGGCCCGCACGGCGGACTGGCTCAGCTATTCGGTCGACAAGGGCGCGTGACAACGGGGTTAGGAAAGCCGATTTGATGGACCAGGCGAATATTCCGCGTACGGGCGAACCGGCGGTGGGGCCGGAAGCGCCGCTCGATCCGCTGCGGATCAGGGACGATTTCCCGATCCTGTCACGGGAGGTGTACGGCAAGCCGCTCGTTTATCTCGACAACGCCGCCTCGGCGCAGAAGCCGAAGGCGGTGCTGGACGCGATCCAGCACGCCTATGCGCAGGAATACGCCAATGTCCATCGCGGGCTGCACTATCTCAGCAACGCATCGACCGAGGCTTACGAGAACGCGCGCGGCACGGCCGCGACATACCTGAACGCGCCGTCGAGCGACGAGATCATCTTCACCTCGAATGCCACGGCGGCGATCAATCTCGTCGCGCAGTCCTTCGGCGGGATGCGCATCGGCGAGGGCGACGAGATCGTCCTCACCATCATGGAGCACCATTCCAACATCGTGCCGTGGCATTTCCACCGCGAGCGGCGCGGCGCGAAGCTGGTCTGGGTGCCGGTCGGCGATGACGGCTCGTTCAGCCTGGAGGCGTTCGAGCGGGCGCTGAGCCCGCGCACCAGGATGGTGGCGATCACGCATATTTCCAACGTGCTCGGAACCGTCGTGCCGGTGAAGGAGGTCACGCGCATCGCCCATGAGCGCGGTATCCCGGTGCTCGTCGACGGCAGCCAGGGCGCGGTGCATCTGCCGGTGGACGTTCAGGACATCGGCTGCGATTTCTACGTGTTCACGGGCCACAAGGTCTACGGCCCGTCCGGCATCGGGGTGCTCTACGCCAAGCGCGAGCATCTCGAAGCCATGCCGCCGTTTCTCGGCGGCGGCGAGATGATCGAGTCGGTGCGCACCGACGACATCACCTATGGCGTGCCGCCGCACAAGTTCGAGGCCGGCACGCCGCCGATCGTGCAGGCGATCGGGCTGGGCGCGGCGCTGGACTACGTGATGAGCCTCGGACGCGAGCGGATCGCGGCCCACGAGGCGCGGCTGCGCGATTACGCACATGAACAGCTGCGCGCGATCAACTCGCTGCGGCTGATCGGCGAGGCGCCGGGCAAGGGGTCGATCGTGTCCTTCGACATGAAGGACGCCCATGCCCATGACATGGCGACGATCATGGACCGTTCGGGCGTGGCGGTGCGCGCCGGGCATCATTGCGCCGAGCCGCTGATGGCGCGCTTCGGTGTCACCGCGACCTGCCGTGCGTCGTTCGGCCTTTACAACACGACCGAGGAGGTCGACGCGCTGGTTGACGCCATTACGCGCGCACAGAGCTTTTTCGCCTAAGGGAGCGACGATATGAACGAATGGATCAGCGAACCGGCGGAGGCTGACGCCAAGCAGCCGGAGGAGACCGAGACGCCGGCCACTTCCACCGAAGCGCAGGAAACGGCGTCGGCGGAGACGGGCGGCGAACAGAGTTCGGCGATCCCGCAGGAAGAACTGGAGCGCATGAGCGCGGACATCATCGCGTCGCTGAAGACGGTCTACGACCCGGAAATCCCGGTCGATATCTACGAGCTGGGCCTGATCTACCGTGTCGAGATCGAAGATGACCGCATGGTCAAGGTGCTGATGACGCTGACCGCGCCCGGCTGCCCGGTGGCCGGCGAAATGCCGATCTGGGTGGAGAACGCCGTGAGCGCCGTGCCGGGCGTGAGCGGCGCGAAGGTGGAACTGACCTTCGATCCGCCCTGGGACATGTCGCGCATGTCCGAAGAGGCGCAGATGACGCTCGGCATCTTCTGATGCCGGTGGGCGGCCTCGTTACGAGGGCATGGCGGGAATGCGGATCGGCACGACGGGTTGGCAAAGCCGCCGGGTTATCCCATACTCAAGAGAACGAAACCGCAGACATGACGGATCGCTATTCATGACACGTGCCAATTCTTTCAAGGTTCTCAGCCTGACCGACGCGGCGGCCAAGCGCCTCTCGGAAATCATCGCGGCGCGCGAAGAACCGGTCGCGGGCGTGCGTGTCGGGCTGAAGAAGGGCGGCTGCGCGGGCATGGAATACACCATGGAATATGCCGCCGAAGTCGGCCCGACGGACGATGTCGTGGAGGAAAAGGGTGTCAGGCTGTTGATCGAGCCGCAGGCCACGCTGTTTCTGCTCGGCACGGAAATGGACTACCAGGAGGGCAAGCTGTCCTCGGGCTTCGTGTTCAACAACCCCAACCAGACCAGCGCCTGCGGCTGCGGCGAGTCCGTGGAGATCGCACCGGCAGCCGGCGGTAAAGTCTCTGAAGACGCCTGAGGGCCGAGCGCCAGGATGGCTTCTATTGGCGCCAGAAGGACTCTTAGAGCGCCGGGCGAAAAAGTGGAAACCGGTTTTTCGCAAACCCGGCGCGACAACCAAAGACTCTACAGCATCGGACGATCCGGATTTGTCGCCCGATGCTGTAGCGCGAATTTCGGTCAGGCCGAACCGCTTCAGTTTCGTCATTGCCGGACTTGATCCGGCAATCCAACTTGCGAATCAACATTCTGCGGCATTGGATGCCCGTGTTCCTGGGGTCGAGCCCAAGGACAGGCAAGCACGGGCATGATGTGGTTCAGTCTGATCGAAAACCGCGCGAGCACCCCGTCCGTTCGCAGCTGGCGAGACATCCGATCGTCAGGCTTCCCGCACATGAT
The DNA here is from genome assembly GCA_046543175.1 of Dichotomicrobium sp. Taxonomy (GTDB): domain Bacteria; phylum Pseudomonadota; class Alphaproteobacteria; order Rhizobiales; family Rhodomicrobiaceae; genus Dichotomicrobium. The sequence goes on from JBKGZY010000046.1 coordinate 8,597, forward strand.
AAAGGGCGGAACCCTGGCCGGGTCCGCCCTCGTTAGCGCTATGGCTTTGCCTGCCTTGCCCGTTCAGTTCACCTGACCGGCGCGCGCCTCGATCGTCGCCTGCCCGTTGGCATTGGCATTGGCGATCTCGATCTTGCGTGGCTTCATCGCGTCGGGCAGTTCGCGGCGAAGGTCGATGTGCAGCAAGCCGTTTTCAAGCTTGGCACCGTTGACCTCGACATGCTCGGCCAAGCGGAACCGGCGCTCGAAATTGCGCGCGGCGATGCCACGATGCAGGAACACCGTCTCGGATTCGCCCTGTTCCGCTTCGGACGGCTTGTTCCCCGCGATACGCAGTGTGCCTTCGCGGATCTCTATGTCGAGATCGTTCTCGCCGAAACCGGCAACGGCCATCGTAATGCGGTAGTTATTCTCGTCCACCCGCTCTATGTTATAGGGCGGATAGCCATTGTCCGTTTCAGCCGCGGCCAGTTGCTCCAGGATGGACGCAACATGGTCAAAGCCGACAGTCGACTTATAGAGGGGGGTAAGATCAAAACGTCTCATGCTATATCCTCCTTGTGAGCGACATGCATTTACTCTGCCAGTTGGCCAGAAGACGCATACCCAAGATTGGCGTATGCAGTCGGGAGATAGGGTTTCGCCAGGTGGTGTCAAGACCTCGCAGCCCCATGAAAGACGCCTGCCGGCGCCGTTCGGTGGCGGTTCATCGCCCCCGTGGCATCATCGCCACGTCATGACGTCTTCCCGAAGCGAAACGCCTTGCCAGCCCCCCTTTCGCCGGTCCCGCCCGGTATTGCTCTTCGTCTTCTTGCTGGCGGTCTGTCTCGCCGCCGATATAAGCGCGCCCGCCCGCGCCGGCGAACACATGCCGAACATGGGTGGGGACAACTCCTTCACGGCAGCCGTGCCGCCAGACCGGCAGCATTCGGGAAGCGCGGCCACAGTTGTTCCGGCCGGCGACGGGCCGAAGCGGCTGGAACGACTGCCGGATGTCTTCCAGGGCATGATGGTGCCCGGCCTCGCGCGGGACAGCGACTGCACACCGCCCGAGCAGATTCGCCGGCGTCTCAAGCTACAGGGCTGGTGGGATTTCGACCGGCTGGAGCGCGCCGGGGACAAGTTCCGGCTTCGCGCGCGCCGGCCCAACGGAACCGCCTATCAACTCACAATTGATGGTTGCTCCGGGCGGGTGCTCGGGGCTATGCGTTTGAATGCCGCCGAACGGGGCTATCGCCTCTGGCCGAGGTGACGGCGGTCCATGCTGTGACTGCGGGGACACGAAAATGCTGACGCGCGTCGATGCGGGGCAGAATGTGAGCACGGCTTCCAGCGCGGTGCTGGTATCGACGCCGCGCAATCCTGTCCCCGGCGGCGTGACGGCCGATTACTTCCTGGCGAGCGATGGTGCGCGAATCCGCTTTGCCTGGTGGGGTCCGACGGGGCTGAACAAGCTCGGCACCGTGTGTATCTTGATGGGGCGCGGCGAATTCATCGAAAAATATTTCGAGGTCGTCTCGGATTTGCGCCGGCGCGGCTTCGCCGTGGCCATCATGGATTTCCGCGGGCAGGGCGGGTCGTCGCGTCCGCTGGCCAACCCGCGCAAGGGCCATGTCGACGATTTCGCGCAGTACGACGCCGATCTCGAGCAGTTCATGGCCGAGATCGTCTTGCCGGATTGTCCCGCGCCATATTACGCGCTCGCGCATTCCATGGGCGGCAATATCCTGCTGCGGGCGACGCGCTCGCGCATGTGCTGGTTCGACCGCATCATCCTGACGGCCCCGATGATACAGCTTGAAGAGTCGCAAAGCCGCGTGCCCGCCTCGTGCCGCGTTGCAGAGATCCTCACCCTGTGCGGCTTCGGCACCATGTTCGTGCCGGGCGGGACAAGCGCCTCCTGGGATGAAGCGCCGTTCGACGGCAACCCGCTCACCAGCGACGGCCAACGCTATGCGCGCACGCAGGAAGTGCTGCGCACCGCGCCTGAGCTTGCGGTCGGCTCGCCGACGATCGGCTGGTATCACGCGGCGTGCCAGTCCATGGCGCTGTTGAACGGCCCGGATTTCCCGCGCTCGGTCAAGGTGCCGGCGCTGATCGTGGCTTCGGGCAACGACTCGATTGTGTCCCTGCGCGCGATCGAGGGCTTCGCCAGCCGGCTACGCATGGGCGCGCATGTGCTGATTCCCGGCGTGCGTCACGAGGTCATGCAGGAGCGCAACGTCCTGCGCGATCAGTTCTGGGCGGCATTTGACGCTTACATTCCCGGATCGCGGCCGAGCCGGGCGGAGCAGCTTCTGGGGCTGTAGAGCATTTTCCGATCAATCAGAACCCCGTCATTGCCGGGCCACGCCAATAGCAGCCAGCAGGTAGCAAGTAGCAAGTAGCCCGGGTGAAGCGCAGCGGAACCCGGGCGCTCTATCAAATGATCCCGCGTTTGGTCGCTTCGCCGCTTCGCGTCGGCCTGCGGCTCCGCGCTCGTCTTCGACTCCGCTGCGCTTCACCCGGGCTACACTCGGTCGTAATCAGGTCCCGGGTCAGCAGCGCATCACGAACGTGCTGTGCAGCACCCGGGACGACACTCCCCGGCTGTCGGGCGTTGAGGTCCGCTGTCGTCCCGTGTCTGCGCCGCGGAATGCCGTCACGCGGCGCAGACACGGGACCGTTGTCGACCGGGCACATCCCGATCCCGGGTCAGCAGTCAGCAGGTAGCACTCCGGGGTACTCGGTTGTTCGCTCCCGGGTCCTACGACGAAGCCGGCAAGTTAGTCAACAGGCCCGCAGGGCCGATGCATCGCACGACAGGCGGCCGCGCCGCTAATCCAGGTCCATTTCCAGGATGGCCATCTGGAACTGATACGACAGATCCTCGTCGTCATCGTCGCGGTAGAGAACCCCGATGAATTCCCCGCCGATATAGACCTCCGCGGAGTCGTCCTGCTTTTGGCGCGGGCGCACCTCCAGCTCGGGCAGTTCGAACTTGCGCTGCAAATAGCCCTGCAGGCGCGTGATCTCGTCGCGCTTCATGTCACATGATCCTTGAAGATTGTTCGATTTCGCCCGCGCGCGTCGCGCCGCTGGAAGACCTCGCCATCGGTACAAACGGCACCGCGCGAGGTCAAGCGGGGCGCCGGATTCATTCCGGCGCCGGCTGGGTGTCGTCGGAGCCGATGGAGCCGAAAAGCTGGTTCATGGCCCGCGCAGGTTCCGGGCAGCCGGCCTTGCCGACCACCTTCGCCGGAACCCCGGCCACGGTCGTGCGCGGCGGCACGTCCTTGAGAACGACGCTGCCCGCGGCGATACGCACGCAGTCGCCCACCGAAATGTTGCCGAGGATCTTCGCGCCTGCGCCGATCATGACGCCGCAGCCGATCTTCGGGTGCCGGTCGCCGGTTTCCTTGCCGCTGCCCCCGAGGGTTACGGCATGGAGGATCGAGGTCTGATCGCCGACGACCGCGGTCTCGCCCACGACCAGCCCCGTGGCGTGGTCGAGCATGATCCCGCGCCCGATCTGCGCGTTGGGGTGAATATCGGTGCCGAAAACGCGCGATGACTGGCTTTGGAGATACAGCGCGAAGTCCCGTCGGCCGGCTTCCCAGAGCGCATGGGCGAAGCGGTAGGTTTGCAGCGCGTGGAAACCCTTGAAATACAGGATCGGCTCGACCGCCCGCTGGCAGGCCGGGTCGCGGTCCATGACGGCTGCCAGGTCCGCGCGGAACATCTCGCCCAGTTCCGGCTGCGCAGCCAGAAGCTGCCTGAAGGTCTGCCGGATGAGGTCGCTCGGCAAGTCGGCGCGGTCCAGCCGCTGTGCCAGACGGAACAGGATGGCGTCTTCCAGCCGGTTCTGGTTGAGGATCGTCGTCGAGACGAAACCGGCCAGCGCCGGCTCCTTGCTCACGATGGCTTCGGCCTGGGCACGGACCTCCGACCAGATCGGATCGCACGGTTCGACGGACGCCGATAGCGGCTCGGGCTGAGACTGGCTCATCGAATACCCCTTGATTGCACACATTACAGCCAACATAGCCTTTCAGATGCAAAAGCGAAAGGCACATGGGCGAGAGCAAGCATGAAGAAGCCGGCCCGTGAAGGCCGGCTTCTGGAATTCGTCAATCGCTAAGATTGGAAAAAACGCCTTACAATCAATGGCTCAACTCGGGGGATGGAGATATTTGGTCTTCCGGATGAGATCGATATCGTGGAGAGTGTCCAGCCGACGCCTTATGATGTGATCCTCACATTGTCCTGAAACACGCCCGTCCAGTGTTTTCAGCAGAATATTCCGCATCGGTCTCTCCATCTCTGTCGCGCCGCATGGCAACGGGGCGTCCCGCGTCATGCGGCAAGTATCGGGAATGCCGCAGCATTCCGTCGCTGCGGGATCGGCGGGCCAATCTGCCGGGCCGGACTGGGTTATCGCCTCAGTGCCCCCCGGATACCCGGACAAGCCGCCAACCCCAGGTTTCCGAAGCAGGCAACCGCTCCGGAATTCCGATGGAGTGGAAAGCGCAGACAGGTGACCTGAGAGGCCGCCCGTGCCACGCTTTCGTCATGATTGAGAGGCTAGCACGATTCGCGCGGTCTGTGGATAGAAGTGGACGAGCGGTGATGGTCCGGGGGACCGGAACCGTTTTCAGGCCGCGGCCTGCGGCCATGCCTTGAGGCGCGCGGCCGCGATGTCCCGGGGCACGAGGATATTCACCGCGAGGTTGTCCTCCGCGACCGTCAGCGGCAGGGTGCCGAAGCTTTCGCCATCGACCTGCACCGCGATCGGCCGCTCCGCGCTGAAATGGCCGCGGCGAAAGGGCACGAAGGTGATATGCGGCGCGCGCCGGGCGTACCCGGCGCCGATGGCGAGAATGTCGAGGACAAGCCCGGTCCCGCTGCGCGCGGTGCAGAGAACGGCAATCAGCCCTGGCTGGAACAGGTCGCTGTCCGGCGATAGCGTGAACCCGCCGGCATAGCGTCCGGCCTTGCAGACCACGATCCAGCGGGCGCTATGACGCCGGCCGTCGAGCACGGCACGGATCGCAGGCGCGGGGCGGAAGATCTCGCGGGTCACGGGCCAGACATAGGCCAGCTTTCCGATACGCCGCTTGAGGGGGGTGTTCAGCCCGGCAATGGCTTCGGCATCAAGCCCGCAGCCCGCCATCAGGAAGAACGGTGCATCATTCGCCGTCCCGCCGACAGCGGGAACGGCGACCCCTTCGCGCAGGCACCTGACGATGGCGTCGGCCTTGCGCGACAGACCGATCTCGTGGGCCATGACATTGCCCGTGCCGAGCGGCAGCAGCCCGACCGGCATGGCTGTGCCGCGAAGCCCGGCGGCGACGCTGCGGATGGTGCCGTCGCCGCCCGCCGCGACGACGGCATCGACTTCTCCGGTCTTGGCCGCTTCGAACGCGATGTCGCGCCCGCCCTGATCGCACGCGGCGTCCCTGACCTCCACAACGCAGTTCGCGGCCTCAAGCCCACCAGTCACGGCGTCCATGAGGTCGCGCCGGGGCGCGCCCGCATTCGGGTTGTGGACGATCAGAAACCGGTCCCGCACGGGGCCTTTTCCTTATCCGGCGGGTGCCTCGGCCATCTGCGCCGATTTCTGCACCGCCTTTTGGACCTTCTCGAACGCCCGCACCTCGATCTGGCGAATGCGCTCACGGCTGACATCGAACTCGTGCGAAAGCTCTTCCAGCGTCAGCGGATTCTCGGACAGGCGCCGCGCCGTGAAAATCCGCCGTTCACGCTCGTTGAGCGTCTCCAGCGCATCGCGCAGATAATCGCGGCGCTGTTCCAGTTCTTCCTTGTCCGCGAGCGCGGTCTCCTGGCTGACATCCTCTTCGTCCACGAGCCAGTCCTGCCACTCGCCGCTTTCGACATCCGCGCGCAGGGGCGCGTTCAGCGAGCTGTCGCCGGACAGCCTGCGGTTCATGGAGATGACGTCTTCTTCCGAGACCGAAAGCTGCTCGGAGATTTTCGCGACGTGCTCCGGGCGCAGGTCGCCTTCGTCATAGGCTTCGAGCTGGCCCTTCATCTTGCGCAGATTGAAGAACAGCTTTTTCTGGCTCGCTGTCGTGCCCATCTTGACCAGCGACCACGACCGCAGGATGTATTCCTGGATCGAGGCGCGGATCCACCACATGGCGTAGGTCGCGAGCCGGAAGCCGCGCTCCGGGTCGAATCGCTTGACGGCCTGCATCAGGCCGACATTGCCCTCGGAGACGACTTCGCCGATGGGCAGGCCGTAGCCGCGATAGCCCATGGCGATGCGCGCGACGAGACGCAGATGCGACGTCACGAGCTTGTGCGCTGCTTCGGTGTCCTCATGCTCCTTCCAGCGCTTGGCGAGCATGTACTCTTCTTCCGGTTCCAGCATCGGAAACTTGCGGATCTCGTCGAGATACCGACTGAGACCGCCGCTTCCGGCAACTGTCGGGAGGTTATTCATACCTTGATCCTGTGTCATTGCTGCGTCTTCTACGCAATTTCATCCGTTTTGGATCAGCCGCATCGGTTCGGACGAAATGAAAAGCCTCAATTCTTGACCCGTGCCGGGCGTGTCCCGGCATCTTCATCCACCAGCAAATGTGATAAAAGCGGCTCGGCTAGTGGTCCGATTCAGACATTTGCCTCCCATTGCAGCACCCGCCCGAGCAAATGTCTGAATCATAAGGACCACCAGCAACTTATTGAATCTCGTGGAGCTTTTGAATTTGACATTTGAGCGGGAACCTCGCCGCAAGCGGGAC